>CAVCDW010000055.1:0-43906 GCA_963601055.1 Elusimicrobiaceae bacterium
TTTCCATATATTTTAAATTATTATCAGTTAAATATTTACTCTCTTCTTTAAAATGATTAAAAATTGGTATAATTAGTTCATCTATACATTTCCAAAACAAATCCATATAATTTAGATAATATAGATTTGGTAATAAATAAACATAATCTAAAATACCATTATAATGATGAATTGACCCATGACTACGACTTTCAAATATACAATCTCTTTCCCATCTCATACTAATGTAGACGTTAAAAGAACCAAGAATTCTTGAATCTGGATTTACATCTAGAAAACTATAGTTCATAAAATATCCATATTTTTCAAACATTTTTTTTAAGAGTAAAATAAATCTTAAATAGGTTGTTTTTTTTATGGTATAAATGAACATAGCTGATTCAAAATAATAACAAATTGTTCTAATAACATCAAGGCCATCATAATTTAACAATTCTTCAATTTTATCTAGATAATTATTAATAAATATATCATTCCACTCTAAAATAGTTTCATCACTATAATTTTTGTCCAAATATTCCTCTATTACCATTTTAGTACAAATTGTATTACATTCAGTTAAATAGTAAATATCTTGGATATTATCTTTGTTTAAATGAACATTTTTTCCATACTTTTCAACAACGTAAGGGTTGTTAATTTCTTCCATTTTATAACACTATCCTTTCTATTACTTTGATACCCTATATCCTGCATAAGAATAATAATTCTCTTCCCTCATACCAGGATATGGAATTGTATTCCATGAGAGTGATACGTTAGTAAAATAATTATATCCATTATTTCTTATTATTGCGATTTCATTCGCATAAGCTATTCCACCATATCTTGTATCTAAGTGTTCAGCCATATAATAATATGGATTTGTGACTAGAATAAAATCCCAATCATTTGCACAACAATAATAAATCAATACATCATTACATAATTCTAAAAAAATCTCAGAATTTTCTAACAAATAATGATTATAATTTCTAACCCAAAAAGACCAATAATTATTCTGTTTTGCATAATTTTGATATCCTCTTATATCATCTTCATCATATGTCTCTTTTATATCTCTTCCAATACAAAGAACTTTATTGTTAGAATTATAGAAAGATGTCAAAGAAGCAACTCCTAAAAATATTTGCAATACTTCTTTTAATTTAGATAAACTTCTTCCACTATTCTTTAATCTTTGATTAATCTCATTATCTTTATTAACTACATCATCAAAATTATTATATGTTGTAGCTTTTATTGCCATTTGGAATATATTATTAAATACTTTAGTTACAGTATTTGCGAGTTTCTTTGCGTTACTCGCAAATATATTTACTATATTATTAAATACTGGTTTAATCTTATTCCAATTTATTATAACTACACTAGATATTACTAAAATAGAGGCAGTTACAATTGCGCCTTTTACTGAATTTGGAGCAAAGAAGGCTTTTAAGGTAGCTATCATAGAATTGAATGCGCCTTTAATCGCAATAATAGCTGCGCTAGATACTCCTTGCGCAGTTAGAATAGACGCAATACTCGTTACTCCAGCAGACATTTTAATGATATTGTTTGATGGTGATAATGAATTTGAATCTAATTCAAATCCATTCTCTATCATATCTATCATATCATAAATATTTGAATCATCTTGTGCTAGTTCTTTAAATATCTCATATTCTTCTTCATTTAAATCATTAAAAATATTAGTTATGGATTCTATTAATGCCGTGTATTGTTCATCATCAATAATTATAGTATCTTCTTTTTCTGTTGATACAAATAATTTATTGATATCACTTGATTTATTTGAAGAAATCTCTAAATTAGAAAAATAATCGATATCAATATAATCTTCTAGTCTAACATCCAAATCATCAAGGGATTGTTGGACAATAGAATCAGTTACTTCATAAGAAGTAAAATTTTTCTGTGCAGTGTTGTAATTATCTCCTGCACTTAAACTAAAAACACCAGTTCCTAATAATAGTATACATAGAAACATATTTAATATTCTTTTCATACAAACTCTCTCCCTCTTATAATTAACTTTTTTACATTAAAATTATTTTTTAATTATTACTTAAATTAGTTTTAACATTTATAACGTATTATATCAACATAAAAAGACTATTTAATTTCTCTAATGAAGAATTTAAACATCTTATATTTTATGTGAAAATGCAAAAAAAGAAGTTCACTACCAAATTTATTCATATTTGGTTTGAACCTCTTTTTGATTTTTACTTAACTAAATTCATTTTCTTAAGAATTTCATGTAGTTTTTGTTTTTCAACATCAGTTAATTCTGAAATAGGATCTAAGCATTTTCCTACAGGAATTCCTTGTTGAACAAGTCCTTCCTTAATTACTGCAGGGAAAGTACCCATTCCGCACGCAATTCTTAGTGGAGCTAATTCAAATTGAGCTTCTAGTGCTGCCTTATAGTCTCCTTTTATGAAGTTTTCATAAATTGCGACCGCAACTTTTGGGGCAACGTTAGCACATGAAGATATAGATCCAGATGCTCCATACATTAAACCAGCATAAATTAATGTATCTCTTCCTACAAGTACATGGAAATCTTCAATATCACGTGTAAGACGGATATATTCAGCTGTGTTTGTCATATCACCTGTAGAATCTTTTACTGCAATAATGTTTGGAATTACTGCAAGTTTAGCACAAGTTTCAGGAGTAATTGTAACATTAGTCTTTGGCTTATTATTATACATAATAATAGGTAATGTTGTGCTTTCAGCTATAGTCTTGAAATATTTGTATACTTCATCTTGTGTTTGTGATACGAACATAGGTGTTAATACAGAAACTGCATCTACTCCTATTTCTTCACAAATTTTTACTAATTTAATAGCTCCTCTTGTAGTAATGTGATTACATCCAGCATAGATTTTAACTCTACCTTTAGCTTCATCTTTTACTGTTTCTATAATCTTTCTATATGTATCATCATCAAATGCATAGAATTCACCTGTTGTTCCTAAAGGGAATAGTCCATGAACTCCGCTATCGATTAAGTGATTTACCATTTGTCTTAAAACTGGATAATTAACTTCTCCTTCATCTGTTAAAGGAGTAATTATTGGTGGAATAATTCCAGTAGGTGTAAAATATTTACTCATGTTGACTCTTAACCTCGATTCCTGCAAGTTTTTCATAATATTTAACTAAGCTTGAATGATCTTCTTTTGAATATCCATCAGATTTTAAATAAGTCATCATTTCCATTACGTTAGCTGTAAGTGGAGTAGGGGATGCTACTGCATGAGCAGCATTAAGTGCATTATTTAAATCCTTGATATGTAATTCAATTCTAAATCCTGGCTTAAAGTTTCTTGAAAGCATCATAGGAGCTTTAGCATCTAGTACAGTTGATCCTGCAAGTCCTCCACGAATTGCTTTATAAACAAGTTCAGGATCAGCTCCTGATTTTGTTGCGAATGTTAATGCTTCTCCTACTGCGGCGATGTTACATGCAACAATAATTTGGTTTGCAAGTTTTGTAATATTTCCACTTCCAAGAGGTCCTACATATACAGCACTTCCTGCCATACACATAATTAAATCATAATATTTATCAAATGTTTCTTTCTTTCCTCCAGCCATTACAGAAATAGTTCCATCAATTGCCTTAGGTTCTCCACCTGATACTGGGCAGTCCATTAATTCAATACCCTTCTTTTCAAGTTCAGCACCAATACTTCTTGTTTCAACTGGGTCAATACTTGACATATCTATAACTACAGTTCCAGGTTTAGCAGTTTCAATAATTCCACCTTCACCTAAACATACATCACGCACTTGAGGTGAATTTGGAAGCATTGTAATAATAACATCACATTCTTTTGCGACTTCACTACCATTTGAAGCTTTCTTAGCTCCTAGTGCTACAAGTTCATTTACTGCAGCCTCTCCATGACTACATACTACAAGGTCATGTCCTTTTTTTAATAAATTTTTGCTCATAGGTTTTCCCATGATTCCAAGTCCAATAAATCCAACTTTCATAATTTGTCCTCCTTAGTTGATCTTCAAGCATATTATATAAATGTTTTGTGCGACTTACAATTGACAAAGTTTACAAACATCAAAAAACTTTTATATTTTTTAAAGAAACGTTTCATTTCATTTCAAATTGTATTAAAATGCTTTCCTTTTCGTTTCATTTATATATTTATTCCATTTCATTTTTTTAATATTATTTTTTTATTTTTTTGCTTTTTTTAAAAAATTCGCTACTTAATCAATAGATTTTTATGTTTTAAAGAATATAATTTATGGTGTAAAGTAGAGGTGATTTTATGAAATTTGTTTTAGCTCCTGATTCTTTTAAAGGAACTATTTCAGCACTTGAAGCTTCAACAATAATGAAAAATACTATTTTAAAGCATTATCCTAATTCTATTATAGAAGAACTTCCTATCGCAGATGGTGGGGAAGGTAGTGTTGATGCAGTATTAAGAGGTATTGGTGGAGAAAAGATTTATTGTAAATCAACTGGTCCTTTTGGTGAAAAATTAAAAGTATATTACGGTATGAAAGATTCTACTGCAATTATAGAGATGGCCTCTTGTGCAGGTATTACAATACCAGATCATCTTGATCCTGCTTTAGCAACCACTTATGGTGTAGGTACTTTAATTAAGGATGCAATCAAAAATGGTGCTAAAAAAATCATTTTAGGACTTGGTGGTAGTTGTACTAACGATATGGGTGTTGGTGCCGCAATCGCAATGGGTGCTAAATTTTATAATAGGCAAGGTGAAGAATTCTTCCCAACTCCACTTGAATTTGGAGAAGTCACAAATATTGATTTAACAGAAATCAAGAAAAATATCGGATCTACAGAAATTTCTGCAATGTGTGATATCACAAATCCATTATATGGAGAGCATGGAGCAGCATATGTATTCGCTCCACAAAAAGGTGCAAACAAAAATTTAGTAAAAAAACTTGATAAGAATTTAATTTTATTATCTAATATAATAAAGGAGAAACTTGGTATTGATGTTTCTTCTATTGAAGGAAGTGGAGCTGCAGGTGGTATGGGTGCTGGAATAATCGCATTCTTCTCTGGAAAACTTACTTCTGGAATAAATACTATATTAGATCTATTTGATTTTGATTCTAAAATTAAAGATGCCGACTTCATATTTACAGGTGAAGGTAAGATTGATAGTCAATCTGTTGATGGTAAAGTAATCTCTGGAATTGCTTTACGTGCTAAGAAACAAAACGTACCGGTGATTGCTTTATGTGGTGCTATCGGTGATGTTCCTGATAAAGCATACGATATGGGTGTCACAACAATTATGAGTATTAATCAACAAGCTATGGATTTTAAAGAATCAAAAGCTTATTCTAAAGAGAATCTTGAAGCTCAAATGGATCATATAATAAGATTAATTAAAGCTATCAAAGGAGAATAACATGAAAATTTTTGTAAGAGCACAAGACTTAGGTAAAAAGGATGCGCCTACACTAGCAAAAGAAATTAAAGCTTTAGGATTTGATGGATTACAACTAGCCATCAATAAAGCTATTGAAGGCGAAACTGCATGGCCTGGTGAATTAAGTGAAGATCGTGCAAAAGAAATAGCTAAAACTTTCTTAGATGAAGGTCTTGAAATCCCATTAATTGGATCTTATTTCAATCCTGTTCATTCTAATAAAGATCTTGTTAAGCGTAATATTGCGAAGTTTAAGATGCATCTAGATTATTCACATTATTTCAATACTCTATATATTGGAAGTGAAACAGGTTCTTATAACGATGATAAATGGACTTATAATCCATTAAACAGAACTGAGGAAGCATTTGAAATTGTTAAAAACACATTCAAAGAACTTGCAGATTATGCTAAAGAAGTTAATTCTAATTTATCAATCGAAGGTGCAGATGGACATTGTATGTATTGTCCTAAACAATTAAAAAAACTTATTGATGCGATTGATAATGGTCATGTTTATGTAACTGTTGATGTATACAATTACTTAAACGAAGAAAATTACGATAAAGAATATCAACATAAAGTGATTGATGAATGTATCGAATTATTCGGTGACAAAATCAAGAATATTCATTTAAAAGATTTTACTATGGATGAAAAACCATTATTAAAAGTAGGTCTTGGAGATGGATTAATGGATTTGGAATATATTGTTACTAAAGTAAAACAAAATGTTCCACACGCAAATTTAATATTTGAAGGGGTTCCTAAAGACAAAATGGAATCAAGCCTTAAATATATAAAACAAATTTTAGAAAAGGAGTGATATTAAATGAAGCCATTATACATTAAAATAAAAGATAATGATAATGTTGCGATTGCCATTCACGAAATTCCTGAAGGTACTGAAATTATGGATAGAATAGTTACTAAGACTACTATTCCTCAAGGACATAAAATTGCCCTTACTGATATCGAAAAAGGTGCCGAAGTAATTCGTTATGGTGTTGTTTTAGGGTATGCAAAAGACCTTATAACAAAGGGTTCATGGATTAACGAATTTATGCTTGATCTTCCTACTCCACCATCTCTTGATGATATGGAATGGGGAAAGAAAGTAGACGTTGTTTTACCTGAACCTCCTAGAAAAACATTCTTAGGATATGAAATACCAGGTGAAAAATATGCTGGAACAAGAAACATCTTAGGTATTTCTACTACTGTTCAATGCGTATCTGGTGTACTTGATGTTGCGGTAGAAAAGATTAAAAAAGAAATTCTTCCTAAATATCCTAACGTAGATGACGTTGTAGCTATCAACCACGCTTATGGTTGTGGTGTTGCGATTAACGCACCTGAAGCTGTAATTCCTATTCGTTCATTGAAAAACTTAGTTCATCATCCAAACTTCGGTGGTGAAGTAATGGTAGTTTCTTTAGGATGCGAAAAGCTTACAGTTGAAAAACTATTAGATGAAAAAGATATTAAGCCAGAGAACGTAATTGTTCTTCAAGATATTAAAGGTTTCGATAATATGATGAAGAAGATTTGTGATATGGCTGAAGAAAAGCTTAAAAAGCTTAACCAAAGAGTTAGAAAAGAATTACCTCTTTCAAAACTTTGCATAGGTATGCAATGTGGTGGTTCTGATGCGTTCAGTGGAGTTACTGGTAACCCTTCTGCAGGATATGCATCAGACATGCTAGTTGCGGCTGGTGCTACAGTTATGTTTAGCGAAGTTACTGAGGTTCGTGATGGAGTTCACTTCATCGCAGAACGTACTGTTTCAAAAGAAGTTTGCGATAAACTTGCGAGTGAGATGAAATGGTATGATAACTATTTAAAGAATGGTAATGTTGACCGTTCCGCAAACCCTACTCCAGGTAACAAAAAAGGTGGACTTTCTAACATCGTTGAAAAAGCCATGGGTTCTATTGCTAAATCAGGAACTGCCCCAATTGTTGAAGTCTTATCACCAGGTGAAAGACCTACAAAGAGTGGTTTAATTTATGCGGCTACTCCTGCATCTGATATGGTTTGTGGACCTTGTCAATTAGCTTCTGGTATTACACTTCAAGTATTTATTACTGGACGTGGAACTCCATATGGACTTGCTGCTGCGCCAGTTATTAAAGTATGTACTAGAAACGAAATGAAAGAAATGTGGGATGACATCATTGATGTTAACGCAGGACCTATTGCAACTGGTGACGCCACTATCAAAGATATTGGAACTGTTTTATTCAATGAAATCCTTGATGTATGCAGCGGAATTAAGAAATCCAATGCTGAAAAGCATGGTCTTAAGAATTTCCTATGCGTCTTCAACCCAGCTCCAATTACATAGAATTAATAAAGGCTGTGAATTTCACAGCCTCTTTTTATTTTATTAAAATCACAAAAAGGAAGGTTGACCCTTCCTTTTTATAATGTTATTTCAATATAAGATATAATCGCATCAATTGGAATATCTTTTTTAATTCCATATGTAGGATCATAAAATTTCTTTTGATAATAAAGACAATAATGATTTCTTCTACCTATTCTAGTATTACATATACAAATTGATGGTAATGATTCAAATTTATAAATTATTTTACCATGTGCTATTCCATAATAATCTAGTGTTTCAATAAGTTTTGAAAGAGATCCTTGGAATGCACGTGCTTGCATACGTTCACACACAGCTTCAATGCTTTCACCTGTAAGCATACTCACTATCGCATGCATACAATAACCTTTAGCTGGTTGTGATACATATTCTATTTGTCTTCTAATAGGATTATCAAGTGAATATGGTGAATCATGATTTATCGAATGTAGTTTATCAATTAAATCAAATTCAACAGATAATTTTTTATATTCTTTAATTATTGCGTAAGCCTTTGGTCCAATAGGAATATAGAATAGTCCATCTCCTCTTGAGACAAGACGGCACTCGAAATCAAGCACATTTATAGTATCGGATAGTATTACAACTTTAGCATATTGTGTGTTACTTTTTTTGTTAGTGATATGCCATACATTAAATGGAATATCAATGTATATTTTATCATTTATTTTTAAAAGTTGACATAAGAACGACTCCATTGTCACACATCCCTTCACAAACGGATTTTTTACGTAGTTATTTTAACATATGAATTATTTTTTTGTAAATCACTTTTTTACTATTTGTTCAAGTTTTTTTTAATAATTTTAATTCTTTTTCTCTACTATAATATTATCAACCAAAAATGACCTAGAATTTGCGGCTGCAGTTGTAAATTTAATACCTTTTATTGAAGGACTAGATTCAATTGATACCTCAGTACCATTTATACTTATAGTCATAGTACCATTAGTATAATCTACAGTAAGTATTATAGTATAAGTCTTACTTGCTTCAAGTAAAACACCAGATTCTTTAGTAGTCTCGCCATATGTCACATTAATCTTTTTAGCACCATCAGTCACAAGAGTTATATACTGATTATCTGATGTAATGAATGATATAAATCCCCATTTTGTATTCTCTGTTTGAGGTATAAAATCAATACTATAACGCGCAACACCAGAGTTATATGCCTCATTATAGATATAGTATCCATAAGTTGTTGATGTTGTATCATCATAAATTAATAATTGACCATCATTAACCTTAAGATAATTTTTAGTTGTATCACTAGCATCTGTATACAAATAAATTCCAGCGTTTGAAGGTACATTATTAGATGTTAGTGTTGTGACATCTACATTACTTGAAAAATCTTCTTTTGATACAACAGTAAAAGTTTTTGTTGTTGTATCACTACTATCTGAATCACTAGTAGTACTATCACTTGTTGATAAAACATTATATTTACTACTAGCCCCAGCATAGTTTTGACAATCAAGTTTAGCTTGGGCTGCAGTTGATAGATATGAAACCTTAGTTACTTTATTTACACTATCATAATAGAATAGTGAAGAATTTGTATCAAAGTTTGTATAATCTGTAGTACCATTATCGGGTTTGCATAATCCAGCAACAGCGGTAGTTCTTTCGCTTACTTTTGTTGCGGCACTAGTATTCTTACTTCCGTCATAATAATCATTATAAGATTTTATAGCGGTATATAAATATTTTTCGGTAGTTACTTTTTGTGCAGCAATGCAGTTGTCAAAATAATTATATTCAGAATACGCAAATGCATTAGCTCTAATGTCTTGAGCCGTTGAAGATTTATAATAATAGTTATTATACATATGCACATTTGCTTGTCTTAAAAGTGGTTGACGTGATGAACATTGATTATAGAAATTATGATGCATAGTCAAGTTATATTGACAATGGTCATCTCCACCACCGATTAATGATGTTTTATGGGTCTTGTTATATCTTACATAACTTATTGTAAGATTATGAGCATATTTAAAGTCAGTAGATCCATCTCCATCTTCCTTATCATTTTCATCAGTCACATCCCAATTGTTTAATCCACGATTGAATGTTGAGTTATGAATCCAGAATCCACTATAATTCATATCTGTGTTAGATCCACCTTGTATTCCTATCGCATCTTCAGTGTAGTTAGAGAATGTAAGATTTCTGACCTCTAGTGAATTACATTTACTAAATGTAAATCCCCATTGATATAATTCCGCATCTTCTCCTACACCTTCAACTGTAACATTCTTAGCGTTTAATACATCTAGATCATTAAAGTATGAATCATATACATACATTCCATCATAATCACTATCTGTTTTTCTATTAATTCTATTTGTAAGTCCATTAATAGCTGTTATTCCATTATTTATATCGTTTGACATAGAATTTAATCCAGCAGATATTATAGCGGATTCAGTAAGTTTATTAGAACCCCATCCATCAACATCAAATAATTTATTTTGTTTTGATACTCTCTCCGATGTTTTTCCGGCACCATAAACTGTTGCAGTATCAATATAGTCCCATTGTGTTGTTTTAACACTACCTAAGAAACGCACTACAAGTGGATAACTTGATTTATATTGTGCTTGCATAATGTTTGCGATACCTGTGTATTCTTTTCCAGCAATAGTAGCTTTTACAGTATTCTTGTTTGAATCATTAACATATACAACAACTGCATTACTTTTTAATGTTCCATCATCGTTATATGCCCCAACACCATCAGTTTTATTAAAGTGTGCATAACCTGATCTATCATATGATGTAACTTGAATGTTAGTTCTTGTTTCACACTTACCTTCTGAGTTAGTAATCTTTAAATCATATAATCCTGCACTAAGTCCTAAAACATCAACTCTTGCAAGACTATCACTTTCCCTTTGAATAAGTTCATTATCAACTCTAGTCCATGATGTTTCACTAGATTTTCTTACCTCAACCTTTATAGCGGAAGATGAAGGTTCTGTTTCACTAAACTTTGCATATAAACCTTCTGCATATCCAGATAGTGAAGATACCACTTCACCAGCTGCTGCTTTAGCATCCCATTTTGCATATAAAGTTAAATTTGAAGTTATTTTAGTAGTTGTATTAAACACAGTAGTAAATGACTTATCTAAATACCAACCATCAAATACATACCCATCTTTTGTTGGTGCAGATAAATTTTGTATACATGAATCTTTATTTATAGTAATACTAGCGATTTCTGTACCACCATTTGTATCAAAAGTAATGGTATATGTCACAACAGCTGTGTCTCCACCAGTTGTGTCTCCTTTCGAAGAATCTCCTCCTGATGTATTTCCACCTGTTGTATCATCTTTCTTTGAATCATCACCCTTAGATGAGTTATCAGTTGATGTATCATCTTTCTTATTACCATCTGTATTTGAATTATCTGTATCAGATGTATTATCATTGTTTTTATTATCAGTACTATTAGTTAATTTACAACTTGTAACCGATAATGCTAAAAGCATTGATATTGTTAAATATCCTATCCCTTTAAATCTTTTCATTTTTTATCCTCTTTTTCTTTTTTTATATCTTTATTCTAAAACATCATAATTCATTTGTTAGAACTTAATCTACCACATTACTTTTAACTACTTTCTTTCAATAAAAACTCCCTTAATATTTTAGTAACATCATCAAAATTTGCGCTAGTGTTAATCTGATTTTTAATTTGTGCTCCGCTAGGAATTCCTTTTAGATACGCCGCAATATGTGTTCTCATTTCAAGATGTGCTAGTTTTTCACCTTTTAAATCTAAAAGATAAGCATGATGCCTTATAATTGTATTATAAATTTCTTCGTAAGAAGGTCTTTCAATAATCCTATTATTCATAAGGTACTCATTAATCTCTTTAAAAATAAATGGATTACCTTGAGCTCCTCTTCCAATCATTACTGCATCACACCCTGTATAGTCTAAAACCTCTTTCGCTTTTTTAGCACTATTTATATCACCATTCGCAATAACTGGTATATGAAGCTTTTCTTTTACCTTCTTTATTTCATCATATCTTGCATGTCCTTGATACATGTCGCTTCGTGTTCTTCCGTGAATAGCTATCGCTTTAGCTCCAGCTTTTTCAATCATAATCGCATTCTCTAAACAATTAATATGATCATTATCCCAACCAAGTCTTATTTTAACTGTAACAGGCTTTTTAACTGCACTAACAACGGCTGATACTATATCATAAACATTATTAGGATCTTTTAATAAACTAGCTCCTGCAGCTGCACGTTTAGCTACTTTATTAACAGGGCATCCCATGTTAATGTCAATAATATCGCAATCACTATTTTCATCTAAATATTTAGCTGCGTATACTAAGCTTTCTTTATCAGCTCCAAATATTTGAACTGATATAGGGTGTTCTATTTGATCAACTTTAGTCATCTTAATTGATTTTTCATTATTAAAACCTATAGCCTTATCAGATACCATTTCCGCAACCATAAGCCCTACAGAATATTCTTTGCATATTTTTCTAAAAGCTAAATTACAAATACCAGCCATAGGAGCTAATACTACCTTATTTGGAATATAGACATCCCCTATTTTCCACATATAGTAATACTTATCCAAAATAGGTTTTATATCCTCAATAGGAAGTCCTATAATATTGTTTAATGAGCCTTCATATTTTAATACAAACTTCGATCCAATTCCTTGTATTGCATATGATCCAGCTTTATCCATAGGCTCTTCTGTTTTAATGTATTCATCAATTTCATCATCTGAAATTTCTCTAAAATATACATTTGATGTTACCGCAAAATTATGTATTTCATCATTAAATACTAATCCCACACCTGATATTACTTGATGCGATCTTCCAGATAGCAGTTTAAGCATCCTTTTTGCATCTTGATAATCTTTTGGTTTGCCTAAAATAAGATTATCTATAACAACTATTGTATCAACACCAAGAATTATTTCATCATACCTTTTCCCAAGTGCTAAGGCTTTCTTTAACGCTACCATTTTAACATTTGAAATGGGTGTATTAGATTTATCCATACTCTCATCTATATCAGATGGTTCTACACTAAACTTATAATTAAATTTATTTAAAATATCGCTTCTTCTAGGGGATTTTGAAGCTAGTACTAATTTCATTAACAATCACCAACTTTATAATTTTCATTATACCACAAAATTCTAATTTATTGTTTTACTTTCTACTCTTTTAAACTATACCATAATATCACATTATTTTTAAATTGAATTTTTTTTGTTTTAATATTAATATTAATGTAGGTGATTTATATGGCAAATGGTGCTTTAGCATTAAATTTAAACTTAATACCTAAAAATAAAAAAGTTGTAGTAGCCCTTTCTGGAGGGGTTGATTCTTCTGTTTTATTTCATGTGCTAAAAAAAGCCGGATACGATGTAATAGTTGCGCATGTCAATCACAAGAAAAGACAAGAATCTGAAATGGAAGAGGAGAAAATAATAGAGCTTTGTAAAAGAACTAATACTCCTTATGAAATATTACATTTAGAAAAAATCGATAAGAATTTTGAAGCTAAAGCTCATAAGAAAAGATATTCTTTTTTTATTGATGTTTGTAAAAAACATAATGTAGAATATATTGCGACTGCCCATCACCAAGATGATAATGTAGAAACAATCATAATGAATATTTTAGGTGGTTCTAATATATATGGTTATGGTGGTATCGCTAAAGAATTAATTATTGATGATATACATATCGTTCGTCCCCTTCTAGCTTGTTCAAAAGAAAGCCTTTATGAATATGCTAAAGAAGAGAATATTATCTATTACGAAGATATAACGAATGCATCCGATGATTATTTAAGAAATAGAATTCGTCATCATATCGTGCCTATTTTAAAAAACGAATCTTCTTCTTTGCTAAAAAAAACCGCAAGTTATTCAAATCAGCTTCATGAAGCATTCGATTTCATCCGTGATGAAGTTTTAAATTACATAAACAAATACGGTATGACTATTGATTTAAATTCATTCAATAGCCTTCATTCATTTCTTCAAAAAGAAATAATTTGTTATCACCTAGAACAATATAAAATAGTTCGTAGTGAACAAAAAATAAATGATATTTTATCTATGCTAAAATCAAATGATCCACAAAAATCATATTCACTAAAGGATGGAGAATATAAGTATGAATTCATCAAAAGATATGATATGGCATGGATTCAAAAATACGACAATAATATAGTATCAAAAGATTTTAATTATGTTTTAAACTCAAAAGAGGATATTATTAATAACAATCACGTTAAAATTTATTTTGATACATGTGTTAATCCTAATGCAATTTATTTAAAATTATGTTATAATGAGTTAGTATTTCCAATTTCTATTAGAAATAGAAAAGATGGGGATAAAATTAAGCTTGCGTATGGGTATAAAAAGATTAAAGATTTAATGATTGATAAAAAAATCATTAAAGAACAACGTGATTTAATGCCTATAGTAGTAGATGGCAAGCAAGATATTTTGTGGGTATATAATATTTGTAAAGCCCAAAAAGTTAAAGAACAAAGGGATAGATTTGACATCTATCTAATATTAGAGGTGAAAAATTATGGCAACAATGTTAAATGATGTAGAGAAAGTTTTAATTTCAGCAGACGAAATAAAATCTTGTTGTAAAAAATTAGGTGAACAAATTTCAAAGGATTATGAAGATAAAAACCCTATCGTTATTGGTCTTTTAAAAGGTTGTGAACCTTTTATGTCTGATTTAATTCAAAATATTACATGTTATATAAGAACTGATTATATGGATGTTTCTTCATATTTTGGTACAAATTCAACTGGTAATGTTATTATTAAAAAAGACTTAGATGAAGATGTAAAAGATCAAGATGTTATTATCGTTGATGACATCATTGATAGTGGAGCAACTTTATGTGATATTATTAACCTTTTAAAAGGTAGAGGAGCTAAATCTGTTGTATCGTGTGTTCTTCTTACTAAGAATACTAAGAGAAAATATGATGTTAATGTTCAATATGTTGGGGCTGAAGTTCCTAATGAATTCGTTGTAGGATATGGATTAGACTATAACGAAGCATATAGAAATCTTCCTTTTATAGGTGTTTTAAAAGAGGAAATTTATAAAAAGTAAGGGGTAATGTAGATGGATAACAATCAAAACAATAATAACCAAAATCCAAACAATCAACAACAAACTCCAAAAAGACCAAGACAAAATAATGTATTTACTTCTTTTGGTATGTATATTTTAATTATTGTTCTTTTAATTGGAGCATGGTTTGCGTATAGAAAACTTACCGCAACAAATTATGAAACTGTAACATTTGATGAGATTGTAAATGCAATTACAGATGATCGTTATATTAGTGGTACTGCAAAACCTAACGGTAGTGAAAATAATTATTCAGTAACTGTTAAAGGTACATATTATAAAGATAGTGAAAAGACTAAAATAGTTTACTATAAGGTAGTTCTTACAAGTGATCAATATGATTTAGTATCTTCTACTGTAGCTGTTGAATACAAAACTATTTCTTCTAATACTGCGATGACATGGATTATGTATTTATTACCATATGTAATCATAATTGGGGCTATTATATTCATATCTAGACAAAGTGGAAATTCAAAAGCATTTGATTTCGCAAAATCTAACGCTAAGAAATCAAGTGGTGGAAAAGTAACATTTAACGATGTTGCTGGATGTGATGAAGAGAAACAAGAACTTGTAGAAGTCGTTGATTTCTTAAAGAATCCTAAAAAATATGCCGATATGGGAGCTCGTATTCCTAAGGGAATTCTTCTCTTCGGTCCTCCAGGTACAGGTAAAACTTTACTAGCAAAAGCTGTTGCTGGTGAAGCTGGTGTTCCTTTCTTCTCTATTTCAGGTTCTGAATTTGTTGAAATGTTCGTCGGAGTTGGAGCTTCAAGAGTAAGAGATTTATTCAAACAAGCTAAAGAACAACATCCTTGTATTATATTTATAGATGAAATTGATGCGGTTGGTAGACAACGTGGAGCTGGTATGGGTGGAGGACACGATGAACGTGAACAAACACTTAACCAATTACTAGTTGAAATGGATGGTTTCCAAGCAAACCTAGGAATAATCGTTATGGCCGCAACTAATAGACCTGATGTATTAGACCCTGCTCTATTAAGACCAGGAAGATTTGATAGACAAATCACTATTTCTACTCCAGACGTTTCTGGACGTGAAGCTATATTAAAAGTTCATTCAAGAAACAAACATTTAGCTGATGATGTTAAACTTGATGAGGTTGCGGCACGTATCCCAGGATTTAGTGGTGCTGATATTGAAAACTTATTAAACGAAGCTGCTATACTTGCGGCTCGTGATAACAGAAAAGTTATTACAACTGATGACCTTGATGAAGCAACCGACCGTGTAATGATGGGACCTGCTAAAAAGAGTAGAAAATACTCTGATCATGAAAAAGATCTTGTTGCCCACCATGAAGCAGGACATGCTGTAATCGGTTTAAAACTTGAACATGCTAACGTTGTTCAAAAAGTAACAATCATTCCACGTGGACAAGCAGGTGGATATACATTAATGCTTCCTGAAGAGGAAACATATTTCGAAACTCGTCGTTCATTATTAGACCAAATTACAGGTCTTCTTGGAGGAAGAGTTGCAGAAGAGATTACTTTCAACGAAGTATCAACAGGTGCTTCAAACGACTTCCAACGTGCAACAAGAATTGCTCGTTCAATGGTTACTGAATATGGAATGTCTTCTTTAGGACCAGTTCAATATGAACAACAATCTGGATCTGTATTCTTAGGTCGTGACTACATGAAGGAAAAGAATTTCTCAGATCAAGTAGCCCTTGAAATTGATAGAGAACAAAGAAAGATTATTGAAGAATGTTATGATGATTGTAAGAGAATCTTAACTGAAAACATTGATCTTGTTAATGCGATTGCGGAATACCTTAAGAAAGTTGAAACACTTACTAAGGCTGATATTGATGAAATTGCGAAAACTGGTCATTTAACACGTTGGGATGATAGAGATCGTCTAAAAGCCGAAAGAGAAGCTAAAGAAAAAGCTGAAAAAGAAAAGGAATTAGCAAACTCTAAAGTTTGTCCTACTTGTGGTGTTACAAACAAATCTACTTCTTCATTCTGCGTAAATTGTGGAAGAAACTTAGAAAATGTTTCAGTAAATTCTACTAATACATCTATTGAAGAAAATGAGTCGAAAGACAGAGAAGATACTACTTCGTCTAGCGATATAACTACAACTGCTGAAGTTGTTGATACTACTACTGATGTAGAGAACACAGAAGATACTACTTCGTCTAGCGATATAACTACAACTGCTGAAGTTGTTGATACTACTACTGATGTAGAGAACACAGAAGATACTACTTCGTCTAGCGATATAACTACAACTGCTGAAGTTGTTGATACTACTACTGATGTAGAGAACACAGAAGATACTACTTCGTCTAGCGATATAACTACAACTGCTGAAGTTGTTGATACTACTACTGATGTAGAGAACACAGAAGATACTACTTCTACTCAAACTGAAACAAATAATGAAGAAAATGTTGAAGACACTTCTTCAACTGATGATAACAATGAGACTAGATAAATTTTTAAAAGTTTCAAGAATCATTAAAAGGCGTACACTTGCTAAAGAAGTCGCATGTGAAGAAAGAATTCTTGTTAACGATAAAATTGCTAAGCCATCACTAACAATAAAAAGTGGTGATGTAATAACTATTTTCTTTGGTAATAAAGAAGTAAAAATCAAAGTATTAGAATTACTTGATTCAACTAAAAAGACTGATACAAGTAAAATGTATGAGCTTATAAGCGAAAGAAAAATAGAACAATAATTATAAAAGGATTTGCTAAAACAAATCCTTTTTATTTTAAATATATTCTTTTATTTCAGATAAATTATCAATCATCTTATGTTTTTTAAAACGTGATTTATCTTGATGTCCTTTTGTAAAAAGTACTGCATCACACCCTATTAGATTTGCGACTTCTAAATCATGTAGTGTATCCCCTACAACTAAGCACTCTTTTGAATCTATATTATTGTCCACAACAAAATTATATCCTAATCTACTTTTACTTCCACCTTCATAGTTAGAGGTTCCAATAACATAATCAAACAAATCATAAATATTATAATATTTAAGTTGAAAAACTAAATTATTATATTCTGTAGAAGATAAACAAATTAAACAACATCCCTTATTTTTTAAATACTTTAGTGTATCCACAACATCATCAAAAAGCTTACATTCTAATGACTGACTCATATATCTATCATTATATATTAAAGCCATTTCTTCAAACGATGTATTAGAAAAATCAAGCCCTGCATCTAAATAATATTGTTTAATTGGAAAACCAAATATCATCTTATATTTTTCTAGATTAATATTTGGCTTATTTTGATCATTTAAAAAATCATTAATAAGTTTTAACCCTAGCCAAACATCATTAAGAATAGTACCATTAAAATCAAAAAAAATATATTTCTTATTCATACCATCAACCTTATTTCAGTATAATTATACTTTAAAAAAACATCCTTTTGTAGTATAATTTTTATGTTAATAAAAGGAGGGCTATTTATGCCATTAGTAAATGAATTAGAAATGTTAAAAAAAGCTTACGATGAAGGATATGCTGTCGGAGCTTTTAATATTAATAACATGGAAACTATTCAAGGAATAGTTGAAGCCGCTAAGCTTGAAAAATCTCCTATTATTCTTCAAGTTTCAAGAGGCGCAAGAAAATATGCTAACCCAATCTATTTACAAAAGCTTGTAGAAGCTGCTGTACTTGATTCAGGACTTCCTATCGCATTACACCTAGACCATGGTGATTCTTTTGAAATTTGTAAAGAATGTATCGATAGTGGATTTACATCAGTTATGATTGATGGTTCTTCTCTTCCTTATGAAGAAAACGTTAAAGTAACTAAGATGGTTTGTGATTATGCTCATGCACACAATCCTTATGTTACAGTTGAAGGAGAGTTAGGAACTCTTGCAGGTGTTGAAGATGAAGTAAATGTTGAACATTCTTCATATACTGACCCTGAAACTGTTCAAGACTTCGTTTCAAGAACTGGTGTTGATAGTTTAGCAATTGCGATTGGTACATCACATGGTGCTTTCAAATTTAAACCTGGAACTAAGCCAATGTTAAGATTTGATATTCTTGAAGAAGTTTCTCGTCGTCTTCCTGGTTTCCCTATTGTTCTTCATGGTGCTTCATCAGTACTTCAAGACTATGTAAAGATGTTTAATGACTGTGGTGGAGAAATGAAGGATGCCCTTGGTGTTCCTGAAGAATTATTATCAAAAGCTTCTAAAATGGCTGTATGTAAGATTAATATTGATTCTGATATTAGACTTGCATGTTATGCTCCTATGAGAAAATATATCATTGATAACCCTTCTTGTTTCGATCCTCGTAAACCTCTAGGTGTAGCTCGTGATAACATCACCGAAGCTGTAAGACATAAAATGAGAGATGTCCTACATTCTTCAAATAAAGCTTAAAAAATTAAAGAAGTGAACCAATTGAACAATAGCGTTCACTTCTTTTTTATTAAGGAATATTTATGCTAAACAAAGTAAAATCTTTATTAAAAATATTCTTAGAGTCAAGAATATTTATGCTTATTTTATCAATAATTACTATTCTTTGTTGGTTTTATAAATCAAATATTTTATCATACATTTTTTTCGCAATAGCGATTGTTCTTATAGAATTTAGTAAATCTTCGTATGTATCACTTCCATCTCTTATTCTCCTTCTTTTTGGTGGAAATAGAGGAGATCACATACATATTAAAACCCCTTTAGGTATTACATTTATAGTTTTAATATCAATTGCAGGAATTCTAATGATATTTAACTTCTTTAAAAATTTTAAAGTGAATATCAAAAAGTTAAAAGATTCTATATTACTAAGCTTAACAGTGCTTGCGATAGTTATGCTTATATCTATCATAAATTCACCTGTAAAAGGCATATCAGCCTTATACGTTCTTACATTCTCATTTAATATACTACTTGCCGTATTAATGCTTACAAGAATGGATGATTTACAAAGAAAAAGAGATTATATGATATTCTCATTCATTTTAGTGCTATGGACAATTTCAATAGAGGTTGCGCTAAAATTCTTTGAAATTTATGATAATAACACTTATTTCATATTATCGACTAAACAACTTCATTTAGGATGGAGACTATCAAATCACTACATAATAATTATTAATACATCTGCTATTCTTGCAACATATACATATATAAAAACTGAAAATATGTTCGAAAAATTATTAGCTCTTCTTTCTATAATGATAGGCTATGTATTAAACGTTGTTCTAATGTGTAGAGGATCTATGCTTGGAATGGGGGTATGTGGTATACCTCTTATTTTAATATATTTATTTTCAACAAAAAATTGGAAAAGAGAAATTCCATTTATAATTTTATTTGGATGTATCGTTTTAGCTACCATATTTTTAATAAAAAATTCAGAAACCGCAAGACAATGTATAGAGAAGTTTAAAGATAACGGCGCAGATGATAATGGTAGAAAAGAGTTATGGCAACTTGCTCGAGAAAACTTCAAAAAGCATTGGTTTATAGGTACCGGTGCTGGAAGTAGCGGATATTATATTAAAAATAATTTCCCATATAACCCTGTAAACAATTATCATAATGTTTTCTATCAAATGACAACTTGTGGAATTTTAGGTCTTATTGCACTTGCAATATATTTATTTACATTAGTAAAACGACTTTTAAGAAAAGATTTATTTGCGGTTATACTATTAGTATTATTCTTATACTTTATGGTACATGGAGAAATCGACACTCTATTCTTCAACAGAAAAGTTATGCCATTCTTCACAATCGCAATTTACATGTTACCTAAGCTTGTAAAAAAAGATAAAATAAGTGAAACTAGCAATTAAATTTTGCTGGTTTTTTTATTATGATTTGCTATTTAATAAATTTTTATGATATAATAATTAAAGATACTTTATGGAGGAATTTATATGGAACAAAAACTTTCTGATCAAGAAATTGCAAGAAGAGAAAAATTAGATAAATTAAAAGAATTAGGACTTGATCCATTTGGTCAAAGATATGACGCAACTGATCATGCTTCTGATGTTAAAACTAAAGCTAACGAAGCTATCGCAGAGTTCGATAGTAAAAACCCTAATTTAGCTGAAGATGAACGCAAAACTTTACTTCATGAATATTTAGAAGAGAAAAAAATTGAAGTAAATATTGCTGGACGTATTATGTTTATTCGTAAAATGGGAAAAGCTTCATTCTATTCTATTCAAGACAAGAGTGGATTTATTCAAGTATATATTAGAAAAGATGTTGTTGGTGAAGATCAATATGCATTATTCAAATTAGCTGACCTTGGTGATTTTGTAGGAACTAAGGGTACTATTATGCTTACTCAAACAGGTGAAATCACTATCAAATGTGAAACATACACTCACCTTGTAAAAGCATTAAGACCTCTACCTGAAAAATTCCATGGACTTCAAGATAAAGAGGAACGTTACAGACGTCGTTATCTTGATTTAATCACAAATGAAGAAGCTAAGAAAACAGCTATCATGAGACCTCAAATCATCCGTGCGATGCAATCATATTTCGATTCTAAAGGTTTCATTGAAGTTGAAACACCAGTTCTTCAAAACATTCAAGGTGGAGCTTCTGCAAGACCTTTCATTACTCATCATAATGCCCTAGACGCAGACTTCTATTTAAGAATTGCGACTGAATTACACTTAAAACGTCTACTTGTTGGTGGATTAGAACGTGTTTATGAAATTGGACGTATTTTCCGTAACGAAGGAATGGATAGAACTCATAACCCTGAATTTACAACTGTTGAATTATATCAAGCATTTGGTGATCTAGAATCAATGATGGATTTATGCGAAGGCGTAATTAAGAATGCTGCAGATAAGGTTTGTGGAAAAGAATTATTCGTAAATCCTTTTGATAGAGAAGGAGAAAAAATTGATATTTCTAAACCATTTAGAAAAGTTACTATGTGTGATGTAATTAAAGAACAAACAGGTGTAGACTTTAAGAATAATAATTATACATTCGAAGAAGCTTGTGCACTTGCTAAAGAACACCATGTTGAAGTTGAACCTCATTTCATTTCAGTAGGTCATATTATTAATGCCTTCTTCGAAGAATATGGAGAAAAGACACTTGTTCAACCTACATTCTTAATGGGACATCCAATTGAAATATCACCATTAACTAAAAAAGACCCATCTGATCCTAGATTTGTTCAACGTTTTGAACTTTTCATCGGTGGTCATGAATTTGCGAATGCATATACTGAATTAAATGACCCTATCGACCAAAAAGAAAGATTCATTGAACAACTTGAAGAAAAAGAGGCTGGAAATGATGAAGCTAACGAAATGGATACAGATTTCGTAGAAGCTCTAGAATATGGTATGCCTCCTGCTGGTGGTATCGGAATTGGAATCGATAGACTTGCTATCTTCTTAACTGAGTCTGAATCAGTTCGTGATGTTATCCTATTCCCTCAAATGAAAACAAGATAATTGGTGCTAAGATGGATATAATAAGCGATTATGCCAATTGGAAATTTGAAAATTATACATTAATCGATACTTTAGAAAAAGATAAAAGCGCAATTATTCAAAGATTTAGTCATGTTATAGCTGTTTGTGACTATTATTATAAAAAAGTTACAGATGATAAATATAAATTAAATCGTGATGAAGAAGTTATCTTTGATACTGCATTCAATTATGTACATGACCATTTTGAAACCATCTCTTTACTATTAAAACAAGATTTTAATTCACATATTGAAGAGATGGAAAAATGCGCAAAAACAATTAATCTTCTACTTTATATCAATGATTTTCAAAATGAACTTTCAAATAGTGCACCAAATGATATCGAATCAGAAAATAAATTAAATGATTTAGAATCAAGAGTTTTAGGATATATTGAAACTAGAACTAATGCGCCTGATGAAATGTTCCAACTTCTTTCAGATGTTGTAGATTTAATGTTTGCGGATGGTTATGAAGGTGTAAACGAAATCCTTTATGAAGTCGCAGAACAACTACAAATTACTCCTGATGAAGATAGTGAAGAATTAGAAATAAATTATTAAAAAGCAGTTATACTGCTTTTTTTTAAAGAAAGGACTATATAATGATAAGAATTGTGTTTGTATGTCACGGAAACATATGTAGAAGCCCTATGGCTGAATATATTGCAAAATACTTAGCCAAAGAATATCTAATAGATTCATTAGTATACATTGAATCAAGATCAACTTCTTTAGAAGAAATAGGACATGATATCTACTTCCCTTGTAAAAAGGTTTTAGAAGCCCATAATATACCTTTTGATAAGCATGCGGCTAAACGTATTACAAAAGATGATCTAATAAATTTTGATTATATTATAGGAATGGATTCCTACAATATAAGAAATCTTATAAATATGCTAGACGAATCACCTAAAATTAAAAAATTATCTGAATTCTCCAATCTAGATATGGATGTGCTAGATCCTTGGTACACAAGAGGTTTTGAAGAATGTTATGAAGAAATTTATGCTTATGTAAAAAATTTAATTAAATTTTTAAGCAAATCTCTTTTAAACTCTTAAAAGTTATGATATCATCCGTATGTAAGGTTTATACCGCCTTACTAGTCTCTATGTTTTTCATAAATAACTAACTCTCCCTATAAAACAATTATTTATATAGAGACTAATCCCTACCCCGAGAGGTCAACTTTTTGACCTCTTTTCTTTTTTTAAATATTAATCATGTCACAATAAATGTCACAATAAATGTCACAATAAATGTCACAATATTTTTTTATATTCAATAAGAATCAAAAAAATAAAAAGCGAGTTTAAAACTCGCCTTTAAAACATTTCTATTTATTTTTCTTTGAACCAAAATATTCACTCTTGATTAATTGATTAGATAAGTACTTACCTTTTTTCAAAATGCTTACATCACTAGGTATATTACCTTCTACTACATAATTACTCTTTATCGCATAGCTATAAGATGTTTTAAGCATGTTTCTACCCATTAAAGAACGCACTGTGCTAAAGTGTGCATCTTCATAATAAAAGCCGTTTTCTATGCCCATTAAATACGCAAGAGTAGGTAATGTGTCTATTTGACCACAAATAAGATTTTTAGTATCAGTTGCCAAATATTGTTCCATATTTATATACTTATCTTCAGTATTTCTACCTATTACGTAATGACCATTTATATTTTTGTTATATAGAACTGTAAGACATGTATAATTTGAAGCTTTTGTTGTCCAAACGTATTTACTCTTACCTTCTAGTTTACTCTTTGTTCTATTAGACATATATTTATGTATTCCGCCGTGATCACCCATCACAACAATTGATGTGTTATCTAGAACACCTTTTTCATCTAAATCTTCTAAAAATCTTCCAATACATGAATCAACATAATGTGCTAATGAAATATAATTATAAAAATATGATCCTATTTCTTTCTTTAATTTCTTATCATTATTTAAGAATGCTTCATCTAAAACTTTTGGTAAATGATATGGTATATGAGATGAACATAAAACTATATGATTATAAAATTTATCATCTTTAGAATACTTCGCAAGTATTTGTTCTTCGTATCTTAAAAGTGAATTATCATTGATATATCCACATACTTTTTTAACATTGTAATCTTCATCATATTTTAATGTCTCATCCGCATTATTTATTATTTCATCACCATAATGAGCTTCATCAAAACCTATTGTTGAATCCATTACGCCTGTATAGTTCCAAGTAGATCCATAAGCACCATTAAGATATGATGTTTTATATCCATATTTCCCTAATACTTTCGCAAGGCTTAAGTATTCACTATCTTCATATTGATTAAATGTTATTACTTTTGAAACAGGGTATTGTCCAGTCATAAACAACAAATCACAATCCGAACTATTTCCTACATGTACTTGTTCTACTGTATTTAATTGAACTGAATGATTTAATAATTTGTTAATATTTGGTGTTATTTCATGTAATACGCCATTTGAATCTTCAATTTGGTTTCCAAGCACAAATGATTCCATAGCTTCTAGTTGAATTACTATAAGGTTAGTATCATTCATTACACCTGATAAATTCCATTTATCTATAGAATTATCTTCATCAGTCATAATAGTTGTTTCATATTCATTATAATCCTCATAATCACTATTAGATAATTTAACTTTATCGTTATACTGAGGTAATTGTGCAATATCAACTAAGTGATACATAAAATTACCGTAACAAGCTACTTTATCTGTAGAATTTAGGGAATTAATGGTTTTGTTTGATGTAAGAGCAGAAATAAACATAACCATAAATATAGATGATATAATAGTACCTGTTTTAGATACTAATCTAAACTTACTATAATTAAATAATTTCTTATGAATTCCAAAGAATAACATGAATACTACAAGTATTGTATCAACAAACCATAATGCATCAGTTGGTGAATAATGTACCCAAATAGACATAACAACATCATTATTACTATTGTGTGGCATTATTCTCCAAAATAAGCTTGATGGTCCTTGAAAGAATCTAGTATATGCTAAATCACCAATAATAAATCCTAAAGATATTGCATATACACAAAACAAATAAATATATCTACCTCTATTATTAAATAAAAGCGCAAAACTAAATAAGAATACATACGTTAAAATTAGTAAGATAATATGCCATCCCATTTGTTTTAGCCCATAAATAAAATGGAATCCAAAATGATAATTACTATCTGCCATTCCTATATAAAATATTTCTTTTACTATTACCGCAACAAATAATAATAAAACAAATATTATGCTATAATTTCTTTTAAAAAAGCCACCTATCTTATTTAACAAATTCTTCATTTGTATCAACTTCCTTCTTTCGTTTCTTAAACATCACAAACATTGTCCATAAACCGCTAGCCATTATAAGCCAATAATAACTTATAAATCTTACAAGAAATGCCGCAAGAGATGCAATATCTGCTGAACATCCAGAATAAATTCCTTCATATAGTTCTTTAATAGATACTTCTGCTGCTCCAATTCCACCTGGAATAGGGAATGAATCAGAAATTAGCGCATAAACCGTTTGCGCGCATATAATATATAAGAAACTATGTCCTTTAAGTCCAAAACTCTTATACACCAAATAAGCTACCGAGAATGTAACAATTCTTTTTAGTACACATAATAAAAAGACAATCAAAAGCACCAACAAATGTTTTTTAAAATATTCATTTGATTGTTTATAATTTTTAATCATTTTTCTAAAAGATCTTATTTTAGTGTATGGTCTTTTACACATATTGTGTGCATATAACCAAAATATAATATGTACTCCTATTTTATAAATTACGTTCCCCATAAACATAAATAAAATATTTGATAGAGCAATTACAACATTTGAAACAACTCCAAATATTAAAAGCACAATCATTAATTTGTTATCATGCGATGAGAATAAGTCTTTAAAATATAAAACAGCAGCTACTACTGCCATCACAATTAATGCCATTTTATTCATGAAAGAATACATCAAAACCATTGGTGTTGTCTTCGATACATCAATGTTATCTTTTGACTTCATTTCATAAATCATCATAGGTTGTCCACCTACTGCAAATGGTGTCAGTTGGGAAAAGAATAAATCCACAGACACATAAGATGCTGCTTTAAAAGGATTTAATTTAACTCCAATTCCTCTTCCCATAACTATATAACATAATCCTTGAATAAATATTTGACCATAAACCATTAAGACTGCTACAAATAGCAGGCTCAATTTCATGTTTTCAAAATTTTCTTCAAAATTATTTAAATTCAAGTCTTTAAATAAATACCAAAAAGAAAAAACGAATAACGCAATTATTAAGATATATTGGATAATCTTTTTTATTCTTTTCTTATTCATAAAAAATCCTCAAATCTATAAAAAAATGCTTAAAAGCATTCCTTTATTATACTATCATTAAGATTATGAAAGCTGTTATTAATAAAACTCCAAATACCGAGAATCCTATTATCATTTTCTTTCCGGCTTTCATAACTTTTATTTTTAAAACAAATAAAACCCCTACAACAATTAAGCATAAAAGATATATCCACGAAAAAGCAAATAATGACATATGTGTAAATTTAAGCACATAAACAATTGGCATAAAAAACGAAGCCATAGTTATAGGCATTCCTGTATAATATTTTAATGGTTCACTTGTTGTCTTACATCTTTCTATTTCAAGCGCATTAAAATAAGAAAGTCTTATTAAACCAAATAATACATATAGCGCAAGTACTACAACAATGAACGCAAAATACCATTTATGTATAACATCACAATTAAAGAATAAATTTAACGATATAGATGCAGGTAGCACACCAAACGCTAAAAGATCCGAAAACGAATCTAATTGAATACCATTATTCTTTTCAAACTCTGTTCTATCTTTTTTAGTTCTTGCGACTTTACCATCAAACATATCTAATGCTCCACACACCAATAAACACATTATGGCGAAATCAGATGCATATTTAACATCTACGATACAAAGTCCAATCCCTAAACTTGCTAGAATAGTAGATATATAAGTTAACCACACTGTATAATTATAATACCCTATCATATAAAGACCTCTTCACATGCGTGTATTTTAACATAATATATAAATATATTCAATTACTTTAATAAAACAGTTTATATTATTAAATCCATTTTAAGTCAAATACAAAAGTATTGTGCTAATTTTTTTATAAACTACTATATATTGTATTTACCTAAACTATTTATGCCATTATTTTTATCTAAGAACATAATATTTTTTTAATAAATACGTTTTTATTTTCAATTTTTGTATTTTTTTATTTACAATAATTCAATTACAATTTAAAATATTACTATGCTTAAGTAAAAGGAGATTTTTTTATGTTTGATTCAATTCATGAAGAATGTGGTGTTTTTGGAATATTTGAACCAAAAAAGAGAAATGTAGCTCACGACTTATATGTTGCGCTTTATGCATTACAACATAGAGGTCAAGAAAGTGCTGGTATTGCAGTATGTGATGATGGAGTTATTACATATGAAAAAGGTGCTGGTCTTGTTAGTGAAGTATTCTCAAAAGAAGTTTTACAAAGATTAAATAATGGTCATATGGCAGTAGGTCATGTAAGATACTCAACTACTGGTGGTAATAACATCAACAATATCCAACCTCTTGTTGTTCGCCATATGAAAGGAAATCTAGCATTAGTTCATAATGGTAATTTAACTAACGCTGATGAATTAAGAAAAAAATTTGAACTTAATGGAGCAATCTTCCATGGTACTTCTGATACTGAATCGATTGCGTATTCTATTGTTGACAATCGTCTTACATCATCATCTATTGAACATGCGATTGAAAAAACAATGAACGATATTAAAGGTGCTTATTCTTGTATCGCAATGTCTCCTACAAAAATGGTTGGATTTAGAGATCCTAATGGATTTAGACCTCTTTGTCTTGGAAGAAGTAAAGATGGAGGATACATCTTATCTTCTGAATCATGCGCAATTGACGCATGTGAAGGAACATTCATTAGAGATATTCTACCAGGCGAAATTATTGTTATTTCAGAAGATGGTATTGAATCTATCAACACTCATGTAAACAATAGAAAACATACAATTTGTGTATTCGAGTATATTTATTTTGCAAGAGGAGATTCTTATATCGAAGGTGTTAATGTTCATGACGCAAGAGTTACTGCAGGTAAAATTCTTGCCGAAGAAAACAAAATTGATGCGGATGTTGTAATTGGTGTTCCTGATTCTGGACTTGATGCGGCACTAGGATATAGTATGGCATCTAATATTCCTTATGGAATGGGATTTGTAAAGAACAAGTACATTGGTCGTTCATTTATTAAACCTAGCCAAGAAGAAAGACGTAATACAGTTAAAATAAAACTTAACGTTGTAAAATCTGTTGTTAATGGTAAAAGAGTTGTTTTAGTCGATGACTCTATTGTTCGTGGAACAACTTCTAAAGAAATTATTAAACTTCTTCGTGAAGCTGGAGCTAAAGAAGTTCACTTCTTATCTAGTGCACCTGCATTTAAGCATCCATGTTATTTTGGTACAGATGTAGATTCTGAAGAAAATCTAATTGCTTGTAAGTACAAGACTAATCAAGAAATAGCTGAAGCTTTAGGTGCAGATTCATTATCTTATCTATCACTTGAAGGTTCACATAAACTAGCTATTAAAGAAGGTCTATACTTCTGTGACGGATGTTTCAGTGGTAATTATCCTATAGATGTTCCAACTGAGGTTGAGAAAAACAAATTTGAACAAAAAATCACAAAGTAATAATATGCCCTATAGTAATATGGGGCTTTTTTAACGAAAAAAAAAGGGTTTTGAACCCTTTTTCTTTGTTTATTAATCCGCAAGTAATAGGTGATTGAATATTAATACCCAAACTAGGTCTAACCATCCAAATACTGGAATAATTAGTCCGAAGATTAATCCTAAAATATTTCCTAGTGTAGGCTTTTCTAATACAGCTGTAACACGAACAAATATTTCAGTAATCCAGTTAACAAATGGGATTAAAAGTAAAATAATTTGAACTAATCTTGATTGTTTATTAAACCAACGCATGTGAGCACCCTCCTTTATAAATTCATTATATCATATTTTTTAAATAATATATATTTATATTTAAATTTATTCATTTCTCGCCAAATATTTCCAAATATCCATTTTCCTTGAACCAACGCTTTTAATAATCGATCTTTTTATCAACAATTTTATCTATGTGTTGTGTCGTCTATTTATTTAACATCATGGCTAATTCCTAGATTGTTATATATTTATTATCTTAGTTCTAATCAATCATATTAAAGCTAATTTATTAGCTATATTATACTTTAGAAAATCTTCTTTTATTTCATCTTCAATTATTTCTAAATATTCTTTAATATCCAGCCATTTATATGCTGTATGTTCTTTTGATAACATTATGGATTCTTGATTTGTAACACCAATAAAATTTTTAAAAACAATATTAGTATTCTTTAAATCAACATCATATATATATTTAGGATTTGATATACAAATGCCTGTTTCTTCTAGTACTTCTCTTTTTATACATTCAACAATGGTTTCATTTCTTTTTATTCCACCACCCGGATTCTCCCATACACCAGGTCTATTATCACTATAATTTCTTTTTATAGCTAATAGTTTTTTTAACTTTTGATTATATATGAATGCTTTGGTTACTACATACATCAATGTATCCACCCCCTACACCTTATAACTAATTATAGCACTAAAATTTAATTTTTTTTACAAAAAAATGGTATTAGATTAAAATTCTAATACCACTTAGTTAATTAATTATTAAATAATGCTGTTGATAGATATCTATCTCCTGTATCAGGTAATAGCACTACAATGTTCTTACCTTTATTTTCAGGACGTTTTGCGACTTCAGTTGCGGCCTTAATTGCAGCTCCTGATGAAATTCCTACTAGAACTCCATCATGACGTGCTATTTCACGACCTACTTCGAATGCATCATCGTTTTCAACAGTGATGATTTCATCATAAATCTTTGTGTTTAATGTATCAGGTACAAATCCTGCTCCGATTCCTTGAATCTTATGAGGTCCTGCAACACCCTTAGATAATACTGGCGATGTGGCTGGTTCTACTGCAACAATCTTAATATTTGGATTCTTACTCTTTAAGTATTCACCAACACCTGATATTGTTCCACCTGTTCCAATACCTGCAACAAAGATATCTACCTTACCATCTGTATCATTCCAAATTTCAGGTCCTGTTGTATTTTTGTGAGTAATTGGGTTTATTGGGTTTGTAAATTGTCCTGCAATGAAACTATTTGGATTTTGGCTTGCAAGTTCGTTAGCTCTTGCGATTGCGCCTTTCATACCTTTAGCTCCTTCAGTTAACTCTAATTGAGCACCATATGCCTTAATTAGGTTTCTTCTTTCAACTGACATTGAATCAGGCATTACGATTACAAGTTTTAGACCATATGCAGCTGATACTGCCGCAAGTCCAATACCTGTATTTCCTGAAGTTGGTTCAATAATAATTGTATCTTTATTAATTTTTCCTTTTGCGATAGCATCATCAATAATACCTTTCGCAATTCTATCTTTTACAGAACCTGCTGGGTTTAAATACTCTAATTTTGCAATTAGTTTAGCTTCTAGATTATGTGCTTTTTCATAATTTGTTAGTTCAACTAGTGGAGTATTTCCAACTAATTCTAATACATTCTTTTTGATGTTAGCCATAATATCAACTCCTTTTATTATTTAACTGCAGCGTTTAATGCTTGGTCTAGATCATCGATGATGTCATCAATGTGCTCAGTACCAATTGATAAACGAATACTGTTTTTATAAATTCCAGCCTTAGCTAATTCTTCTTCGTTCATTTCAGCATGTGTAGTTGATGCTGGGTGAATTGCAAGTGATTTAACATCTCCTACATTGGCAAGTAATGAGAAAATCTTTAGATTGTCAATGAACTTTTGAGCTGTCTTATCATCACCTTTAATTTCAAATGTGAAGATAGATCCTCCACCATTAGGGAAGTACTTCTTATATAATTCTTGTTGTGTTTTATCTGTAGAAATTGATGGATGGTGTACTTTTTCTACTGCTTTATGAGAAGCTAAGAATTTAACTACCTTTAATGCATTTTCAACATGACGTTCAACACGAAGTGATAAAGTTTCAAGTCCTTGTAATGCGATGAATGCATTTACTGGAGAAATACAAGCTCCTGTATCACGTAATAATATAGCACGAATATATGTTACGAATGCTGCAGGTCCTACAGCCTTAGTAAATGATACTCCATGATAACTTGGGTTTGGTTCAACGAATTGAGGGAATTTTCCTGCTTTTTCCCAATCGAATTTACCACCTTCAACAATAACACCACCAAGTCCTGTTCCATGTCCTATGATGAATTTTGTAGCAGATTCTACAACGATGTCAGCACCATGCTCAATTGGTCTAATAATATATGGTGTACCAAATGTATTATCTACAACTAGTGGTAAGTTATGTTTATGTGCTACTTCTGCGATTGCTTCAATATCAACTGCATCAGAATTTGGATTTCCTAGAGTTTCGATAAATACTAACTTAGTATTTTCTTTGATAGCTGCATCAATTTCTTTTGGATCTGGATTAGTGAATGTTGTATCAATTCCATAATCTCTGAATGTATGCTCAAATAAATTATAAGTTCCACCATAAATATTATTAGTTGCTACTAGATGATCTCCTGCAAATGCTAATGCTTGTACAGCATATGTAACAGCTGCAGCTCCTGATGCAACAGCTAGTGCTGCTGATCCACTTTCTAGTGCCGCAATTCTTTGCTCAAATACATCTTGAGTTGGGTTAGTTAATCTTCCATAAATATTTCCTGCATCTCTTAATGCAAAACGATCAGCTGCATGTTGTGCATTATTGAACACGTATGATGATGTTAAATAAATAGGTACTGCTCTTGCTTGTGTTGTAGGATCTGGTTGTTCTTGTCCTACATGTAATTGTAATGTTTCAAATTTGTATTTCTTGCTCATTTTTAAAATTCTCCTTTAATTTTTATATATTAATATTATATCACTATGAAGGCTAGAATTAACATATTTAATTTCTATTTTAAAGTCTCCTTCTTGACTATTTCAAGCCCTGCCATGTGGCAACAATCATTAGTCATATAAATCACCTTGCTTTATTAGTTTCTACAATTCCTATAGCATTACTAGGAATTACATCTACATATTACAACGTTTAATGTTTGATGTCAACAGTTTTTTTATTTTTTTATAAAATTTAATATAATATTCAAAAAAAGCACTCTACTTAAAGAATGCTTTATTTTTTAACGTATCAACCATTATTCTTGCTATCTCGACAATATTAAATCCGGTATCATACTTTTTATATATATAAACTCCCATTCCTAATATCACATAACTTAGAACTGTTATTATAACTAGTGGTAAGAACAAAAAGAAATTTTTCCAAAACCATTTAAATTTATTATACTTACCATCTATTTGTCTTTTTTCTACAAAAACATAATTCTTGTCATTTTTATCAAAATAACAATATTTAAATAAAGGCATCGGTCTAGTTAATATTTTAAACAATAAAAATACATTTAAAATAGGTATCAGAAATATAAATGTTAATGGTACTATTACCACATTTAGCGCATATATTAATACATAACTTTTTATAGTAGTAAACACAAAATAAATAACCGTTGGAATAAACGCTACAACTGTAAGCAAACAAAGCGCATATGTTATCAAATGTTTTTTATCATCTAGCAAAAAGTCCTTATAAAAAGACATTGTTAAGTGATAGTCTTTTAGGCTAAATATATTATATAGCCATGAAACATTAAAATTTGTTGATTTAAATTCTAGGTTGTTAGTTAAAGAAAATGATATAACATATTGATTCCAATAGGGTATTATCTTATTGAAATAAGCTACCATCGTAAAGAAAAATACTAAAACTTTTGAACAACTATTAAGTAATCTAAACAATTTATATATTTTATTATGATTTAGCGCAAACACACTCTTATTCATAAATTTCATAATAAATGTTAATCCTATATTAATAAAAATACATACGATAGAATAATCTAAGAATTTATCAGTTAAATTATCTTTATCCCCTTTATTAACAATTTTAGAAAAAATTGTAAATGTGGACATAAGCACGAATATTACAAATTCTACAATTCTTCTTTTTGAACTTTTTATACCATATTTACTAGCCTTTACTCTATCACACGAAATAAGTTTAGAAGATTTAAGCTTTTCAGTAAGTGTCATCATATATTAATCTCCCTATATAAATTAATATTATTTTATCAAACAAAACATTTATTTGTAAAGTTTTTAAATATCATATTAATTATAAACATCAATATATACACTAAAAGAAAAATCAAAATTATATAGTTAAAAGTCTTGTTTCTGCCATAACACTTGTATTATTTCTTGTCAATAAACACCATCATTAGATACCATATACTTATATAGTTTTTAACTATATTCAAACTAAAGTCGCTCCGATTTTGTTATAATTTCATTGAAAAGTCGCTCCGATTTTGTTATAATTTCATTGAAAAGTCGCTCCGATTTTGTTAATTAAGAGGTGATTAACATGTATTTCAAAAGAAAATTAGACTCGTATTTAGACTCATGGTTAAATGAAAATTCTGGAACTCCAGCATTAATCGTAGGTATTCGTCAATGTGGGAAAACTGAAACGATAAAAGAATTTGCTTCTAGAAATAAATTACAATTAATCGAATTAAATTTTTGGACAAACAAAGAATACAATCAAGATTTCGAAGGGTCACTAGATACCAACACAATCATATCTAATATTTCATTAAGATTCCCAAATATTAATATAAATCCTAAAAATACATTAATATTCTTTGATGAAATTCAAGATTGTCCAAGAGCTCGCCTAGCTTTTAAAAATTTTAAAAATGATGGAAGATATAAAGTTATCGCAAGTGGATCATACCTTGGAATAAATGGATATGTTATTGGCGATTCAACTCCAGCGCCTACTGGTTATGAAGATGTATTCCACATGAAAACAATGGATTTTGAAGAATTTTTATGGGCATTAGGATATAGTGAAGACATAATTAATAATCTCATTGACTGTTTCAACCACAAACAACCAATCCCTGAAAATATTCACAAATTATATAAAGATTTATTTTTGAAATACATATGTATAGGTGGTTTCCCTAAAGTAATTAAGGAATATATCAAAACTAATAGAATTATTGATGCCTACAAGGTACTTAATAATACTGTTTTTGATATGAAAAGTGATTTTGGTAGACGAAAAAATAAAGACGGAAATTCTGTTTTTAAGCCTAGTGAAGTTTCACGAATTCAGAATGTTTTTGATTTAATTCCTACTTTTTTAGCAAAAGAAAATAAGCGATTTATCGTTTCTAAAGTTTCTAGTGGATCGCAATATGATAAAAACGACGCTATTGAATACCTAAGACAAGCACATATTGTTTCAAAAGTATATAATTTAGAAGTTCCTTCACTACCACTAAGTGGTAATAAAATTGAAGCTCAATTCAAACTTTTCCCTGAAGATATAGGAATTATAACTTCAATGTATGGCATAGATACACTAGTCGCAATAAATAGAGGTGAATTAGGTCAAGGAAAAGGTGCCATTTATGAATCTATAGTTTTCGATTCCTTAACTAAAGCAGGTATCGAACCATATTACTTCGCAAAAGAAAGTGGTTTAAAGATTGATTTTGTTATTTCTTATAATGGTCATTCTACACTTGTTGAAGCTAAAGCCAAAACAGGCAATACAAAATCAAGTAAAACCGTAATGAGCCATCCAGAACATTACGGCAAAACGAAATTAATAAAAATAGGTGATTACAATATTAGTGAGGTAGGAGATATTATCACAATTCCTCATTACCTAACATTTGTACTAGGTAAATTAAAATATGACTTTTAATCAAGTTTATTCTATAAAAAAATAAAAAATCACCATTACAGTGATTTTCTATTAAGCTTTCGCTTATAAGTATATAAAAAAGGAGTTAGTGAAATGTATAATATTAAAATTTACATATCATACTAACTATAATATATAACCTTTCGGTTTTTTTGTCAAGCGCGCTTTACATATTTTATGTAATAATTTCACTCTTTTATTGCAATAAAAATGTCAAAAAAGTATAATATTAAATATTAGGAGTTGACGTATATGAAAATTGCATTTGACAATGAAAAATATTTAAAATTACAATCAGAAAACATTATTAAACGTGTTAATAAATTTGGGGATAAGCTATACCTTGAATTTGGGGGAAAACTTTTTGATGACTATCATGCATCAAGAGTATTACCAGGATTTTTACCTGATACTAAGTTAAAAATGTTACTTACTATTAAAGATAAGGTAGAAATAGTTGTTGCGATTAACGCAAAAGATATTCAAAAAAATAAGATTCGTGGAGATTTGGGGATCAATTACGAAACTGATGTATTACGCCTTATAGATGCTTTTAGAGCATCTGGCCTTAGAGTAGGTTCTGTTTGTGTTACACAATATCAAGCAGTGCCTCAAGTAGAATCATTTATAAATAAATTAAATAATTTAGGAATTGATACATATAAACATTATTCTATTGATGGTTATCCACATGATGTAAATCATATTATTAGCGATGATGGTTTTGGTAAAAATGAATATATCAAAACTAAAGCACCTATAGTTGTTGTTACGGCTCCAGGTCCTGGTTCAGGTAAGATGGCTACATGTTTATCTCAGCTTTATCATGAAAACAAACGCGGAATCAAAGCTGGATATGCTAAATATGAAACATTCCCTATTTGGAATATTCCTTTAAAACATCCAGTTAATTTAGCATATGAAGCTGCTACTGCAGATCTTCAAGATGTTAACATGATTGACCCATATCACTTAGAAGCTTATGGAGAAACTACTGTAAACTACAATCGTGATGTTGAAATCTTCCCTGTTTTAAAATCTATGATGGAAGCTATATATGGTGAATCCCCTTATAAATCACCTACAGATATGGGTGTAAATATGGCTGGATTTGCGATTTCAGATAATGAAGCTTCAATTAGTGCTTCAAAAGATGAAATCATAAGACGTTATTTAAACTCTTTAGTAGATTTAAGAAATGGTAAAGTCACTGAAGATGCAGTTGAAAAGATTGGTGTATTAATGCGCCAACTTAACATTACTGTTAAAGATAGAAAATGTGTTGAACAAGCTAAACTTAAACAAGAATCTTCTAATACACCATCAATGGCGATGGAACTTTTTGATGGCTTTATAGTAGATAGTAAAACATCTGACTTATTAACAGCTCCAGCTGCTATTATCTTGAATGCTCTTAAGCATTTAGCACATCTTCAAGAAGATATTCTTCTTCTATCACCTGCGATTATTGAACCAATATCTAAATTAAAGATTAATAATCTTGGTAATCATAATCCACGTCTACATGCTGATGAAGTTTTAATAGCGCTTGCAATATCTGCTACTTCAAATCCTGTAGCTGACATGGCTATCAAGCAATTACCAAACTTAAAATACGCTCAAGCGCACTCAACAGTTATACTTTCACAAACTGATGCCCAAGTATTTAAGAAGTTAAAAATAGATCTTACAACTGAGCCAGAAATGGTTGCGCATAAATTATATACAAAGTAAAAAAAGTCACCAGATTGGTGATTTTTTTAGCCATAAATGACATTAAAATATGATATTTTCTTTTTCATTAATTCTTTTTGCCATTCTTCAAAAGAAGCTTCTACCATAAATACTCTTTTCATAAAATACGTCATAAACGCAAATGCGTCTATTTCTATATCTAACTCCCATTCATCCTTGCCTTCCCTATTTTTAAATTCCTCTATCCATTTATTTACAACTTCTTCTTTTTCAGTAGGAATTCTAAGTTCTTTTAATTTATCCCTAAACTTAATTTGAATATATTGATAACAATGTCTTAATTCATGGATAGCCATACCTACAACTGTTAATTCATCATTATCCTCTAAAAACACATTAGATAACTTAATTTCATAACTATCACTTGTAAATTCATAAGGTACACTAAACTCTCCTATATTTATTTTAGGTGGTTCAATTCTTAATTTGTTAGAAGCTACTCTCACTGTTTTTTCTAATAAATCTTTAATCTCCATATTTACTCCTTAATTTCCGATTGTTTTCTTAATAATTTTGAAATCATTCTTTTTGGTACAAAGTGTGATGTTAAATGTCCCAATTTTATTTTCATACCTGGAACTATTTCAAATTTACCTTTTAACATCTTTTTAATTGCGTATTCCGCAACATATGATGATTCAAGTGAATGAATTGTAAATTTAGCATTAGCTCTTTCTTCAAAGCCTGTTTTAACAGGACCTGGACATAATACTGATAATTTAACATTACTTTTCATATCTTTTAATTCTCTATAGTATCCATGACACATCGAATACACAAAAGCTTTTGTTGAATAATATATATTCATGTATGGTGCTACTCCGAATGCTGCTGCACTAGCAGTCACAAGTATATGCCCTTTGTCTTTTGCTATAAATCTTTTTAAAAATTCTTTTGTAAGAATAAATGTTGAAATATCATTTAATTTAATCATGTTTATTTCTTTTGCTGTATCTGTTTTTTCTATATAACCAATGTCTCCATATCCAGCATTCGCAATAAATATATCAATATCTAAATTCTTAGTTTCTTCTAAAAGTCTAAAGTTTTCCGCCTCCTTCGATAAATCATAAGAATAAAACTGAACGTTTGTTTTGCATTCTTTTTCAATATCAAGAAGACCACTTGATGTTCTTGAAACAAGGATTAAATCATACCCTCTTTTAGATAATGATATTGCCATATCCTTACCTATTCCTTTAGTTCCGCCTGTAATAAGTGCTAACATAATATCAACCTCTTTGTTATATGATATCATAAAATAATAAAAAGCGATAAAATATCGCTCTTTATCATTCTAAGTATGTTAATTTTGTTTGATAAAAATCTTCGTAAACATCTTTCCACATATTATAGTTTGTATCTTTCATATATGTGATGTTTTCCTTCTTTTTTAAATCTTCTTTAGGATATATTGCAGGTAATATATTTATTGTATATTCACATACATTAAATCCATCATCACCTATAATATCGCTATCCTCAAGGCATATAAATACAGGTACCACTGGTACATTTGCCATAGTAGCTATTTTAAATGCGCCATCTTGTAATGGTTTTGGTTTTTTATAATTCCACCACATAGATTGTTCAGGATATACTAAAACCAAATTACCTTCATTTAATAATTCTTTAGTGGCCCTTAAAAATTCTGTCATAACTGCAGGATTTGAGGCAAGAGGTAGGGTGTAACAATTTCTCATAAGCATTCCATAAAATCCTGGGAATGTTGTGTAGTTACCTTCTCTTATAACTCTAAAGAATTTTTTCTTTTTTCGAATCTTTTTTGAAAAACTTTTTTCATACACAAGTTGAATCGCAAACGAATCAAGCGCATTAAAATGATTACATGTTATAATTGCGCCACCATCAATTTTGCTTAAGTTTTCAATACCATTAATATTCTTTATAATCATAGTTTTTTCATCTATGATCTTATTTAAGAATTTACGTGCAGCCTTGAATGCTAGTCTTGTTTTTATTTTACTACTTAATTTTTTTCTTTTATAATCCACTTCAAAAGGCTTAATAGGCCTAGTTTTTGGATCATCTTCTACATCTTCTGCGAAACGTCTTGTTTTTTCGTAATCCCTAATTTTTCTAACAATTTTAAGTCTTTCTGGATTTTTGCGTTTCGCTTTAACAACAGGAAAGTATCAGGTCTTTCAATTTCTTGAATCGCAAGCTTATATAAGTTTTCAGCTGCGACTAAATCATTCTCTCTTTGTTCGTTAGTATATCCTGCTAATATAGCTTTAATATCATTGTATAATGGTGTCATTTCTGCATATTTCCAGAAATAGCTATCAAATCTTACTCCTGTAAAATGCCATGGCTTAGCCCACATTATATAGTGATAAATACATGCGTCTTCTTCTTTTACTTTAATATTTTCATATATTTCAACGTTCCACTCATCACCAACAAAACATACTCTATCTTGGCAGATAACGTTTAAGTAATCTTCATCTTGAGTAACTCTAAATATATATACTTGAAGTAAGTCAATAAATTGATCTAGAACTGCTTCTTCTCTCCATAATTTTGAGTTTATTACAAGCATTCCTGCATTGAAGAAATGATTTCTATTGATTCCTAAATTACGTTCAACATATGTTCCATAAACATCTGTTTGAACCATTGCTTGTTCGTGTGAAGCACCAACAAGATTATCTTTAATGTCTTTATTGTAAAGAACTGAAATATCACCTTTTACGATCATATCAGAATCTAGATAGATAGCTTTATCATATTGTTCAAACATTTCTGCAATAAATAATCTAAAGTATGTAGTCTTAGAATAGTAATCTCTAATAGGTAATCTTTGTGAAATACTATCAAGATATGATGTAACATCTACAAACTCTAGTGTTGCGTTCTCATAATCATCTACAATAGTTTTTGTTATATCCTTCATTTCAGGGCTTATATTTGTGTTTAAAATATAAACGTTGTAGTGATAATCTTTAGATGCATTTTCAAGCATAGAACGGATTGTTACCATAGTGAATTTAACAAAACGATCATCACATGCGAAGAATACTGGAATTATTTTATTATTTGTCATTTTTTAATACCTCTTTTTCAAATCTTTTTTTGTAATAAATATATTCATACAAGATATCATCAAATACATAGTATTTAAATATCTTATGAACTTTCGAAACATCCCATTGTTTAATATTTTTTGTTTTTGGAATTGGGAAATAAAATAATCTTTTTGAAAAATGTCTTACAACAGTTGATTTATGTAAGAATTTTTGATCATTAAATTTTTGTGGTAACATTTTCTTTTTAGTAGTACTTCTAATTAAAGCTGATTGATCCGCAAATACTAACTTTTTAGTTCTAATTAAGTTTCTTGCTTTTTCTAGTATTTTAGTTTCTTTCATCTTCTTTAGATTAAATAGTAATACTCCTGCATTTATATAATTAGGGTTTATTAAATATTTACCATAATGATCTCTTGCAGCTGCATATTCATAACCTTCTACATCAATATCATAGAGATTTGTAATATCCCTATTAAACATTACATCTACATCAAGATACAAAAGTTTATCAGGCATATTTGGCACAATATCTGCAAATAATCTTAACAAGGTATATGGACTACAATAACATGATTCATTAGGAGAATTTCTAAATTCTTTATTATAGATATCTAAAACATCTATTAAAGTTACTTTATTTAGTGGATTATATTCTTTTGCAATACTATCTAAATAATCTGCCATATCATCTGATAAAGCCTTATATTGTGGCTTTATATCGCTTACATCCATTGTGTAAATATAAATATTAAATTCTTCTTTTGTCTCTGTTCTTTTAAGTATCGATAACATCGTTGTTATCATGCCATCAAATACTTTATCGTTCCCACAAAAAAGTATATTAATCATTATTTCCTTCCTCTACTTTTATATATTCTATATACTGGTAATTATTCTCTTTACTTCTTAAAACCATTTGGTTATATACCTTATCTCTTAAATCTTTTCTAGCTCCTGCTCTAGATAAAGTCTTATCTACCTCAAATGGTCCATCAACATAAGTTATAATTTTAGGTATTTTACTAAACTTTCTTTTTTTATACACATTAGTAAAACAAAATGTCTTAGTACCATACTCAACAGGATATCTAAATGATGTATCTTTAAATGGTCTTATTTTTGTGTAGAAAGGCCAAATGTGAGCTTCAGGATAAATCATTATACATTTCTTTTTTGAAACATAATAATCAAGAGCTTGTTTAAAGTTCTTAGTAGCTTTTAAATCACTTGGTAGTGGTAATGCGCCTAATGATTTAGTTAGTGGCCCAATTATTTTAATTGATACATTTTCAGGATTACATATAATGAATACATCCTTATATCCATTAACAAATGTTGGAATATAAGTATCACATATATTATGTGTATGATTTGCATACATGAAGATTCCTTCTTTTTTATATGGTTTTAGTTTCTTCTTACCAATTATCTTATGATGATATTTAATTTTTGAATGAATATAGAACATTGGAGCAAACACAAATCTTAACCAAAAAATATGTGTTATCTTTTTACGAAATCTATTGTCTACATATTTCCAATTTTCATCAATAACTTTAGCTTCAATATTAGCTCCGCTAAACTCATCATTTAATTCATCTTTGTAATAAATAATCTTTTTGGACATATCTTTCAACTCCGATAAAATTTTATAAAGAAATACCAGTAAAGTAAAGGTTTCTACTAGATAAAGAGTATTCTAAAATTTTTCTACCTCTTTTTTTGGACTCTACTAGCAGTGGAAAAAGGCTCTGTTAAGCCTTATTTTGATATTTATTTTTATAAAGTGTTAAAAATATTTTACAGCAACAAAATTTGTGAACGATTAAGATCAACTCATTATTATATCTTTTATTTATCACATTATAAATCATTAAAAGGCATACAATAACATTACATTTAATCGACAAAAAAGTGCCGCTAAATCGCGACACTTCTTAGCTAATGTTATTAAGTTTGAAACATTTATTAACAATCCACCCACTCAATTTCTTGTTCGACTTGCCAAAAAGTTTTTCCATCAAATATAGGTGCATTTTCAAATTCTGACACAGGATAATCTTTATTGTTTGAAACTGCTCTCCATTCAAAATTATTATTTGGAGATTCTATTACATACATTATCAACATTGGTTTTCCTTCTTCATAAAGCCCTTGAATAAAATATTTATATCCTTTAAACAAAAAGAAACGTTCATCGCCGTAATATAGCCCATCAATAAATTCATTAGGATTACCATTTATCATTTTAGTTTCACTCCTTTCAAGTACTTTTTGTACATCTCAATTTCTTCTGGATTAAGCAATCGCGCTTTGCGTTCTTGGAAATTATCCCTTTTATATTCGTGAATATGAAGAATATTTTCAGACCGGTTACCATTATTTATATTTGGCTCAGGATGATAACCTATTTCCTTTACAAGACAATGTTCATCATCTTCAAGAGGTAATAATCCTGCTTTAAATGCTTTATCCATAATATGATTCTCCTATTCTTCGTTTATAATTAAACCATCAATAGAACCATTTTTCAATAGATTTGGTTGTATAAATGTTTTTTTATAAAAATATATTCATTTTGATTTGATGCTGATAGGATAGTAAATTAGATGCCAAATATAGTTCTAGCACCGATAATTTTTATAAGTGTCCTTGACATTGGGTACATATCAATTCGTTTAAAACATAATTTTTTCTATTTAAAATCAAATACATTTGATATTTTTATACTAAAGTTAAATCTTTTATTTGTTTTTATATATGCTATAATACTCTTATGAGTGAATTAAAAAAAACAATCGCAGACAATTTAATAGAATTAAGAAAGAGAAAAAAATATACACAGCAAGACTTAGGTAATATACTTGGCTATTCTGATAAGGCTATATCAAAATGGGAGAAAGGAGAATCATTACCTGACATTGAAGTATTATATCAATTATCAAATTTATATGGTGTAACTCTTGATTTTCTTACAAAAGAAGGATCTTATGAAGAAAAGAAAGAATATATAATCCCTAAGTATGAAAAGCGTAATAAGATTCTTATTACCCTACTAGCATCAACAGCCGTATGGTTCTTAGCTGTAATACTATTTACATATCTTATATATGATGAAGAAAAAATATACTTCTGGCCTATATTTATTTGGGCTATACCTCTAAACTGTTTAATACTTGCTTATTTAAATTATAAGTGGGGCAAGAAAGTATTCTATCTTCCTATTTTTACTGTTTTAATTTGGGGATTTCTTCTTTCCATTTATTTATCATTAATATTTATAGGTAAGAATTTTTGGCCTTTATTCTTAATTGGTGTACCACTACAAGTAGCACTTGCATTAATGTCACAAATACGAAGATAAAACTATCCTTTACTATCCTTGGATAGTTTTTTTATTAATAGGGTAGAGAGAAAATAATTAATTTTCGTCCCTCCCATTGCACCGTACGTACGGTTCTCGTATACGGCGCTACATTTATATTCTACACAAAC
>CAVCDW010000056.1:0-16114 GCA_963601055.1 Elusimicrobiaceae bacterium
GTTTGTGTAGAATATAAATGTAGCGCCGTATACGAGAACCGTACGTACGGTGCAATGGGAGGGACGAAAATTAATTATTTTCTCTCTACCCTATTTTAGAAAATTAATTATATAATTAAAAAAGGTGATTTGATTTGAAAAAACTTCAGTTAAGTGTTCCTTCATTAAAGGAAGCGCGTAATCGTAGAAAAGAAGAAACTTTAAAAGTAGCCTATTCTTTACTTGATAAATATAAAGGAATGGGTGTAGGAAAAACATACCAAGTTTTAACGTATGGTTGTCAAGGTAATGAAGCTGATAGCGAAGTTATGGAAGGTATTTTGGAAGAATTAGGTTATACTAAATCTAATGAGGAATATATTGCGGATGTTGTTATCTTAAATACATGTGCAATAAGACAAAATGCTGAAAACAGAATTTGGGGTGTTTTGGGTAGATTAAAAGGATTTAAGAAAACAAATCCTGATATGATAATCGCAATTTCTGGTTGTATGCCTCAAGAGCCTGAAGCTACAAACAAAATTATTGAGTCATATCCACATATAGATATTATTTTTGGTACGCACAATATAGGAAATCTTCCAAAACTTTTATATGAAGCTTATATGTCAAAGAGTAAAGTTATTGAAGTATTATCTACACAAGGACAAATTCTTGAGAATGCGCCAAAGAAGAGAGCTTTAAAACATAAAGCTTGGGTTAATATTATGTTTGGTTGTGATGAATTCTGTACTTATTGTATTGTCCCATATACAAGAGGTAAAGAAAGATCACGTGATAAAGAAGATATTATTAATGAAGTATTAGAATTGAAAGAATTAGGTTATAAAGAAATTACATTACTTGGTCAAAATGTAAATGCCTATGGAAAAGATAAATACACCAATTATTCATTTGGTGATTTATTAAAAGATTTAGATAAGATTGGAATTTCAAGAATAAAATATACAACATCTCATCCAAGAGATTTTGATGAGAAAACTATTGACGCAATGGCTACGTGTGAACATGTAATTCCATGGCTTCACTTACCTGTTCAATCAGGAGATAATGATATTTTAAAATCTATGAATAGAAAATATAGTGTTGAAACATATAAAAACATTATTGATGAGTTAAAAAGAAGAGTTAAGGGAATAGCTATTACAACAGATATTATTGTAGGATTCCCTAACGAAACAGAAGAACAATTTAATCACACTCTAGATCTTGTAAGATACTGTGAGTATGATGGAGCCTACACTTTTGTCTACTCCCCAAGAGAAGGTACACCAGCCGCTAAAATGCAAGATAATGTATCTTCTGAAGAAAAAGATCAAAGATTATACAAATTAAATGATTTAATCAATGAATATGCTCTAAAAGGTAATGAAAGATTCATAGGTCAGGTTGTAGAAGTTTTAGTTGATGGTGAAAGTAAAAATGGAGAAGATATGATGTGTGGTTATACACGCCATAATAAACTTTGTCATTTTAAATCAAAATCTAAAGATATTGTAGGACAAGAAGTAAAAGTTAAAATTACAGGTGCTAAAACTTGGTTTATAACTGGTGAACTTTTAGATGAATAGTATAGATGAGGCTTTATCTGATTTAATTTGTGCTATAAATAATGATGAAGATATTAAAAGACTTCACGAATTAGAGAATATTATTGATAATGATTTTGAATTGAAATCTAAATTTTCTAGATTAAAAGAAGTTCAAAAAGAATTAGTTAATGCAAGATATTATAAAAAAGATAATACTAGAGTTTTAGAAAAAGAGTTAAGTTCTTTAAAAGAAGAAATAAAAGACTTACCATTAGTAAGTGAATATACCGATTTGCTTGATATTGCGTATAATATCCTTTTAGATATAAAAGATATTTTAGAGAATGAATTAAACAAAAGTATATAAAAATATAACAATTGACTAAAATATATGAAAATGAGAGCCATAAGCTCTCTTTTTTTGTATAATTAAGTTAATAATTGGGGTGATATAAGTGAATTATTATATAGGAATGGATATAGGAACATCATCTACAAAAGCGGTTTTATTTGATACGTTAGGTAATATTTTGGGTGAGGCTTCTTATGAATATGATATTATTTCTTCAAAAAATGGATATGCAGAACAAAATCCATTAGATTGGGCTAAGGCTAGCATTAATGTTTTAAAAGAAGTTTCAAAATTAAAACCTTCAAAAGATATTAAAGGTATTGGCCTTTCAGGGCAGATGCATGGCCTAGTTATGTTAGATAAAGATGATAATGTGCTAGATAACGCAATTATTTGGTGTGATAATAGAACTATAAATGAAGTCTCTGATTTAGAAAAGTTTGGTTCTAAAAGATTAAAAGAAATTACAGGAAATAGTCCTATGCCTGCGTTTACACTAGCTAAACTTTTGTGGGTTAAGAAGAATAAAAATGAAATATATAAAAAAATTAGTAAGGTAATGTTGCCGAAGGATTACATTAGATATGTTTTAACTCATGAATTTAAAACAGAATATAGCGATGCGTCTGGTATGCAGATGATGGATATAAGAAGTGGTAAGTATTCTAAGGAGTTATTAGACTATTTTGATATTGATATAAATATTCTTCCAGAAATTGTAGAATCAGATAGTATAACAGGAGTTATTACTAAAGAAGTTTCAAATATAACTGGTTTAGAAAACACTACTTTTGTTGTAGGTGGCGCATCAGATCAAGCTGCATCTGCGCTTGGAAATGGAATTGTAGATAATACTAAAGTTTCAATAACATTAGGTTCATCAGGTGTTGTGTTTGGAGCACTTAATGAGCTTAATATAAAAGATAATGGTCTTCAATATTTTAGACATGCAATAAAGGACACATATCACACAATGGCTGTAACAAACGGATGTGGTAATAGTTTAAAATGGTATAAAGATAATTTTTGTGATTATGAAAAATTAAAAGCTAAAGAAGAAAATACGAGCGTATATGATTATTTAACTAAAAATATTGATAAAATTCCTGCCGGATCTAATGGTTTAATATTTCTTCCATATATTATGGGAGAACGTACACCACACCTAGATCCTAACGCTCTTGGTGTTTTTGTAGGACTAAGAAGTAGTACTTCAAAAGATATGATGACTAAAGCTATAATTGAAGGTATTTCATATTCAATGAAGGATTGTTACGACCTATTAGATATAAAACCAGATAAGGTTTTGATATCTGGTGGTGGTGCTAGAAATAAAAAGTGGATACAAATTATATCTTCTATGTTAAATAAAGAAGTATCAAGAACTAATAGTAGTGAAGCGGGAGCGCTTGGTGTAGCACTTCTTGCGATGGTCGCAAATAATGAATATAAAGATATTTATGATGCGGTTAATAATGTTGTTAAGATAAAAGACACGGTAGAACCAAATAAGAAAGATAATAAAATATATGAAAAATATATGGAAATATATAAAATGGCATATATTCAAAATAAAATATTATTTGAAAAAGAAAAGGAGTTAAATGTATGACAAAATATTTTGATATGGTAAGAAAGGTTAAATATGAGGGACCTAATTCTAAAAATCCTCTAGCATTTAAGCAATATAACGCAAACGAAATAGTATTAGGACGTCCTATGAAAGAACATCTAAAGTTTGCGATGTCCTGGTGGCATACCCTAGGTGCTAGAGGTGAAGATCAATTTGGTGGAGCTACTATGGATAGACCATGGAATCATAGTGATCTTATGAAACAAGCAAAAAATAAAGTTGATGCAGGATTTGAATTTATGAAAAAACTAGGAATAGAATATTTCTGTTTCCATGATGTAGATATTGCATATCCTACAGAGAAGCTAGAAGATTTTTTTAAAGCCCTTGATGAGATATCAGATTATATTTTAATAAAGATGAAGGAAACAAATATTAAATGTCTATGGGGTACATCTAATATGTTTAACCATAAGAGATTTGCGCATGGCGCATCTACTTCATGTAATGCGGATGTGTTCGCATATAGTGCTGCATGCGTTAAAAAAGCAATCGATATTACTAAAAAATTAGGTGGAGAAAATTATGTGTTCTGGGGTGGAAGAGAAGGATATGAAACTTTATTAAACACTAAGACAGAACTTGAAATTGATAATTTCCAAAAATTCTTACATATGGCAGTAGATTATGCAAAAAGTATTGGTTTTACAGGTCAATTTTTAATTGAACCTAAACCAAAGGAGCCAACTAAGCATCAATATGATTTTGATGTAATGAGCGTACTTGCATTCCTTAGAAAATATAATCTTGAAGAATACTTCAAGATAAATATTGAAGCAAACCACGCAACTCTTGCGGGTCATACATTCCAACATGAACTAAATATGGCAAGAATTAATAATGTTCTTGGTTCAATAGATGCGAACCAAGGAGATTCACTTCTTGGTTGGGATACAGACCAATTTCCAACAAATGTGTATGATGCGACTCTAGCTATGTATGAAGTTATATTAAATGGTGGTCTTCATAAGGGTGGACTTAATTTTGATGCGAAAGTAAGAAGAGAATCATTTGAATTAGATGATTTATTAATTGCATACATTGCAGGAATGGATACCTTCGCAAAAGGGTTAAAAGTAGCTGCTAAACTTTATGAAGATAGAGTGTTAGAAAACTTTAAAGATATGAGATATGCATCATATAATAGTGGAATAGGTCTTGATATTAGAAATGGTAAGGCTGATTTTGAATCACTTACAAAATACGCATTAAATAATGATCAAATAGAAAATAAGTCTGGAAGACAAGAATTATTAGAATCAATAGTTAACCAATATATTTATAAGTAATTGAAAAGTTTTAAATAGAATGTTAAAAAACAGATAAAATATCTTACCTCTCTAGGTAAGTATCACAATCCCCCGAAAGTGTAACAAGTAAAAATGTTGGTAAATCTTACATTGTAGTTTATTATAAAGAAACTATTGAAGAATGGAATAATATAACCATTATTGATAATGAAAATAGATATTTATCAAATTCTACAATATATTATTATAGTAAAACAAAACAAACTTATACTACAAATAAGTACTGAATTATGTTAATTCGATAGCTAGTATATGGGAATAATTTACAAATAATTGACTTTGATATCTATTTTTGATACAATAATCGTATAAATTTGGAAAGGATTTGCGTTGAAAAATGGTTTTCGATAAAGTAAAAGAAATTATTGTAAATGAATTACAAGTAGAAGAAGAAAAGGTAACTTTAGAAGCTAATCTTAAAGAAGATTTAGGTGCTGATTCAATTGATGCAGTAGAAGTTATTATGGCACTAGAAGATGAATTTGGTGTTCATATTGATGACGATGCCGCAACAAAAATTTCTACAGTTAAAGATTTAGTTGATTATATTGAAAATTCATCAAAAAATTAAATCTTAAAGCATTCACATTTTGTGAGTGCTTTTTTTATATTTTTATTTAATTTTTAAAACAATAAATGTATAATCATAATAAAGGTGGTGAGCTTTGTGAGTATATATGATGAATGGGCAAGTAAAAGATTATTTAAAATTGAACAAGATAGATTTAAAGATAAAAAATATATTTATACATCACCATATCAAGTGGTAAATTATGGATTTAATAATAAAAATTTATTTCAAATTTTATTCTCAGATGTACTAAGCAAAGCTTATCGTATGATGGGATATAATGTTATGTATCCAATTATTTGTAATAATTTAAATGACATCTCATATTCATATTCAAGGCTTAGAGGAGAAAACATTGATGTTTTAAGACATAACCATGTAGAAGAATTAAAAAGTTTGAATGTTGGATTTGATTTTGAGAAAGAAATATCATTAGATGATTTAGATACAATTAAATTTATTCAAAAAACTTTTAAAGATATGTATGATAATAATTATCTAAAATTTGAAAACAAAAAAGTATTTACTGATTTTTCTTCACATCAAATATACCCAAAATCCATGGTAGTAGAACATAAAGGTAAATATTTTTTGAAATATGAATGTGAAGAAGTTTATGAAAAAAAATTGAATGTAGTATGTCTTGATATCAGTAAGTTTGATGGTTTATTAGATGATATAAATAATCTTGATATTTCAAGCGATAAAAAGGAAGAAATATATGATTATTTAGGTGTTAAAAAAGGATTTTTATTAACGCTTGAAGGGGAAGTTAAGCTAAATATTAAAATGGATAATCCAGAATATCTTGCAGGAGTTTCATTTATAGCACTTAATCCAAATTATATTGACGTCATAAATTATACATCTGCAGATGAAATTAAAAGCGTTAAGAATTTTTTAGAAAATGAAAATATTGATGAAGATTGTTTTATAGGCTTAGTTTTTAAAAATCCATTAAATGCTTCAAATATATATGTTATGGCATCATACAAATATGATGAAGGTATTCATGTAGGAATACCTGCAGTAGATATTGTAGATCATATGTTCGCAACAAATCTTGGACTTGATGTTTATGAATTTATTGATAGAAATGGCTTGTTGTATAATTCTGATTTCTTAAATGGTATGAATTTATGCGACGCAAAAGAAGCTATTTTAGACGCGTTTATAACTGAAGGAATGGCAACAGAATATTTTAAGGCAACTGAGAATTTAATTATATCTTCATATAACGATCTTGGGGTTGTGCTTCCTTGTGGTGAAGATTATCAAGAAAATGTAATGGTTCTTGATGAAAAATATTATCCTATATATTTTAATAATAGATTTATTAGAACATCAAAAAATGAAGGAATGCTTGATAATAAAATATCATTTACTAAAATGACATTTAATAGAGGATTTGTATTAGGGCTTATGCCTATTTGTGCAAAATACTATGATAAAATGTCTCCGATAGATGAAATTTGTAATTCAAATTCAATGTATCATGAGTTTAATGATGTTATTATGATATTAAACTCTGAAACATCAACAGAAGAACTTCTATATAGTTTAATATTTAATCATTATTTTAATCAAAGAAGTAATTTAAAATTATGTATGCTTAAACAAAATTCGATGAATATTGATGCGCTTGGAGAACAACAACGCCTTGGTGTATCTTTTGTATTAGAAATATTAAATAGAGCACCATCGGATGCATATAGATTATATCTTCTTTCAAATGAAGAACATGAAGATTATTTAAAACAAACAATAGATTCCCTAGATGAATATAAAACAATCCTTCAAGAAATAAAAAAGGCTTATGAAAAGCCTTTTAATGAAGAATCTATGATAGAATCTTATTTTAACGAATTTAAAGAAATTGAGATGGAATTACTTAACCATTTTGAAATAGTAAAGTATACTAAAAATATAATAACTTTCTTTAAAAATTATATTTTAGAGATGGGTATGACTAAAGAAGAAGGTAAAGAATTCTTAGTATATTTAAGTACTGTGTGTCCTGAGATTAGTGAATTTATAAACAAAGAAATATTTAATAATAAATATTCTATATATTATTCATGTATGCCATCAAATTGATCGCCTTGATAATAATTATACTTTCTCATATATTTATCAATTTCGTTCATCACGACCATTTTCTTAATTGTCCATTTTGGTTCAATTAAATCATCAATTACACCATCAGCTGCAAGGCGGTGTATTATTATATTAGGGTTTAGTGCTCTAATTTGGGCTACAACAATTTCAACATATTCCGCAAGAGTCATTATCTTAAATGGCTCTTTTTTATAATCTTGTGCCATTTTAGTTCCCTCAAGAATTAATAGGGAATGTATTTTAACACCTTGAATATCTAGGGTATTTAAAAACTTTGCGGTATCTAACATCATAGAATAATCTTCACCTGGAAGCCCATTTATAATGTGGACTACCACATCGATGTTTTTTTCTCTTAATTTTTTTACAGTTACAACAAATTCATCAAGGCTATGACAACGATTAATAATTTTAGCTGTATTTTCATGAATTGTTTGAAGGCCTAATTCAATTTGAATAGGTTTTATTTTATTTAACTCTGAAAGATATTCTATTTTCTCATCATCTAGCGCATCGCATCTTGTCGCAATTGAAAGCCCTATTACCTTTTCATCAATAAAAAGAAGAGGTTCATATATTTTTTTAAGTTCATTAAGTGGTTTATAGGTATTAGAGTTTGCTTGAAGATATGGTATGAAGTAAGCTTCAGGCCATTTTTTAGTCATTATTTGTTTTATTTTATTGAACTGGACCTCAAGGCTATCGTTTTTATCCCCCGCAAAATCACCTGAACCAAGTTTAGAACAATAACTACATCCACCATATCCTTTAACACCATCTTTGTTTGGACATGTAAAATCTGCGTTTAGTGGTATTTTACAAACTTTTGTATGATATTTTTCTTTATAATAAGCAGTTAGTGTATTATAATGTTTTTCATTATTCATTAGCATTTTATCACCACTTTAATTTTATCACATTTAATAGTGTATTTAATATAAAATTGTGCTATAATTTTAGTACTTACAAAAGAAAGGATAACAAGAATGAGACTTTTAGATAGTTTATTTAAACCAGCGGTATTAGGGAAATATTTAGCCGACAAAGTGTGGAGAGTAGTTTTATATTTTGTTATATTCGTAATTTTATGTGCAGTTCCTAGTATTATTACTATCTCAAGAACTGCTGATGTGACTTATGCAGATGAATTAGTATTATTCCAAAGCATTTATAACGACCCTACAACTGATGTTAAAATAGTAGACAATAAATTATCTACATCTACGCCTAAAGTGTATTCAGATGGTTCTAGTTTTTCTGTAGCGTTCAACACTAATGAAACATCTACTACTCTTACGATTGCGTTTTATGCTGATTATTTTACAGTACTATATGGTAGTGGTGAAACAAAATCAGAATTAAAGAAAGTTATGTATACATCTTTAGATGATAGTTCATTAGATTTATCTAAGATTGCTAGTAAAAGTGATGGATATTTTTATGAAAACTATAAACTACTAGATTATATAAATGTGGGATGGAATAGATATTTAGATATTGTTATACCTCAAACAATATTATCTAATATTATTTATTTGGTTGTAGAATTTTTAATTGTATTTGTAATATTAATGTTTGTAGGAGTTTATTCTAATCCATATCTACCACGCAACATTAGATCTCGTATTTCTGTATATGCCATGACTTGGACTTTCGTTTTATATCTTGTAGGAAGTCTTGCGGACTTATCTTTCTTGTTCTATATCGGAGTAATAATATCAGCTATTTTTATGAAGATTGCATGTTCAAATATTGTAAGGGTTAAAAAAATGTAGGAGGGATTTATTTGAGTTATATAGATGATTTAAAGAAATTAAATGCTTTAGATTTTTCTTCAAATAGTATAAAAATTAATTCAATAGTTTTTACAAAGGACAAAAAAACATTTAAAATTGACATTACATTAGATAAGACTTTAAGTCTTTCTGAATGTCAGTTTTTTTACGAACAAAACGAAAAAATATTCTCATCATTTGGATGTAAGGCTGTTTTTACTAATATATCATATTCTAACTTTACATTAAGTGAGAATGATGTGCTTGATTATTTTGATTTTTATTTAGATAAAAAATGTTTATCATCACCTTTTTTTGTTCCGCTAAAAGATTATAAGAAAAGTTGTGATTTTAATAAAATAACTTTTTATGTTGATGAAAATATTGAAAGTCTTAAAGGGTTAGTTCAAGAGATTTCAGATGATTTATATGAAAATCATTTCATAAAAATTGAAACAGATTTTGAAATTTCTGATGATGAAATTTTAAAGATTCAAAAATTAAAAGAAGAAAAAGAAAATTTAGAACGTCAAGAAATAATTGATATCAGAAAATCGCAAAAGATTAATGAGGAAGTTAAAAAGCTTTCAATTAAAAAGGATAATAAATTTAAATATTCATACCTAGCATATGAAATTAAAAATATTCCTTCAACCGAAGATGAACTTTATAAATTTCAAAATGAAATAGGGGCTCCTCTATTTAAGATTACAGGACATCTTTTTAAGGCTGAAGTTAGAGCGTTAAAAACAACTAATATGTTTATAGGTTATGTTTCAGATGGTACGGACTCTATTAAAGTAAAACAATTTATAAGAGGAGAAGAGAATCTAAAGAAATATACTGAATTATCAGAGAAAGTTACTAAGAGTGCTGAAAAGAGTGATGGTAAATCATATCTTGTAGAAGTATGTGGTAAACTTGAAAATGATCAATATGATAAAGAAATTTTAATTACCGTTTCTAAATTTGAAGTTTTAGGCGTTGAAAATGAAAACTTTGGCTCTGATAACGCTCCTGTAAAAAGAGTTGAGTTATGTTGTCACACAAAGCTTTCAAACTTTGATGGTTTAAGTGAAGCTAAAGATTATATCAACTGCGCTAAAGCATGGGGACATAAAGCCATTGGTTTTACAGACCATAACGGAGTATATGTTATCTCCGATATTTACCATGCGACAGAAAAGGATAAATCAGTTAAACCACTATATGGATGTGATCTTGATTATCTTGATGATAATGCATTACATATCACATATAAAGATGGTGATATGAATCTTAAAGATGCGACTTATGTTGTATTTGATATTGAAACAACAGGATTTAGTCAAAGATATGATTCTATAATTGAAATTGCGGCTACAAAAGTTAAAAATGGAGTTATTGTTGATGCGTATGATGACTTCGTTCATCCATTAATTCCTATTTCTGAAAAAATCACATCACTAACATCTATTACAAACGAGATGGTAGAAAATGCGATGAGTATTGAAGAAGCATTAAATAAATTTATTGAATTTTCAAAAGATTGTATTATAGTTGCGCATAATGCAGACTTTGATATTGGATTTATTAAAGCCAAAATTAAAGAATGTAATTTAGGCGATATGGATTTTATGGGTATTGATACACTACGTTTAATGCATTTTATGTATTATGGTGAATTAACTAAATTCAACTTAAAAGCAGTATCAAAATTCTTTAAAGTAAAACAAGATCATCACCATAGAGCTAACGATGATACTAGGGTTCTTGCGGAATCTTTCATTAAAATGTTACAAGATGTTTTAAATAAGGGTTATAAAAATTATAATGAACTTAATTCTATGATTAAACAAAATGAGGATGCATATAGAAATATAATCCCTAAGAGAGCACGTGTTATAGCCCTAAACCAAAATGGTTATAAAAATATGTTTAAGATCGTATCTGATGCCTTAACTACTCACGTTTCAACTGATGCTAGATTATTACAATCTGTTGTAGAAAAATATCATGAAGGTGTATTATTCTTATCAGGTAATTCATTTAGTGATGTTTTTGAAAATGCATTAAATCGTTCTATAGAAGAATTAAGATATGCAATATCAAAATATGATGTAATAGAAGTTCAACCACTCCATGCATATGATCACTTAATTCATGAATTAGATGATGTAAGAGATGGTAAGAAAATAATAGAAGATACAATTAAATTAATTATTTCTGAGGCTAAAGCTCAAAATAAGATTGTTGTTGCAACTTCTGAATGTTACTACATTCATAAGAGTGATAAAAAATATCGTAATATTTTAATTGATTCACCAAAATCAGGTGGAGGAAGACATGAACTTGCTGGATATTTAGCAGATGGTGTAGTTCCTGATGCACATATTAGAAATACTGCGGAAATGCTTGCGGAATTTGATTTCCTTGATAAGAATTTAGCGTATGAAATAGTTGTTACTAATACTAATTTAGTAGCTGATATGGTATCTGATATTGTGGCGTTTAAAAAAGGTGATGGAGCTATGTATGTTCCAGCCGATGATGAATTTAAAGATCATCCACTTGAAGAATTCCGTTATCCATCAATGGTTCAAGCGATGAAAGATGTTATATCTAAAAACTCTTTAGATCGTTATGGTGAAAATATTCATCCGTTTGTTAAAGCACGTATTGACCGTGAATCTCAATCAATTATTTCATCAGGTTATTATTCAACATACTTTATGGCATATTTAATGGTTAAAGATTCCCTAGATCATGGTTACCTAGTAGGTTCTAGAGGATCCGTTGGATCATCACTTGTCGCCAACCTTATGAATATCACAGAAGTAAATGCCTTACCACCACATTATTTATGCCCTAAATGTAAATTTATGGCGATTAAATTCAATCAAAATCAAGAAGAATTTATTCAAAACGATGAGGAAAGAAAGCTTCAAGAAATTTTAAGAAGCGTAGGTTCAGGATTTGACTTACCAGATCATAAATGTCCTATGTGTGGAACAGCACTTAAAAAGGATGGTCATGATATTCCATTTGAAACATTCTTAGGATTCCATGGAGATAAAATCCCTGATATTGATTTAAACTTCTCAGGTGAATATCAACCGAAAGCCCATCTTTATGTAAGAAAGATGATGGGTTATGATAATTCATTTAGAGGTGGTACAGTAGGTACTGTCCAAGCCAATAAAGCCTATGGTTATGTTAAAGCTTATCTTGAAAAACATAACATTAAACTTCGTGATAGTGAAATAGATAGAATATCTACTAAGATATGTAATGTTAAAGTTACAACAGGTCAACATCCAGGTGGTATAGTTGTAGTTCCTAAGAGAATTGACATCTTTGATGTAACACCAATTCAATATGCGGCTAACGATTATACGAACGAATGGCGTACAACACATTTTGATTATCATGCGTTTGAAGATAACTTATTAAAACTAGACGTACTAGGACATGATGATCCTACTTTAATTAAATATTTTATGGATATCGTTCATGAGAATCAAAGTGAATTTGAATTTAGTGATCCAAGAGATATTCCTCTTGATGACCATGGTGTATTCGGTCTATTTGGTTCAACAGAGACAATTGGTGTTAAGCCAGAGGATATTGATTCAAAAGTAGCTTCATTCGCAGTTCCAGAATTTGGTACAGCATTTGTAAGACAAATGTTACTTGATACCCTACCTAAGACTTTTGCGGAATTCGTAAAAATATCAGGACTTTCTCATGGTACAGGTGTTTGGCTTGGTAATGCTAAAGACTTAGTAGACCCTAAAAATCCTACAGGATTTGGAACTCTTACATTTGATAAGGTAATCGGATGTAGAGATGATATTATGGTCGACTTAATGGCCTTTGGTATGGAACCATCTAAAGCATTTAAAATCATGGAATTTGTAAGAAAAAATAAGAAAGTAAAAGATCCTGAAGGTTGGGAAAACTTCAAGAAAGACATGAGAGAAGCAAACGTACCTGAATATTATATTTGGGCATGTGGACAAATCGAATACATGTTCCCAAAAGCCCATGCGGTAGCCTATGTAATTATGGCACTTCGTATTGCGTGGTTCAAAGTTCATAAACCAGCTCTATTCTATAGCGCATTCTTATCAAAACGTGCTAAAGCTTATGATGTAAAGGCTATGCTTGGTTCTACAGATTTAATTAAACAAAAAATTAAAGAATTAGAATCAATTCCTATGAGACTTAAGACTGCGAAAGATGAAGATTTAATTACATCACTTCAAGTAGTACTAGAAGCTAAAGCACGTGGAATTAAATTCTTAGGTGTTGATATAAAAAAGAGTGATTCCCAAATATTTATGATTGAAGGAAATCTTACAAATGGTGATTTAAGAATACCATTTAAAGCAGTAGATGGTCTAGGACCTTCGGCTGCTGAAAACATAAAGAGCAAAAGAGAAGAAAAAATGTATACATCTATAGAAGATGTTAAAAAGAGATCTAAATTAAATCAAACATTATTTGAAACATTTAAAGAAATGGGTTCATTTGGAGATCTTCCAGAAAGTGATCCCGAAGAGGAAAAAGGTCTATTTGCATTATAATAATTTTGTGAAATTATGTTAATAAATAATCTTTATTGATACGATATAAATCATATGTTAAAATTAGTGCAAGAGGTGGTTTTATGATTAGATATTCAAACCCTATGTTTTCAAATGTAGAAACAACAAACTCATATGTCTCAACAGACAGTGCGACTTATAAAGGTATAACATTAAAAACTTTATTATTATTAGGAATAGCAGGTATTGCAGGAATTGCGGCGGGATTATTCTTATATAAATCTGAAAATCTAGGAGTTTTTAGTGCATTACTTGTAATTTCTGTAATAGTAGGATTTATTGCTGTAATTATAGGTAGAACAAATTCAAAAGCTTCCGCAGTATGTGGAATTATATATGCAGTGTGTGAAGGATTATGTTTAGGTAGTATTACTTTAATTGCGGACCTATATTATCAAGGTGTTGCGGTTATCGCAATATCATCAACAGCTGTAATATTTGCGGTATGTTTAGCATTATTTGCGTGTGGTGCATTAAGGAATACATCAATACTCAAAAATATTATGGTTTTAACATTATGTTCAATTGTTGGTGTATCACTAGTATTATTAATCTTAAATCTATTTAATATAGATGGAACATCAAAAATAATTGGTGATAATCTTGGAGTAGTTATGTTCCTTGAAATATTATATATTTTATATGGTGTTGTGATGTTATTCTTTAATTTTAACGAATGTACAGAATACGTTAAGAACGGTGCTACAAAAGACTTTGAATGGATGGCAGCATTTGGACTTCTTGTAAGTGTGTTATATATTTATCTTGAAGTGTTAAGAGTTATACTTATGATTCTTGCAAATTCTAGAAAAGATTAATATTAAGGAGAGTTAAAATGACTGATAAAATTATCGATGTTGAAGTTGATGAAAATACAAATGAGGCTAAAATGAAAGATAAAAAGCCTAATATATTTAAAAAATTGGGAAATAAAATTAAATCTGAATATAATGATGTAAAACTTGAAAATGCGATTAAGCAAAAATTTATAGAAGATAATGTGGAAGCTTATTTCTATACAAGTACAGGATTACTTAATCTACAAACATTCTATGTAGAAAATCATATAGCTGATTCTTATGTTTTAGTATTTGGTGCAGACAAACCTAAATTAGATAATACAGCTATGACTTTAAAAAGAGATAGTGAAGATGTATATAAAGTATTATCAATTGAAGAGTCTAGTGTTGATGTAGTTGTTGAAGGGGTATCTTATAATAGACCGGCATACAAAGTTTTACTTGGCGCAAAACTAAACAAAGTTAAAGTCGTTAAAGTAGAAGATTCATTTTATTTATATGATTAATATTATGCGGTGCTAAAAACACCGCATTTATTTTTAAAGGAGTATTATTATGGTTAAATGGAATCCAAATCAATATCAAAAATTTATAAGTGAAAGAAATATGCCAATTAAGGATTTGTTAAATAGACTTGATATAAATCCTAAAAATATTTGCGATTTAGGTAGTGGGCCTGGTAATTCAACAAAAGCATTAAAAGATAAGTTTAGTGACGCAGATATTATAGGTATTGATTCATCAGTAGATATGATATCGAAAGCTAAAGAAAATTATAAAGATTTAAAATTTGTTTTAGCAGATGCTAAAGAAATTAAAAACATAAATAAATTTGATCTAATATTTTCTAATGCATGTATCCATTGGATAGAAGATCAGCGAGGTTTATTTACATCTTTTACTGATGCCTTAAATCCTAATGGAGTTATTGCGATACAACTACCATTAACACAAAAAAGTGATTTTTATAAAATGCTTTATAAAATGTTAGAAAATACTAAATGGAATATGTTATCTAAGATAAAGAATTTCTTCAATTTAACTCCTGAAGGATATTATGAATTATTACTTGAAAAAGGCTATGATTTTACAATTTGGGAAACAACATACTACCATAAAGTAAAAGGCTTTGATGGTGTTATAGAATGGTATAGTGGTAGTGGTTTAAAACCATACCTTGATAAGTTAGATGATAATTTAAAAGAAGAATTCTTAAATGATTTAAAAGTAGAAATAAAAAAGAATTATAAACTATATTCTGATGGTTCAGTAATACTTAAAATGCCTAGATTATTTATGATAGCTAGTAAATAATTAAATTTTAATAATGATATGAATTTTCTTAATTCATTATTTGTAGTCGTTTATTATTCTTTAAAAAATAATAATTATGCATATTATTATAAATAATTGAAATATTATCTTCAATAAATT
>CAVCDW010000056.1:16124-41431 GCA_963601055.1 Elusimicrobiaceae bacterium
GTTCACAAATTTTAGCAATTTAAATTTAAATTTGATGTATGAGGGTAATATAGAAACTCTAAAAAAATTAGATGAATATTTAAAACAAATTGTTTTAACTGAGTCACCACTTACTTATAATACATTAAAAGAAAGGCTTAGAGAAATATTTGAGGTAGGCAAAATTTCCTCTAAAGCATTAGAAATTATATTAGAACACTTAAATAAATATAATTTTAAGGAAACTTACAATTTATATGATAATGTCTTATGGAAAGATGATAATTTAGATATTGCTTATCTAAGAGTTTCTTACCAAAGACAAATTTATGATATTCCAAAAGAAGAAATGGCATTAATATTTAATGAATTTAAAAATGAAAAGAATATTGATGAATTGTATCATAAAGTATTAAATTATCTAGGTTATAGTGTTTTAACAAAAAAAGCTAAAGACTATTTGGATTTTGTATATAAAAACTTAAAATAAATTCGTGGTATATGGTATGGTAAAGAATATAAAAGAGATTAATTATTTTAAGAATTTAAATTATACAACATATATTGATTCATTAACAAACACAATAAATGGTGATAATATTGTTAATTATTGTAAAGAGTTAATAGCATCTGCAGAGCCATTTGCGATTGCGTTTTTAAATCTTGATAATTTTAAATTGATTAATGATTCATATGGTGTAAATGTAGGAGATATTATATTATCTCAATATGCACAAATGATTAAACAAGGATTACAAAATGATGGTGTTGTAGGTAGACAAAAAGGTGATCAATTTATGATCATCTTAAATGGAGAATATACATACGATAGTTTGCACGCAAGAATTAAACAACTTCGTGAAGAGTATTTAAATGTTAAAAATCCATTATTTCAAACATTAGATGCGAAAATAACATCTACCATAGGATGTGCAATATTCCCTCAAGATGCGATTGATTACGATACTTTAATGGTTAAATGTAATAAAGCGTTATTTAGAGGTAAAGCTAAAGGTAGAAACTGTTTTATTATTTATGTTGATGAAAAACATAAAAATATTGATTTAAAGAAAAATGTTGAAGTTGCGACTACCGCAATGCGTGAAATTCAAGACATAATGACATCGCCTAAAGATGTAATTAAAAAGATAAATAGTTCAATGGCTTATATTATTGATTATTTAACACTTACTGAAGGATTTTTATATCTAGATGGTAAACTTTATACTAAGGTCAGTGAAAACAATGATTTTGAGCATCTAGATCAAAAAATGCTTGATTCTATGTTTGATGAACAAGGTGTAATAAACGTTAACAACTATTCTGATTATAAAGAATCAAATCTTAATTTCCACCTATGGTGCTCTAGAAATCATGTAAAATCAATACTTATTAAAGATTTAACATATAATGGTTCAAGAATAGGCTATGTTATGTTTATTGATAGTTCAATCAAGAGAATATGGCAAGCATCAGATAGAAATATTATTACATTCTTCGCTTATGAATCAGCATTATTATTAAATAAATAAAAAAGCCATTATGGCTTTTTTTAAGGAAAAATGAGGTAATTTTTTATGAAAATATTATTTTTAGAAGCTAATATGGTTACGTTAGAACTTGCAAATAACGATTGTTACTATGCAGGTGATGGTTATGATATTTATCTTAATGGAACATATTACGCATCAAAGATTTCTAATGTTTTTTCAATTTATGATTTAGAGCCAAACAAGGAATATACTATTAAGGTTTTAGATGAAGAAGTATCATTTAAAACACTAAATAAAAAAATAATAAAATTTAATAAAACAAATAATCTTGATGATACAGCATCAATAAACGAGGCTATAGCTAATTTAAGAAGTGATGAAATATTAGAATTAAATGATACATATCACGTCACATCACTTGAAATATTATCAGATAATAAAGCTATATATTTTGGTGCTAAATGTATGATAATTGGTGATACTATAAGAGAACATTATAAAATATTTGAGCCTACTGATACCTTAAATGGTATAGTACTTGGAACATGGGAAGGAAGAGCTGACAAGGCTTTCTATTCATGTATTACAATCCTTGGCGCAAAAAATGTAAGTATATTTGGTCCTGGTACATTTGATTGTAACTCAAACAATTCAGATTGGTGGATTAACCATAGAGAACTTCGAATTGCTAGAAGACCTAAAGGAGTATTTATTCACACATCAGAAAATGTTGTGTTAGAAGGAATTACTATTAAAAACACTCCGTCTTGGAATTGTCATCCATTTTATTCTAAAAAATTATCATTCTTAAACTTAAAATTAATTAACCCATGGGATTCACCTACAACAGATGGATGTGATCCTGAGGCTTGTGAAGATGTAAATATTATTGGTAACTATATATCTGTTGGTGATGATTGTATTGCGATTAAATCATCAAAAATAGAACTTGCTAAATTATATCATAGACCATCAAGCAATATAATTATAAGAAATAATTTTATGGCTCATGGTCATGCAGGTGTTACTCTTGGTTCTGAAAATAGTGGTGGAATTAATAACGTTTTTGTAAGTCAATGTTATTTTAATGAAACCGATAGAGGACTTAGAGTAAAAAGCCAAAGAGGTAGAGGTAAGGACGCAATAATTGAGAATATTAATTTCACAAATATTATTATGAATGGGGTTAAATCACCATTTGTAATTAATGCTTACTATAAAGCAGGAAATGATGTGGTTGATAGTAGATACGATAAATTTGCGCATCCTGTAGATGATACTACACCAACATTTGAAACATTTAAGTTTACAAACATTAAATGCGAAAATGTATGTTTTGGAGTAGGATGTTTCTTAGGACTTCCTGAATCTAAAATAGAAAAAGTAACACTAGAAAATGTTACTATTACATATAATAAAGATTCAGCTGAAGGAGTAATGGCTATGACTCCTGATAATGAAAAATTTAAGGGTGTTGGATTTGTCGCAAGAAATGTGAAATTATTAGAACTTAAGAATGTCGTATTCAAAGATTTGCCTACACAAATGTTTGTAAAAGATGATACGGTTAAAATTATTGATGAAAATAATAACTGTTAAGTTTTAGCTATTGATTAAAGAAAATATTATGCTATAATACCAAATTGTTGAGGTATTTTTATGAAAAAATATTTAATGATTTTTATTAGTTCAATATTCGCAGGATTTTGTATTGTGTTTGGAGCTACTTGTTATCTAACATGTGCTAGCCAAGGATTATATGCATTAAAAATTTGTGGATCATTTATGTTTGGAATTGGATTATTTACAATAATTCATTTCGGATTCTGGCTTTATACAGGTAAAGTTGGATATTCTTTAGATAATAAGCCATCATATATAATTGATTTACTTGTATGTATTACAGGTAATTTAATTGGTGTTATTGTTTTATCATTAATTTTAAAACAAACTCCACTAGTTTCATCAAGCATAAAAGAATTATGTAATACTTTAGTTACTAATAAACAAAATGAAAAATGGTATCAAGTATTAATACTTGCGATAATGTGTGGAGTTATGATTTATCTAGCAGTAGAAGGTCATAAGAAGTGCGAATATCCACTTGGTAAAGTATTATTTGCGTTTATGCCAATTTCATTATTTATCCTTTGTGGATTTGAACACGTTGTAGCTAATGCTTGTTACTACACATATGCCGGAGTATTTAGTGGTAAGGTTGTATTATATTTCTTATTAATGGCTATAGGAAATGCAATTGGATCATTAATATTTGATGGTGGAATAAAACTAATAAATTTTTTAAAAAAAGAAGATAATAAAAAGGTAGATTAAATTCTACCTTTTTACTTTAATTGAGATTTAATTGCTTGAAAAGTTTCTTCGCTAATGAAATGTTCTATTTCACATGCGTCTTCTAGTGCTACTTCATCAGATACACCTATTTGTTTAAAAAACTTAGATAAAACTTGATGACGTTCGTATACAGATAAAGCTTTAGCCTTACCGGCTTCAGTAAGGTTTATAACACCATTTTTATTCATTACAATAAAACCTTTATCTTCAAGTTTATGCATAGCGATTGAAACAGATGGTTTTGAAAAATTCATTTTGTTCGCAATATCTATAGAATGTACATTTTCGCTTTTTTCTGATAACATTAATATAGCTTCTAGATAATCTTCTTCAGATTGCTGGAATTTCATATTAAATCCTCCTCCTAATTATAAAAATTATAACATAAACATAAGAAAAATTGAATAGATTAATTTTATTTAATATGCTATAATGTCTATGGTGATTCGATGTATAATTATGATGATTTTATAAGAGATTTACAAATATCAGGTTTAAAAAGCCATGATACTGTTATGGTACATTCATCTTTCCATTCAATTAAAAATATTGAAGGTGGGGTATCAACCATTCTTAAAGCATTAAAGGATTATTTTAAAGATGGTCTATTACTCTTCCCATCTCATACTTGGGAAAGTGTTCGTAATGATTTTGATGTAATGATTAAAAATGAAGAAAATTCATGTGTTGGATATTTAACTAATATGGCAATAGGGGATAGTGATTTTATTCGTTCTAACCATCCTACTCATAGTGTTGTAGCTTATGGTGAAAATAGAGAAGAGTATATAAAAGATGATGACTATGCGAAAACTCCAGTTCCACCAAATGGAAGTTTTGGAAAATTAAAATATGGAGCTAAAATTCTTTTCATTGGTTGTAAGTTATCAAAAAACACATTTATCCATTCGATAGAAGAAGAAATGGATGTTCCTTCTAGATTTACTGACCACATTTATACTTTTTATACACAACTAGAAGATGGGTCTAAAATGGAATTTCATATGCCACGCCATTATAATGAGAACTGTGCACATATATCAAATAACTATGAAAAACTATTACCTATATTTTTAAGAACAGGTTGTGGGCGTAGAATTAAACTTCTAGATTCTACATCATATGTTCTAGATGCACAACTAGTTTATAAAGTAGTAAAAAATATATTAGCTAATGATATTCATGCGTTTGATGATGAGCGCGATATATCAGAATATATTTAATAGAAAAAGCTGAGAATTATCTCAGCTTTTTTTGTGGGAATAAAACGTTAGAAGTACCAAAAGATGAAAATAATGTGATGAATTTTTCAAGGAGGCGATGTACTTCAGGATTAAACAAAATAGATAGTTTCCCACTAACTTTATTATAAACCTTATAAAATAAAATAGAAAATATTTTACTTCGTTAGTTTGAAATTGATTTTTTTAACACGTCTATTAAATGAAATTTGTTTAGCTCTAGATTCATTCCTTTTAACGAAAAACAGAGTTACAGACTCCCAAATCATAACCATAGCTAAGATATCTAGAACGTATTTTAAAACTCTAAACCACATTTTATTATCAGCGTTAGATACTTTGTGTTCAACAATTCCTACAAGTAAAAACATCATAATAAGAAAGAAAATACCAAGACCTAAGAAAAAATAACCGAGGTGAGTATCTTTTTTATCGGTAATTATCCACTCTTCATTAGTCATCATAACAGATGATATAAATATATCGTCTAGCATTTCTTCAGTATAGTTATCTAGTGTTTCAAATTCAATTTCTAAATTTACATAATATCTTGATGGTAAAACATTTAGAGCATAATAAATTTCATTTAAAAAATCATCAGATAAAATAGGCTTTTTAGATCCGAAATGAGAATCAAATATATCGTTAGGTCTTTCATATTTTAAATTAAGCGTGGCCTCTTTGTTTTCCTCATCAATATCAAAATATGTTTCAATAGATAATTTATCATTATCTAGCATTTTAAGTTTATTCTTTTTTCTATAATCGTTTAAATTAATGGACATGATAAAACCTCTTTTATAAAATTATAACATAATAAAAAAATTATGCTATAATTAACTTAAGGAAGTGGTACTATGAAAGATACAATTAACAAGGATTATTTTGAATATTATTATGTAGATAAAGTTCTATCAAATACAGCTAGTATAGAAGATTTGTTAGAATGTGAAAAAATAAAGGATTATGATTTTATTTTAGAAAGACATAAACTAGATCCTATAAAGAAAGAATATGATAAGACTAAAAAATGGTATTATGATGCGCTTAAGTTTGACTTAGATTATTTATACGTTTTAAGTCATGAAGATCCTACAAATATTGCGTTTATGATGGCAATTAAGAAAAAAGAAGAAGACATATCAGATGATGATATATTTGAAGAAGTGGTTCAAAGAATAAAGAAAAACAAAAGAATAGATTAAAAAATGATGCTTAATTATTAATTTAATTAAGCATTTTTAATTTTATCTTACCCTGTGAGATATTTTTGTTGACAACCTATATTTTTGTGATAAAATTAAATCGCTCACACTGTGAGTAATGGAGGGCGTATGGATAATAAGGAATTAAAGGAAATACTATATAACAGTATGTTAAAAATGAAAAAATTAGGGCCTAAATACCTTCAAAATTTTACTGAAGGAGAAAGAGCTATTTTAGTTAAACTAATGGTTGAATATCCAAAAAGCCTCTATCCTAAGGATTTACAAGAGTTTTTAAATGTAGGATCTGGTCGTATTGGTAATGCGCTTAAAAGACTTGAAGAGAAGAAATGGATTACAAGAAGTGATGATGAAAATGATTCTAGAAAGACTATTGTAAGCTTAACAGAAGAAGGATATAAGGAAATATCTGCCTTAAATAGGAATTGTGAAGTTTTTATGCAAAATGTTATCAAAATATATGGTGAAGATAGGTTTTGTAAGTTTGTTTATGATTTTAAAGATTTAGTTCAAACAATTTTAATTTGTGAACAAAAGGAGAATAATAATGATTAAATTATTAAAGAATTTAAAAAAGATTGATTACTTTTTAATCTTTTTAATTTTAGGACTAACATTTGCCCAAGTATGGTCTACTATGGAACTTATGGATTACATATCAGGTATTACAAGGGCTATTCAAGAAGTAGTAATTACAAAGAGTACACATGATATTTGGTACAATGGTCTTATGATGATTGTGATGGCTTTATTAATGGTTTTATGTCAGGCTATCATATCAATTATAAGTTCATATGTCACATCAAGACTTGCGATGAATATAAGAATGAAGGTTAATGATAAGGTACAATCTTTTTCACTTGCAGAAATTAATAGTTTTAGTACAGCATCATTAATCACAAGAACTACTAATGATATTCAAACATACCAAATGACATTACTATTAGCATTTAGAATGTTCTTTGCGGCCCCTATAACTGTTGTATGGGCTATTCTTAAAATCCAAAGTGTATCGTGGACTTTAATGTTACCAGCACTTATTGGTATCTTCTTACTTGTAATATTAATACTTTCAATAGTTTTATTAGTAATGCCTAAGAATAAATTAAGTCAACGTTTACTAGATAAAATTAATGGTATAACAAGAGAAAATGTAACAGGTATTAGAGTGGTTCATGCGTATAATGCCGAGAGTTATCAAGAAGATAAATTTAATAAAGTTAATGAAGAGTTAAGAAAAACTCAATCATTTATTGGAAAAGGAATGGCATTAATGATGCCATCTATAACTATAATAATGAATTTAGTATCACTTCTTGTATATTGGATAGGAGCTTCTCTAATCAATAAAGGTGATACAAATTATGCAGAAGTATTATCAATGATGATGTTATCAACACAACTTGTAATGTCATTTATGATGTTATTATTTATGTTCTACATGGTTCCACGTGCTAGTGTTTCTGCAAAACGTATAAATGAAGTATTAGATAAAGAGATTTCAATAAAAGATCCAGAAGTTGAAGAAGAACGTAAAACAACTGGTGAAATTGAATTTAAAAATGTTTCATTTAAATACCCTAATAGTGAATCTAATATAATATCTAATATATCATTTAAAGTTTGTAAGGGTGAAACTATTGCGTTCATCGGGGAAACAGGATGTGGTAAATCAACTATTATAAATCTATTGTCTAGACTATATGATACAACTGAAGGAGAAGTATTAATAGATGGTGTAAATATTAAGAATTTAAAACTAGAAACTATTAATGAGTTAATTGGTGTTGTTCCCCAAAAAGCCTTACTATTTAGTGGAAGCGTTAAATATAATGTTGCGTTTGGTAAAAAAGAAATAGATGAAAATAAGGTTTTAGAAGCTTGTAAGATAGCGGAAGCTGATTCATTTGTAAGTGCTATGCATGATGGTTATAATTCAAATATAGCACAAGGTGGTACAAATGTATCAGGGGGACAAAGACAACGTCTTTGTATCGCAAGAGCACTTTATGCAGATCACGAATTCTTAGTATTTGATGATTCTTTTAGTGCCTTAGATTTTAAAACTGATAGGAAAGTTAGAGATAATCTTAAAGAATTTAGAAAAGATTCGACAAAATTAATTGTTGCGCAAAGAATAGGTACAATAATGGATGCAGATCATATAGTTGTGCTTGAAGAAGGTAAAATTAAGGGTGTAGGTAAGCATGAAGACTTACTTAAAAATTGTAAAGAATACCTAGATATTGCGTTATCTCAATTATCTAAGGAGGAATTAGGACTATGAATAGACGTGGAAACTTCCAAAAAGAAAAACTAAAAAAAGGTGAAACATCTAAGTCACTTAAAAACATAGCTGTCTCTATGAAAAAATATCTTCCTTTAATGATATTAAGCCTATGTTTTATAATTGCGTATGTTGTGATTTCTGTAATTGCGCCAAATGTATTAAAAAAATTAACTGATACAATTACAGCAGGTTTATTTGCGGGGCACATAAATATGAATAAGATAGCACATTTTGGTTATATTTTATTAGCGTTATATATAATATCTGCCTTGTGTAGTGCCTTATCCAGCATAATTATTACTGTAGTTGTTCAACGTTATAGTTATCAACTTAGAAAACAAATAGTTAAAAAAATAAATAATATCCCACTTAATTATTATGATACAAGATCACTTGGTGATATTTTGTCTATTTTAACTAATGACGTAGACCAAATATCACAGTCGATGCAACAATCAATTGGAATGTTTTTTAGTGCAGTATTAATGTTAATATCAGCTATTATTGCGATGTTTGCGACATCGTGGCAAATGGCATTAGTAGCACTTCTTACAATCCCTTTAATGATGATATTATTAATGATAATTTTAAAACTTGCAGGGCCACAATTCGCCAAACGTCAATTACTTGTTGGAAACCTTAATGGCTTAGTTGAAGAGAATTATAATGGTCAAAATATAATTAAACTATATAACGCAACTGATATGATGAAAGAAGTTTTTGATAATAAAAATAAAGAACTTCAATCTACTATGTTTAAAGCTGAATTTTTTGGTGGACTTATGCAGCCATTAATGAGCTTTATATCATATATTTCATATGCGCTTGTATGTATTACAGGAGGGCTTTTGATGTATCATGGAAAAGGAAATATTACACTTGGAACTATAACAGCTTTCCTTGTATATATTAACTTATTCCAATCTCCATTAACACAAATTGCCCAATCCCTAAATTCACTTCAAAATGCGGCAGCTTCTGGATCTAGAGTATTTAGTTTCTTAGAAAGTGTTGATTTAGATAGTGAAGATGATAAAGAATATTACTTCGAACCAAAAACAAGCAAAACATTAGAAGGTAATGTTGAATTTAACAATGTTTACTTTAGTTATGATGAAACAAGGGAAATAATTAAAAACTTTAGTGTAAAAATAGAGCCTGGAATGAAGGTTGCGATTGTAGGGCCTACAGGAGCAGGTAAAACTACAATAGTTAATTTACTTGAACGTTTTTATGAAATAAATAGTGGTTCAATAAAAATTGATGGTATAAATACATCTCTTATGAAAAGAGAAGAATTACACGATAAATTTAGTATGGTTCTTCAAGATACATGGGTTTTTGAAGGAACATTAAGAGAAAATTTAGTTTATAACATTGAAGGCATATCAGATGATATGATATGGGATGCTATAAAAGCTTGTCATTTAACACATTTTGTAAAATCACTTCCTAATGGACTTGATTATAAAATAGTTGATGGTACATCAATTTCTCAAGGACAACGTCAACTTCTTACAATAGCTCGTGCTATGCTTAAAAATTCTAAAATGTTGATTTTAGATGAAGCTACTTCAAATGTTGACACAAGAACTGAAGAGAAAATACAAGAAGCTATGGATAGATTATCAAAAGGTAAAACATCGTTTGTAATAGCACATAGACTTTCAACAATTAAAAATAGTGATATTATTTTAGTAATGAAAGATGGAAATATAATTGAACAAGGAAATCATGAAGAATTAATGGCAAATAATGGTTTCTACACATCATTATATAATTCACAATTTGCATTAGATAATTAAAAAAGCCCCTAGGTTTTCATAACGAAAACTATAGGGGTTAATTTTTATTCTTCTGTAATTTCTTGTAATTTATTAAGCTTTTTCCATCTACCGCTAAAGAAGAAGATTAATGATAAGCCTGTACCTACTGCCCAACCAATAGGCCATGCGCTAAATATACCTTTATATCCAAATGGAGATGAAAGAGTATAAGATAATACAATTCTTATTACTAAATCAGCAAGAGTTCCAATCATAAAGTTTCGCATATCTTTAGCACCTTTTAGCACTCCATCTGATGGAGCTTTAAGTCCCATAAAGATGAAGAATGGTGCAACTATATAAATGAAATTTCTACCATCTTTCATAGCCTCTGCAGAAGCATCACTATCCATAAACATTTTAAGTAGGATATTTGGAATTGCCACAAATAATAGAGACATAATTAAACTAAACAGCACACAAGTTATAAGGGATGATTTAAATCCTGCAATAATTCGTTTAGATTTACCAGCCCCAATATTTTGTGAAGTATAATTTGATATTGCGTTTCCGTACGCAGTATAAATATTTACAACTATGTAACATAATTTATAAGCAGCACCATATCCTGCAATCAATGCTGATCCGTAAGAATTAATTTTCTTTTGGATAAAGAAGTTTCCAACAGATATTGTAGCACCTTGAATAATAGAAGGCACTGCGATTAGTAATACTTCTTTAAGAATAGCTTTATCAAAAAGTGGAGATTTTTCATCAGTTTTTAAGGATTTTTTGATATTTACAAGTAAGAAAGTAAGAGACGCAATCATTGCGATTCCTTGTGCAATAAATGTTCCAAGAGCTAATCCTAATATTTTTAAATCAAAAGGACCTACAAATAAAATATCAAGTCCTATATTTAATACTGTTGAGAAGAATAGGAAGTAAAGTGGTACTTTACTATTTCCAAGAGATTGGAATATACAAGCTATTACATTGTATAGATATGTAAATAATAATCCTCCACAATATACCATTAAATATATTTTACTATCATCAAATATATCTTTTGGTGTTGATATAAGTTTTAATGAAAGTGGAGTAATAAGTACTCCAAATACTATCATTATTATTGCGACTAGTGCTGTAAATAATAATGAAGTTGTAATAGTAGTTTTTGTTTTTGAGTAATTTTTTTCTCCAAAAAATCTAGAAGTAATAACACCACTACCTACTCCAAGCCCTGTTGCGATAGATAAATAAATCATAGTAATTGGGTAAGAAGCGGATACTGCGGCTAATGCGTCCGCATTTATCATCTTTCCTGCTATAACACTATCCGCAATATTATAAATTTGTTGAAGTGTTACAGAAAGTATCATCGGTAAAGCGAATATTAGAAGTACCTTCCATGGCGTTCCTTTACTTAAATCATTTGTTTTCATATTATCACCACTAAATGTTATACAACTAATTTCATATATTTCAAGTGAAAAATAGATGAAGCAAAATAATATTATATAAATATTTAGTATATTAAAGAGATATTTTATATCAAATAACAAGGTTTTATAAAAAAAGAATTAAATTCATATGTTTTAAGTTCCTAAATAATTGACTTTACAAGTTTAATATAGTAATATCTCTAATGCGTGTTAAATTGAATTATTATAATATAAGGAGCATATTATGGGAGTTAGAAAATCAGTAAAAGAAGCATTATCTCTTGAATATAATGTTAGTATGTATAAGAAAAAACCTATTTTTTCTTTTATTAAAAGATTATTTGATATAGTTTCAAGTCTTTTAGGCCTTATTATTTTATCACCATTATTTTTAATTTTAATTATTCTTATAAAAATAGATTCTAAAGGTAAAGCATTTTATGGGCATGTACGTGTTGGAAAAAATGGTAAGAAATTCAAGGTATGGAAATTTAGATCAATGAAATGTGATAATAGACCATTAGAAGAAATTCTTACACCTGAACAATTAGAAGAATGGAAAAGAGATTATAAAGTTACTAACGATCCAAGAGTTACAAGAATAGGTAAAATTTTAAGAAAAACTTCTTTAGATGAACTTCCTCAACTTGTAAATATATTTTTAGGACAAATGAGTATTGTAGGTTGGAGACCAATTTTAGATGAAGAACTTTCAAGATATTCTAAAGATGAACAAGAGTTATTACTTAAAGTAAGACCAGGGCTTACAGGGTTCTGGGCAAGTCATGGTAGAAGTGATATATGTTATCAAGATAGAATCAAGATGGAATTATATTATCCTGCTAAAAGAAGTTTGTGGTTAGATATTAGAATAATTTGGCATACTGCGATTGGTGTGTTTAAGCATGAAGGTGCTAAATAGATGTTTATGAAAAGCTTTTTAATAAGCTTTTTATTTTTTATACAATAAACTCTTGTTTTTTTATTTGTAAAGTATTAATATATCAGTGATATATCACAAGAATATAAGGAGGAACTATGACACCATATGAATATATAAAAAAAGAAATTATATTATGTCATAAAATGCCAGGTGAAGTTTTTGATGAACAAGAAGTAGCTAAAGCACTTAATGTTTCAAGAACTCCAGTTAGGGAAGCGGTATTAAGATTACAAGGTGAAGGTTATCTTACAATAATACCTAGGAAAGGAACACTTGTATCTAATATTAGTATTAATGACATTAAAGAAGTATATGAATATAGAATTATGTTAGAAGGAGAAATAATGAAAAAAATCTCAACTAATAGTGATTCGCTATTATTACTCAAATGGAAAAATTATTTCCAATCTCTTGTAAATGAAGATTACAGTCATCTTGAGCTTCCTGTTGAAAAGGATGAATTAGATGATGTTGATAAATTATTTCATTTATCATTAGCTGATATATTAAAGAATAAATTAATAAAAAAAGAGCTTAACTACCTCATGGATTTGAGCGCAAGAATTAGATTTTTAACTAATGTGTCAAACAAAGATAGATACATTAAATCTTTAAATGAACACATTAGTATAATTGATGCGTTATTAAATCATGATGGAGAAGAAGCATCCAAAAAAATGAAAGAGCATTTAAATAACTCTTTAGAAGGGTATAAGAAATAATATGGATTTAGCAAAAATATCTTTACAACAAGTTTTCATAATGTTTATTATGATAATTTTAGGCTTTGTGCTTGTCAAAGCTAAAATAATAGAAATAAGTTCTAAAAAATCATTATCAAACCTACTTGTTTATCTAGTAGTACCATTTATGATTGTAAGTTCTTACTGCAAAGAATACGATAAGGAAATAATGACTAATATACTTTGGTGTTTCCTTGCAAGCTTTATAGTTTTAATGGTAGGAATATTAATAGTATTTATAATAACGCTAATATGGAAAATAGATGATAAGCCTATTTTAAGGTTTGGAATGATGTTTTCAAATGCCGCATACATGGGATTCCCACTAATTGAGGCTATGTTTGGGGACACAGGATTAATATATGCATCATGTTTTGTTTCAATATTTAACATTTTATTATGGACTATAGGATATATGGTTGTAAGCAGATGTTTTAGCCCTAAAGTGGCTTTAAAAAGTATACTTAAAACACCTGTTATTTATTCATTAATAATAGGAATTATAATTTTCTTCTTCCAAATTCCAGTTCCAAATATTATAAAATCTCCACTTAGTATGATTGGTTCTATGAATACACCAATATCAATGATTATTACAGGTATGATTATAGCCTCATCTAATGTAATTGGTGTACTTAAGAATAAGTTCTTATGGTTTACTACAACAATCAGACTTTTAATAATTCCATTTGTATCACTATTAATAGTATACTTATTAAGTCTTGCAGGGGTTGATAGTGAAGTATTAAAGATAGTATTCATTCTAGAGGCTTGTCCATGTGCTGCAATTACTTCAATATTTGCGATTAAATTCCAATATAATGAAGATTTAGCATGTGGTGCAGTAGTTGTGACAACTCTGTTATCAATTATTACATTACCAGCATTTACATTATTAATTGAACAAGTATTATAAAAAAAGTCGCATAAGCGACTTTTTATTTTGTAAGGAATGTTATATAAGCTTTATATGCTTCATAAACATCGGCTTTAGATACAATTTCCATTGGCGCATGCATATTTAATACTGCAATACCTGCATCAATTACATTCATGTTAGTATTACCGAAAATATATGCAATAGTTCCTCCACCACCTTGATCAACACGACCAAGCTCAGCTGTTTGATAGAAAACATTGTTGTTATCTAAGATATTACGAATCCATGCAAAATATTCAGGCATTGAATCGTTTGAACCACTTTTTCCTCTAGCACCAGTATATTTATTGAATACAATTCCTTTACCAAGGAAACATGCATTTTTATCTTCAAATGCTTCAGAGAATAGTGGATCCACACCAGCAGATACATCACTTGAAAGCATAACTGAATTTTCTAGAGCTTTACGTAGATTTAGAATAGATGCTTCAGATGTTTTGTCTAAAATCTCAAGCATTGTATTTTCGAAGAAATAACTTTGAGCACCTGTAGCTCCAACTGAACCAATTTCTTCTTTATCTACTAGAAGAGCACAAGAAGTGTATTCAGGCTTTTCTATATCTGCAAGTGCTCTAAGAGAAGTGTATGCACAAGATCTATCATCGTGTCCATATCCTGCGATCATCGATCTATCAAGACCATAATCACGTGCAGGTCCAGCAGGTACTATTTCAAGTTCTGCAGATAGGAAGTCTTCTTCAGTAATGTCATATTTTTCTTTTAATATATTTAATATATTTTTCTTTACTGCATTCTTTTCATCTTTTGAAGGAATTGATCCACAAGTAACATCAAGATTTTCTCCTTCTATTACAACGGATGCTTTCTTTTGCATTTGATCAGCTGCTAAGTGAATAAGAAGATCTGATATTCCAAGAATTGGATCACTAGGATTATCACCTATAGCGATATCAACAACGCTACCATCTTTCTTACAAACAACACCATACATAGCTAAAGGTATTGTTACCCATTGGTATTTTTTGATTCCCCCATAGTAATGTGTGTCAAGTAGGGCAAAGCCTTTAGATTCATATAAAGGATTTTGTTTTAAATCGATTCTTGGAGAATCAATATGTGCTCCAAGGATTCTTACACCTTCACATACATCTTTTTTACCAATAATGAAAGCACAAACATTCTTTCCTTTATTAGTTTTATAAACCTTGTCTCCAGCCTTTAGTTTTTTAAAAGAAGAAAGTTCTTTAAATCCCTTAGACTCTAAAACACGGACAGCCTCTTTTGTACAAAGACGCTCAGTTTTGCATCTTGAAATGAAGTCTTTATAATCTTCACCAAACGCAAAAATTTCTTTATTTTGGTCAGATTCTAACCATACATTTTTGTTATACATAAAAATTACCTCCGAAGGATATTATACTTTATAAATAATTATAATTCAATTAATATAATTTTAGAAAATGTGGTATAATCAATATGGTGATTTTATGAAAGAAATGGAAGAAATAAAAAAGAAAGCTTTAATATCAATTTTGGCATATGCTATCATCTATTTAATATTTGGTACAATATGCTTAGCTATTCTTATAAAGATAAATGTGAATGATTCTTTTGATTTTGAAACAATTCAAAAAGCCTTACAACAACCAAGCGGAGTAAAGGAATTAGATAAAATAGCTGCTAAAATCAATACTATTGATATGGCATGTATATATATTCCTATTATGATTGTGCTTGTAACAATTATGTTTAAAGAATTAAAAAGTGATGCTTTAAAAATAAAAGAAAAACCATTATTTTTGAGTTTATTTATGGTAATTGGTAGTGCAATATTCTTTTTGATATCATACTTTTTATCAAAACTTGTTACAAAGTATGCTGGAAGTTCATTAAACGAAGAAGTGTTAGAATCTGTATTTTCTTATAAAAAATATGGAATAATAATGTTGCTTGTAACATCTATATGTGGTCCTTTAGTTGAAGAGATTGTTTATAGAAAATCTATTTTTAATATATTATCGAATAAACCTAAATGGGTTCCTATATTAGTGTCTACTATAGTTTTTGCTTTAATACATTTAGTATCAACAACTGATGTATCAGTTAAAACTATGATGCTTATTGCTATACCATATTTTGTATCAAGTTTCATTTTAGCTGTGTCTTATGAATATAGTGGAAGAAATATATGGGTCACTATATCGATGCACTTTGTAAATAATTTTATTACTTGTATGATTTTATTAGTGAGGTAAGAATATGATTAAACATGTTATTAATGAAGATTATGAAAAGAATATTTTTAAAGAATTTGGAGAAAATTATGCGCTTATTACAGCCGGTGGAAAAAATGGATTTAACCCTATGACTGTATCATGGGGTGCTCTTGGGAAATTATGGAATAAGAACGTAATCATTCTTTTTGTAAGACCAGAAAGAGCTACTTGGCCTCTTATGTTAGAAAATCCTAAATTTAGTGTTTCATTTTTTGGTGGAAATTATAAGGATGAACTAACAAAGGCAGGAAGAATATCAGGACATGATTATAAGGATAAATTTAAAGAAATAGGGTTAACACCTATTTATGATGTTGATGCAGATATTTATTACGCAAAAGAAGCTTCATATATTTTAAAGTGCTCAAAACTTTATGTATCAGATATTTTAGAAGATTCTTTTATTGATAAATCTATTATAGATAAATTCTATAAAGAACATGGTGGATACCATAAAATGATTATTGCTCAAATTAATTCTTATTTTACAAACGATGATAGTGAGGAATAATATTGATAACAAGTTATAAAGAATTTAAAGAATTTTGTAATAATTTAGATTATAAGCCAAAACTTTTACTTCATAGCTGTTGTGGACCTTGTTCATCATATACACAAGAATTATTATCTAAATATTTTGATGTGACAATATTTTTTACAAACGATAATATTTATCCACAAGAAGAATTCTATAAAAGACTTGATATGCAAAAAAAGATATCAGAAGATTTAGGATTTGGTGTTTTAGTAATAGAAGATTCATATGATCAAAAAAATTATTTCGAGGCTGTTAAAGGGCTTGAATTGTTAGGTGAGAAATCACAAAGATGTTATGAATGCTATAAATTTAGAATGGAAAAAACAGTTATAAAGGCTAAAGAATTAGGGTTTGAATATTTTACGACAACTATTTCAATATCACCATATAAAATCGCAAAGTGGTGTAATGAAATTGGTTATGAGTTAGAGAAAAAATATGGCGTTAAATATCTATATTCTGATTTTAAAAAGGAAAATGGATATAAAAGAAGTATAGAATTATGTAAAATACACGATATCTATAGACAAGATTATTGTGGTTGTGTATTTTCTTTAAATGAGAGAAAGGAGACTTCAAAATGAAAAAAGCATTAGTATTTTGTGGCGGTGGAGCTAAAGGATCTTATGAAGCAGGGGTGTGGCAATATTTAAATGAAAAAGGATTAAAATTTGATATTGTAACAGGTACTTCTATAGGAGCGCTTAATGCGGCTATGTATGCACAAGATACTTTTGATTTAGATTTAGAAGTTTGGAATACTATAACACTTGATAAAATAATGAAAGATGCGTTTAAGTATGATGAAAAAGTATCTTTAAAATATACATTAAAACAAAAACAAAACCTTATGGGGTTCTTAGGTTCTTATTTCACTAAACTTGGTGGAGATATTAGCCCATTTTATGATTTAGTAGATAAATATATATTCCCAGAAAAAATTATTAAGTCTAATGTACTATGTGGAATTATTACAACTAAATTTCCACAGTTTACTGGTAAAGAAGTATTATTAAATGAGTTAAGTCCAACACAGTTAAAAAAATATTTAATCGCAAGTGCGTCTGCTTTCCCTATTTTTCAAGTTTGTAAAATTGGAAAAGAATCATACATCGATGGAGGATATATAGATAATCTTCCTATTAATTATGCAATAGAGCTTGGAGCAGAGGAAATAGTTGCGATTGATTTGTCGCCTAATGTAACACATAAAGAATTTTTAAATAAAGAATATGTTAAATACATTTACCCAAGATGGGCTTTATGCGGATTTTTAAAATTTGATAAGGATATTATAACTAAAAATTATAAACTAGGTTATATGGATGCTAAAAAAGCTTATAATGAATATAGTGGATTTAGATATACATTTAATCTTTTTGATTTAGATAAAAATTATAATTCTTACATGCTTAAAATCGCAAAAATCTTATATTATGCCATAAAGAATAAGATTACGCCTGTTAATAAACAAAGTCTTGAAACATATCTATATCATACTCTAGAATCTCCATGCCAAGGTGTTATAACTAACAAAGATTATTATATTCGAATGGTAGAACTTGCGGCTGAAATTACTAATATGGATCACTATGAAGTTTATGATATATTAGATTTTATCAAACAAATAAAAAATGAAATTGATATGGTTGTAGTATCGAAGAATACCATAAGTTATTATGAAAAACTTAAAACAGTAAATGGGAAAAGAAATTATTTATCAAAGATGGATAATAAACAATTGTTAAAAATGTGCCTTACTAAAGGCTTAAATATCATAGATATGGCAATACTTGCGACATGTAAAGCAAAAGTGTTGTTAGCGTATCTTGTACTAGAGGAATATTATGAGTGAAACATGTTACTATGTAAATAGTTCGTTTAATAATAAAAAGATTATAGATTTCTTAGATTTTTATCATTTAGGTAAGGATAAAAAAGAATTATGCACATTTTATTTAAATGGTAATTATGCGACATTAAATTCTATTTTAAAAACGGATGATATTTTAATGATTTCATATGAAGAAGATATTGATTTTGTTTGTAATCACAAACATATTGATATACTTTATGAAGATGAACATATACTAATTATAAACAAACCAGCAGGTATAATGGTTCATCCTGATGATAAACTAAAAGATGGGACTCTTTCAAATTTTGTTGCAGGATATTATGAAGCTAAAGGTATTAGAAGAAGCGTTAAGTACTTACATCGAATTGATACAATGACTTCAGGTTGTGTTATATTTGCAAAAGATATCTTAACACAAAGTTATTATAATTATTTAATATCAAATCATGAAATCAAAAGAACATATTTATTAGTATGTAAAGGTATATTAGAACAAAAAAGTGGCACTATAAATCTTCCTATTGGAAAAGATAGACATGTAAATGGTAAAAGAAGAGTATCTGATGGAGGTCAAATTGCTATAACACATTATAAAGTTTTAAAATATGCTAAAAACAATAGTGTTGTAGAAGCTAGTCTTGAGACTGGAAGAAATCATCAAATAAGAGTTCATTTTGCGCACATTGGACACCCACTTCTTGGTGACATGTTATACGGTGGGCCTATGAATTTGATTCAAAGACAAGCTCTTCATTCTTATAGACTTTCTTTAAAAGACGCATATACTAATGAAGATATTAATATAGAAGCACCTATTCCTAAGGATATTTTAAAACTGTTATGAAAGAATTAGAATTTAAAATAGAATACGACTCTATATTAAAAGATTATGTTAAAGAGAATGTATCAAGAAAGTTTATGCGCCATTTAAAGAATATGAACGCAAAATACATTCTAAATGGTGTAGATGTTAAAAACTATACTAATGTATATAAAGGCGATACACTAAAAGTTCAATATGAACCTGATGAGTTAGAATATATAAATACTAAAGATATTAGTTTAGATATTTTATATGAAACAAATGAATACATGATTATAAACAAGCCTAAAGGGCTTAAGACCATACCTACAGGATATAATGATTTTAATTCACTTTATAATGCAATCTTAAATTATTATCAAAAGAATAATATGAAAAATACTATTCATTTTATCAATAGGCTTGATAAGGATACTGAAGGTATTTTACTTGTCGCAAAAGATAAATATAGTGCGAATGTTTTAACAAAGAATCTAGATAATATCACAAGACTATATCAAGCACTTGTTGAAGGTGTTGTTGATTCAGATGGCGTGATTAATGCGCCAATTAAAAAAGATAGTGGAATAAAAAGAGTAGTAGATTTTGGTGGTAAAGAGTCTATTACAACTTATAAAGTATTAGAAAAGTATAGTGATAAAACACTATTAGAATTAAGACTTTATACTGGTAGATGTCATCAAATAAGAGTTCATTTATCATATATAGGACATCCGATTGTAGGAGATCCTATTTATTCTAATGGTGATGATTTACATCTTTGTTCATACAGAATTAATTTTGTTGATCCATTTAATAATAAAGAAATAGATTTAAAAATAAACCCATCTTGGAGGAAATTATGAGTTTACTTGATGTAGAAGGATTAAAATTTAAATATACAGATAATGAATTATATAATGATCTTTCTTTTAGAATAAATGAAGGAGAACATATTGTAATTGTTGGAAAAAATGGTTGTGGTAAATCAACATTTATGAAAATAATCACAAAAAACATTATTCCAGATAAAGGTAGTGTTTCTTGGATGCCGGGTGTTACTTTTTCATACTTAGATCAACATTTAGAAGTTTCTAAAGATATTTCAGTAGCGGAATATATTTATGGCGTTTTTAAACCTCTTTTTGATAAAGAAAAAGAAATGAATAAGTATTATTCTATGCTTGAAACAGCACCTGAATATGACTACGATAGAATATTAAATATTGCGGGTCAAATTTCTATGGAATTAGAACAAAAGAATTTTTATGCTATAAATTCAACAATAGGTAATGTAATAAATGGTTTAGGACTATCACAAATTGATATGTCTGAAACTATGCTTAAAAATTTATCAGGTGGGCAAAGAGAAAAAGTATTCTTAGCTAAAATGTTACTTGAAAATCATAAAGTATTACTTTTAGATGAGCCTACAAACTTTTTGGATAAAGAACATGTTGAGTGGTTAATAAAATATTTAAATAACTATCCTAATGCGTTTGTTTGTATATCTCATGACACATATTTTATATCAGAGATTGCGAATGTTGTGTATGAACTTTCAAATAAAAAGTTTGAACGTTATAAAGGTGACTATAATTTTTATTTAAAAGAATCCGAAATAAGAAATGAACATTATCTTAGAGAATATAATAATCAACAAAAATTTATTAAACAAACTGAAGCTTTTATTGAAAAGAATAGAGTAAGAGCTACATCTGCTCGTGCAGCTCAATCAAGAGTTAAGATGTTAGAACATCTAGATAAACTTGATAGACCTGAAGCTACAATGAATATTAAATTTAGTTTTCCTTTTTCTAAAGGGTTAGGACAAGAAGTACTTAAAACAAAAGATTTAGTAATAGGTTATAATAAACCACTTTTAGAGCCATTAAACATTTTAATTAAACAAAATGAAAAAGTGGCGATTATAGGTAAAAATGGTATTGGTAAATCAACACTTCTTAAAACAATCCTTGATGTTATAAAACCAATTAGTGGGGAATATAAATTTAATCCTAGTGCGGATATTAATTATTTTAAACAAGAAGAGGAATATCCAGATATTACCCCAGTTAATTATTTAAGAGGTTTTTATCCTTCAAAAACAGATCTTGAACTTCGTAGTGTTCTTGCGAAAACAGGTATTAAAGGAGACCTTGCCTTAAAGAGCATGAAAGAATTATCCGGAGGAGAACAAACGAGAGTTCGTCTTGCACTTATGCTTATGAAGAAGAGTAATATTTTAATCTTAGATGAGCCAACAAACCATCTTGATTTAAATACTAAAGAAGCGCTTTATAAAGCATTAAAAGATTTTCCAGGTTCAGTAATACTTGTATCCCATGAAGATCATTTCTATGATGGCCTTGTAGATTATGAATTAAAATACTAAATTTTTTGGTTGACATATAAATTATATAAGATATAATCATAGAGGATGAAAGCATTGGAGAACTCGTGGCCGTAGCCACATCACTTTACTGTGTGCGAGTTGAAAAGATGTCGAGTGAGCTCGGTTATTAAGTTAACTGGGCTTTTTTTTTGGAGGTTTTTTTATGGCAAAAATTCAGTTAAGCGACCATTTTACTTATAAAAAATTAATAAGATATTCTATCCCAATGATTGGAGTTTTAATTGTGACTTCGATATATGGTGTTATTGATGGGCTTTTTATATCAAATGTTGAAGGAGATATTGCGTTTAGTGCTGTTAATTTAATATTACCTGGCGTTATGATGTTTTCGTCAATTGGATTTATGATAGGTTCAGGAGGAGCTGCTATTGTATCTAAAACACTTGGTGAAGGGAAGAATCAAAAAGCATCTGAATATTTTTCGATGCTTATATATCTTCTTATAATCTGTGGTATAGTATGCGCTATAATTGGTGCGATTTTCACCAAACAAATCGCAAACCTACTTGGCGCTTCAGATAAAATGATGGATTATTGTATAAAATATGGAAGAATATTATTTATGTTTTTACCATTTATGATGTTACAATATGCATTCCAGTCTTATTTTGCAGTAGCAGAAAAACCCTCGTTTGGGCTTATAATTACAATTTGTGCCGGTATTGCGAATTTTATAGGGGACTTTTTCTTGATAAAGGTTTTTAACTTTGGAGTTAGCGGTGCAGCAGTTGCTTCAGGTGCTTCAATGGTTGTAGGAAGTATTCCTGCAATAGTTTATTTTGCGATAAATAAAAATTTAAAATTTAAATTAGTACCTACAAAATTTAACTTTAAAATTATTGCGCAAGCATTATCTAATGGTTCATCTGAGATGGTAACATATCTTTCAATGTCTTTTGTAAATATGCTTTATAATGCTCAACTTATGAAATATTATGGTGAAAACGGAGTATCAGCATACGGAGTTATAATGTATGTAGGTTTTGTGTTTAGCGGGTTCTATATGGGAGTATCTCAAGCAATGGCTCCTGTTGTAGGATATAATTATGGCGCTGAAAATAAAGAAGAGTTAAAAAATGTATTTAAAAAATCGATGATAACCTTATCTGTTATAGCAATATTTTTAACAGCAGCTGCAGAAGGGTTATCTCACCCTATTGGATTTGTGTTCTTTAGAAAGAATAAAGAATTACTAGATTTAACAACTATGGCAATAAGATTGTATGCGATAGGTTACGTTATATCTTGGGTAAATATATTTGGAAGTGCATTCTTTACAGGACTTAACAATGGGTTTGTTTCAGCTGTTATATCATTTGGAAGAATGCTAGTATTCCAATTAACTGCAATATTTGTTATGCCGCTTATTTTTGGTGAAAAAGGATTGTGGCTTGCGATGGTTACATCAGAATGCCTATCATTCTTTGTTACAACAACATTTATTATTTCAAAAAGAAAAAAATATGGATATCTATAAAATAGGGACTGTAAAGAAATAAATTTCAATAAATGAAGTTTAGGAGCGAAAGTAAATTGCCGATCCTAATTATTCTGAATATGGTATTTCAACACAGTCAATATTTTCTTATATAAAAGAGACTGAAAACTTCTTTGATTATATGCAAGAAAACTATGAGTGTTTAGATGAATGCAAGGAATCTAAATATTTAAGTTTATTTGATGATGTTAGATTTGTACTAGGTAAGTATCAAGAAGAAATTCTTGAAAAATTAAAAGATACAAAGTATAATGGCCCTAGATGTGGAGCTTCTCTAGATAATAAGGGTATCACTTATTATATTGAATCTTGTTCACATATAAGTGCTATTGATACTTACTATTATATTCAAATTAAATGTAATAATGGTAAATATCATTATTCAGTAACTGATAAGAGTATATTCTTAAGAATACAAATGGGAATAGTATATAAATCATTCTATGATGATGAAGAAGTTAAATACTATGTAACAAGTGATAATATTGATGATTTAGAAGCAATCCCTTATATGAAGGAAGATGCAGGATGTGATTTAGATATACTTAAGGAGTATATGGAAGAAATAAAATAAATTAATTTATGTAATAGTGGAATATATAATATTGTGTAGGAGTTGATGGTGTTTGAAACAAGAAGAATATAAAGTTTATATGCAAGATAATAATATTTGTCTCGAATCTTCAACTCGTCAATATTTATTCGATGTTGATATTATTGAATATTTTAGTTTTGAGCATGACACAGGTTCTAAAATGATACCTATAATTGTTAATAAGCACATTTTTCCTTATTTTGTTACTAATAAGAGCAACCAAAATTCACATATCGGTACTCTAATAGTTGGTGTATTAAATGATGTTATTGATAAATCAAAAAATGGAAAGAAATATATCGTGCGAAAAATCAAAATAGTAAGAATTAATAATGTTTTAAATATCGATCAAATTTGCGAATGGTTGGCTGAAAATGAAATTGCTAAATTTACAAGTTATATTTATAAAGTACATATTGATTTTCATTATGAAAAACTAACACGTAAAAAGACTTTGCGAGTTACTGGGTATAAAGAGAAAAAATCTTTCTTTTCAGGTATAACTGTGGAAAATATTGAAGAGTATTATATTTAATTGACTAAGATGAATAAAATGCTTAATTTTTAGTTTTATTTCATTTTATAAGATAACTTGTGAATTAAATGAGACTAATATGAATATGTTGAGTGATGACAACATAATATCACTTGAATATGAACTTAATAATAGAAAACCTAAATTATATATTTGATGAATATAATTGTGACAGCACTAAAGCGGTTTAAACATAATTAATATGTTTTACATACTAATTTTACGAGGAGAAGTGGAACATAATGACAAAAAATGAGAATTCGACATTCAAATATGGATATCTATAAAATATACCCCGTAAGTTTATGCTTATGGGGTGTTTTAATTAAATATTTGATTCTAGTTTATTTATTATTTCAATTAATGTTTTGTTTATGGTATCTAAATTGGCTATTAAATCACCTTTT
>CAVCDW010000057.1:0-39559 GCA_963601055.1 Elusimicrobiaceae bacterium
CTATTAATTATTATAAAAATAACACATTAAAAACTCTTACTGGCACAAAGGAAGCCTATATTGTAAATGAAGGTTGGGGATGCCCAACTAGATCAATTGTTTTTAAAGATAAAGTAGGAAATATTACAGATGGGCATCTACTTGTAATATCATCTAAGAAGTAGGTGTGAATATGAAAAAAATTATATTATCTATAACATCAATTCTTATAGGCGCAATACTTGCGATAACTTTAGTATTAGTGTTCTATGATAAGAAAAGAGAAGTATATGTTAAATCTTTTTATAATGATGTAAGATTATCATTTGGTAAAGTTAATGTTAAGGAGATAAATGAATCATCTGTATCATCAGTTGAAATTCAACGCAAGTATTATATTTCAGATGCTTTTGATTTTTATGAAAACAACATAAAAACATCAGAATATTATAATTCAAAATTGGTATTTGAAGACAAAAATGAATATATGTATGGATATATAGTTAAAGATGAAGTTCCATTTAAATATAAAATCACTGACGATTATATAATATTAAGCACTGTTGGGGATAAAGGGCTTGTTGAAAATTATTATAATTTATTGTTATGCGATATTTATGCTTTTTCTACAAGTATTAGTGATACTTTGTATAGTAATGATTATTCGGAATGGGATCTTTTTTATACAGATAAAATTGTAACGTATGAAGATGTAGTTGAACTTTATAAATTAATGAATCAAAATCTGACAAAAATAGAAAAAGATGTTATCTATTTAAAAGGGTATGATTTTTATAATTTAAGCATGTCAAATGATTATATTGTGAAAATTGTAAACATAAATGGTTATGCTTATGGTTTTCTTAATGATAAGTAATTGTTGATGGAGTTTGGTGCATTAATAGAATCGGTGTTTTTAACAAAAAGGTTGATTTTTTAAAGCAAATTTCGCTATTTGAAAAATTAAATAAAATAAAAAGAGTGAAGCATATACATTTTATAAGGTTGAAATTTAAATAGTGGTGTAGTAAAATTATTTTTGTAAAAAGAGGTATTTTATTATGTCGATTTTAGGAAAACAATCTGTTGGAAAAGAAAATAAAGGTAGTGCTCTTACAATAGGGAAAGAAGCACGTGAAGCTAAAGCTTTAGACAAAAATGTAATAGACTCAACTATAGGTATGTTATTTGATGAAAATGGTGAATTTTATACTTTTAAAATGGTTGATAAAATCATTAAGGAGTTAACACCACGTCAAAAATTTGGATACCCAGCTACAGCTGGAGATCAAAAATTCCACGAAGCTATTAAACGTTGGGTATTTAGAGAGTATTATGATGATATTACATCTAAAATGCACACAAGAGTAATTGCAACTCCAGGTGGAACAGGTGCTATTTGTGCAACGCTAACTAATTACCTATCTTTAGGTGATAAAGCACTATTCCCAAATTATATGTGGGGTAATTATACTCAACTTGCTAAAGATGCTAACCTTTCTTACGATACTTATGAATTATTTGATGAAGATGGAAACTTTAATGTTCAAGATTTGAGAAAGAAATGTATGGAATTAAAGAAGAGCCAAGGGCGTGTTCTTGTTGTAATAAACGATCCTTGTCAAAATCCTACGGGATATATTATGAAATATGAAGAATGGATTGAAGTTGTTGATATAGCAAATTCCATTTCAAGAGATGGTACACCATTCATTCTTTTATATGATATGGCATATATCGATTATGATTCACGTGGATTTGAAGCATCTAGAAAGAATATTGATCTTCTTACAAATCTAGGAGATAATGCGATTGCGGTTCTTGCATTCTCAGGATCTAAAACATTAGGGCTATATGGACTTCGTATTGGGGCTCAAATTGGAATTTGTAAGAATAAGAGTGATGCAGATGAATTCTTCCAAGCCAATGAGTATTCAGGAAGAGGAAAGTGGAGTTCATCATCTATTCTTGGTATGAATATTATTTCTGAGACTTTAACTAATCATAAAGAAGAATTTGAAGAAGAACTTGGCTATGCTCAAAAACTATTAATTGAAAGAGCTAATTTATTTATTGAAGAAGCTAAGAAAAATAATGTAAAAACTCTACCTTATCAATGCGGATTCTTTGTAACAATTCCTGTTCAAGATCCTAAAGATGTTCAAGAGAAATTAAAACAAAGAGGAGTATATATTATTCCTTTAAAGGGAGTTATTAGAGTTACATTATCATCTATAACTAAAGATGAAATTGTGCGCATTGTAAAGATAATTTCAGAGGTTATTAACAACTAAAGGCTATTAAAGCCTTTTTTTGTAGAAACTTGCTAATCCGCAAATATTGACATATTGCGCGTTTTGAAATAAAATGATTTAAATAAAAAAATTAAGGAGATATATTATGGCATATTATTTTACAGAAACATCAAGAACTTTTGCTGAATACTTGTTAGTACCTGGTTATACAGGACCTGAAAATATTCCTGCAAATGTATCTTTAAAAACACCACTTGTTAAATTCAAGAAAGGTGAAGAACCAGCTATTACTATGAACATTCCGATGGTTTCAGCTATCATGCAATCAGTATCAAATGATACACTTGCAATAGCTTTAGCTAAGGAAGGTGGAGTATCATTTATTTATGGTTCTCAATCTATTGAAGCAGAAGCCGCAATGGTTAGAAAGGTTAAAGATTATAAGAAAGGATTTATTACATCTGACTCAAATCTAACACCTGAAGATACACTTGAAGATGTTGTGGCTTTAACACAAAAGACAGGACATAGAACTATCGCAATTACTGAAGATAGATCACCTAATGGTAAATTACTTGGTATTGTTACATCTAGAGATTATAGAATATCAAGAACACCAAAGGAAACTAAGATTAAGGATTTCATGACTCCTCTTTCAAAACTTATCACAGCTCCTGATACTACAACTTTAAAAGAAGCTAATGATATTATTTGGGAACATAAATTAAATAGTTTACCACTTGTTGATAAGAATGGAAACTTAAGATATATGGTATTCCGTAAGGATTATGAATCGCATAAAGAAAACGAAAATGAACTTCTAGATGCGCATAAATCATACATTGTAGGAGCTGGAATTAACTCTCGTGATTATAAGGATAGAGTTCCTGCATTAATTGAAGCAGGTGCAGATATTTTGTGTATTGACTCATCTGAAGGATATTCTTGTTGGCAAGCTTATGCAATTAAGTGGATAAGAGATACTTATGGAGATAAAGTTAAGGTTGGAGCTGGAAACGTTGTAGACGCTGAAGGATTCCGTTTCTTAGCAGAAGCAGGTGCTGATTTCGTTAAAATCGGAATTGGTGGAGGATCTATTTGTATCACTCGTGAAACAAAAGGAATCGGAAGAGGACAAGCTACAGCAGTAATCGATGTAGCACGTGCTCGTGATGAATATTTCAAAGAAACTGGTATTTATGTACCTATTTGTTCTGACGGTGGTATCGTTCATGATTACCATATTACCCTAGCTCTTGCGATGGGTGCAGACTTTGTAATGTTAGGACGTTATTTTGCTCGTTTCGATGAATCTCCAAACGCAAAGATTAAAATTAACGGAAGATTCGTTAAAGAGTATTGGGGAGAAGGTTCAAACCGTGCTCGTAACTGGCAACGTTATGACCTAGGAGGAAAGACTGGACTTACATTTGAAGAAGGTGTAGATTCATATGTTCCTTATGCTGGATCATTAAAAGATAACGTTGAACTTACAACATATAAAGTTAAATCTACAATGTGTAACTGTGGAGCTTTAAATCTTAAGGAATTAAGAGAAAAAGCTAAGCTTACAGTAGTTTCATCTACATCAATCGTTGAAGGTGGAGCACACGATGTTACATTAAAGAATGGAAATAATAACCAATAATATTAAGAATCCAGAAGGCAACTTCTGGATTTTATATCTTATATAGCAAAAAAAGTTAATATTTCATGAAAACCATGAAAAAAATAAAACGCTTTACATAAAATCTTGTGGTCATATTTAGGCTTTTATGATAAAATATTATTATGAATAATAATCTACTTTTTTAGATTAGTTAACTTTAGATTGGATGGGATTTATTATGGCCAATAATTTTGTTCAAAAAGTTAATATTCAAAATTGTCATCAGGCGATGATTTTTTTAAACGCGTAAAGACGATGTTATTTAACGTCGTTTTATTTTTTTAGGAAAGGATTTAGTAAAAAATGACAGATTTAGAAATTGCACAAAATGCACAAATGGATAAGATAGTTGAAGTTGCAAAAAAAGTTGGGCTTTCAGAAGATGATTTAGAATTATATGGTAAATATAAAGCTAAAATCAATCTAGATGTTTTAGACAAGCATAACAAAAATGGGAAAGTTATTCTTGTAACAGCTATCAATCCAACACCAGCAGGAGAAGGTAAAAGTACAACTACAATAGGACTTGCTGATGCACTTACAAAATTAGGGAAAACGACTGTTGCGGCAATCAGAGAGCCATCGTTTGGTCCAGTACTTGGAGTAAAAGGTGGAGCTGCCGGTGGAGGATATGCACAAGTAGTTCCTATGGAAGATATAAATTTACATTTCACAGGAGATATACATGCGATTACTACTGCCAATAACGCTATTTCAGCAATTATAGATAATCACATTCATCAAGGAAATGCTTTAGGAATTGATCCTAGAAGAATTATCTGGAAGAGAGTTCTTGATATGAATGATAGAGCATTAAGAAATGTTACAATTGGTCTTGGAGGAGTTGCGAACGGAGTTCCTAGAGAAGATCATTTTGATATAACAGTAGCGTCAGAAGTTATGGCAATATTATGCTTATCAAAGAATCTAGATGATTTTAAAGAAAAATTAGAAAAAGTTGTTGTTGCATACAAATACGATAAATCGCCAGTAACAATTAAGGACTTAGGATGCCAAGGTGCAATTACTATGATCATGAAAGATGCAATAAAACCTAACCTTGTTCAAACACTAGAACATACACCAGTTTTAATTCATGGTGGACCATTCGCTAACATTGCACATGGATGTAATAGTGCAATAGCCACTAAGATGGCTCAAGCGCTAGGAGATTATGTTGTAACTGAAGCTGGATTTGGTGCTGATTTAGGTGCTGAAAAATTCTTAGATATTAAATGTCGTAAAACAAATATTAAACCAAGTGCGGTTGTAATAGTTGCGACAATCCGTGCCCTAAAGATGCATGGTGGAGTATTAAAGAAAGACTTAGGCATAGAAAATGTTGAAGCACTAAAAAAAGGATTTGCTAATCTTGAAAAACATATCGAAAACGTTAAGAAATTTAACTTGCCATATGTAGTCGCAATCAATAAATTTGCAACTGATACAGACCTAGAAATTAAAGCGTTAGAAGATTGGGCAAAAGAAAATGGACATGAAGTATCATTATCTGAAGTCTTTGGAAAAGGTTCGGAAGGTGGACTTGATTTAGCAAATAAAGTATTAGATGCTATAGAGACTAAAGATGGATATAATACATTCAAATATCTATATGATGAAAATGATACAATAAAGAACAAAATTAATACAATATGCAAAGAAATATATGGAGCAGATGATGTTGATTTCTCTTCAAAAGCTTTAACACAAATTAAAACATTTGAAGAAAATGGTTGGGATAAATTACCAATTTGTATGGCTAAAACTCAATATAGCTTATCAGATGATCCATTAAAATTAGGACGTCCTACAGGATTTAGAATCACTATAAGAGAATTAAAACCATCAGTTGGTGCAGGATTTATAGTAGCTCTTACGGGAGATGTTATGACAATGCCTGGATTGCCTAAGGTACCAGCCGCATTAAATATGGATGTTGTAGATGGAAAAGTAACAGGTTTATTTTAGAAAGGTATAAAAAAGGAGAAAAACATGGAATATATATTAAGTGAAAAACAATTATTATTAAACTTTTCAGAGAACTTTTGTAAGACAGAAGTTGAAGTATTAAACTCAGCTTGTTTCGCAGAAGTATGGGGTAGATTCGTAGATCACCTATACAAAACAGAAAACCAAGCATTTATGGGATTATTAAATATCTTCCCTAAGAAGAGTGTTAAGAAGAATACTATTGATTTATTCAAACATTTATTAATGTTCTCAATTGATGAAATCAAAGATCAAGATACTGATTTCAGAAAAGCATTAGAAAAACAAGAAACAGTATATGATTTAGTACAAGCATTCTATGAGTACTGGAGAAGACTTGAACGTTATTCTGTAACTTCAACTAAAGCTAAACTTTCAGGAGTTGAATCATCATCATTCGTTGAAGCACAATCTGAATTTAATAACGTAATTCTTAAGACATATAGAACAATTTCTGAAAAATTATATGGAGCTAAATTCCCAATTTATCGTCAACTTCCTGCTGGAGTTAACGCATCATTATTACTATCTAAGAATGTATGGATGGAGCCAAATTCATATTATTCATTCTTATCTAAGTCTGAAGCAATTGAACAAATTCTTATTAGACCACCATTCATTTCATATTCTGCAAAGAATAAGAGAACAGGAACATATCCTGAAGTATTTACTAATCCATTCGATGAAATTAAGGATACATTCAAAGCTAATGAATATTATTGTTATGCCGCAAGAGTAGGATCTGCATTAACTTATGTTTATTTCCATAGAGACTATCTAGCTCATGGTATTACAATTTGTAATTTATTTGAATTCGTACCACTTTCAGAAATTAAAGGAAAGAAACCAGATGCAATCTACATCTTCGGTGCTGAAATCAAGGGAGAATCAACATTCTACTATGATAAAGAAAACCAAATCTATGTAGGTATTGCGCCTCATAATGAATCAATTGATTACTTCGGATACATGAAGAAAATGTTATTAACACTTTATAACGTATCAATGATTGATCAAGGAAACTTACCTCTTCATGGAGCTTGTGTTCATATCACAATGAAGAGTGGAACTACAAAGAATGTAGTAATCATCGGAGATTCGGGAGCAGGTAAATCAGAATCTCTTGAAGCACTTGCTGAAATGGCTGGAGATGATATCTCAGCTCAACTTACAATATTCGATGACATGGGAACATTCAAGAGACAATCAAATGGTGAAATTTTAGCATTTGGTACTGAAATTGGAGCATTCGTTCGTCTAGATGATATGGCTGCAGGTTATGCTTATAGAGAAATGGATAGAGCTATCTTTATGAACCCTGATAAGATTAACTCACGTCTTGTAGTACCAGTTGCTACTTATCCACAAATTATGAAGGGATATAAACCAGATATGGTATTATATGCTAATAACTACGCTACAAACTTTAAAGAAGGACAAGAAGTTGAATTCTTTGACAATGTTAAGGACGCAATGGCTGATTTCGTAAGAGGAGCTCGTTTCGCAAAGGGAACTACTCAAGAAGTAGGACTTTCTGAAACATTCTTCGCAAACCCATTCGGACCTGTTCAAAGAGAAGAACAAACAAGACCTATTATTGATTCATACTTTACACAACTTTATAATGAAGGCGTAAAGATTGGAGTTCTTCATACTCGTCTTGCCGTACCTGGAATGGAACATGATGGTCCAGCCGCAGCTGCAAAAATGCTATTTAAATTATTAAGAGAAGAAGACCAAAACAAAACTAAAAAAACTAAGTAATTAAGGAGATATTTATATGCCAAGAGTTGGAGTTATTATGGGCTCTATTAGTGACTATGATGTCATGAAGGATGCTGTTCAAGTTTTAGAAGAATTTAATATTGATTATGAAAAGAAAATAGTAAGTGCACATAGAACTCCAGATCTTTTATGTGAATATGCTAAAACAGCCAGAGAAAGAGGAATAGAAGTTATTATTGCTGGAGCAGGTGGGGCTGCCCACCTTCCTGGCATGACAGCTTCTATGACTACTCTACCTGTAGTTGGGGTTCCTGTTAAAAGTAGAGCTTTAAATGGCGTTGATTCACTTTTATCAATAGTTCAAATGCCAGGTGGAATACCTGTTGGAACTATGGCAATAAATGGCGCAAAAAATGCAGCGCTATACGCAATATCTATTTTAGGTATTAAAGATCAAAATATTGCGAATGCCCTACAAGAATATAGAAACAAACAAACAAAGGATGTGCTTTCTCTTGAGCTTGAATAAAATAGGAATAATTGGTGGAGGACAACTTGGGCTTATGCTTTGTGAAGAAGCTAAACTTTTAGGAGCCAAAACAATTGTTCTAGACCCTTCATCTGATGCACCTGCCAAAAAGGTAGCAGATGAATTTATATGTGCTTCATTTGATGATTTTGAAGCATTAGAAAATTTATGTAAGAATTCAGATGTTATCACATATGAATTTGAAAATGTAAGAAGTGATTTTTTAATAAAACTTGAAAATACTTATAATATAAAACAAGGATTTAAACCACTTTTTGATGGACAAGATAGAATTAGAGAGAAAACTAATGCTAATAATCATGGCCTAAAAACTGCTAAATTCTTTGATGTTGAAACGTTAAGCGATGCTTTAAACGCAATTAAAGAATTAGGATATCCTTGTCTATATAAAACAAGAACATTAGGATATGATGGTCATGGTCAAGTTTTATTAAAGAGTGAAGAAGATATTAAACTTCTAGATGAATATCTAGGAGGACCTGGAATAATTGAAGAATTCATTAAATTTGATTATGAAGCTTCAATTGTTATGGTATCTGATGGAGAAAATGTAATAAACTTCCCAATATCAAGAAATATTCACAAACATGGAATCCTTGATATTTCAGTAGTACCTGCAATGATTGATTCTAGTTTAGAAAAAAGAATTATTGATAGCAGTAAAAAATTCATGCTAGAATGCGGATATAAGGGTATTCTTGCGATTGAATATTTTATAAAAGATAATGATTTCTATTTCAATGAAATGGCACCACGTCCACACAATTCAGGACATTATACAATTGAAGGTTGTAACACAAATCAATTCCGTGAACTTGATAGATATTTATTAGGACTTCCGCTAGAAGAACCTAAATTAATACAAAATACTTTAATGAAAAATATACTTGGTCAAGATGTTAAAGACTTAAATGTATATAGAGAATTTCCTAATGCCTACATTCATATGTATGGTAAAAAGGAAAATAGATTAAATAGAAAAATGGGTCATATCACATTTAAAGATATGGATTTAGAAAAATATAATAAATTAGTAAGTGAGGCATTATAATGGATTACCGTATTTATGTAGAAAAACTTCCAAAATTTCAAGTAGAAGCGCAAAGTTTATTAAATGAATTCAATTTAAACTTAAATTTAAAACTTAAATCATTAAGATATGTTAATGTTTATGATTTAAGAGGATTCTCATGTGAATTATTAGAAAAAACTAAATATACTGTTTTTGGAGAAATTGTTACAGACTGCGTATCTGATGAAATTGATTTAAGCAATAATAAATATCTTGCGGTTGAATATTTACCAGGACAATTTGACCAAAGAGCTTCATCTGCAGTTGATTGTGTAAAACTAGTAGATCCTCATGCAGATATTATAATTAAATCATCAAGACTTATTATTTTAGATAAAGACGTATCTGATGATGTTATTGAGAAAATTAAACATTATTATATAAATAGAGTAGAGTCTAGAGAAAAGGATTTATCGGTTTTATCATTCGATGAAAATGCTGAAATTAAACCAGTAAATGTCGTTTCAGGACTTATTAATATGCAAAGAAATGAATTTGCAGACTTCATCAAAAAGTACGGACTTGCGATGAATGAAGACGATTTAGCATGTGTAGTTGATTACTTCAAAAAAGAAGGAAGAGACCCTAATGAAACAGAATTAAGAATTCTTGATACATATTGGTCAGATCACTGCCGTCATACTACATTCGGAACTATTCTTTGTGAAATTACAATTGATGAATCATTCATTAAAGAAGAATTAGAATCATCTCTTGAACTTTATAAAGAAATGCGTAAAGAACTTAATAGAGAAAATAAAGATTTATGCTTAATGGATATGGCAACTATTGGTGCACGTTATCTTAAGAAACATGGATATTTAGATGATCAAGAAGTTTCAGAAGAAAACAATGCATGTTCTATTTTTGTTAATGTTGATGTTTCAGGTAAGACTGAAAAGTGGTTATTACAATTCAAGAATGAAACTCATAATCACCCAACTGAAATTGAACCATTTGGAGGAGCTTCAACATGTCTTGGAGGAGCTATCAGAGACCCTCTATCAGGAAGAGCTTATGTATATCAAGCTATGCGTGTAACAGGAGCTGGTGATATTTATAAACCAGTTAATGAAACACTTGAAGGAAAACTACCTCAACGTATTATTTCAACAAAAGCAGCTGCAGGATATTCTTCTTATGGTAACCAAATTGGTCTAGCTACTACACATGTAAGAGAAATTTATCATGATGGTTATGTTGCAAAAAGACTTGAAGTTGGTGCTGTAGTTGGTGCATCAAGAGCTAAAGATGTTCATAGATATTCACCTGAGGCTGGAGACGTTGTCTTAATGTTTGGAGGACGTACAGGACGTGATGGTATTGGTGGAGCTACAGGTTCAAGTAAGAAACATAATACTAAATCATTAGAGACATGTTCATCAGAAGTTCAAAAGGGAAATGCGCCTGAAGAACGTAAGATTGAGCATTTATTTAGAAGACCTGAAGTTACAAGAATTATTAAGAAGAGTAACGACTTCGGTGCAGGAGGAGTTTCTGTTGCGATTGGAGAATTAGCTCCTGGACTTGAAATCTGGTTAGATAGAGTACCTACAAAATATAAAGGTTTAAATTCAACAGAACTTGCGATTTCAGAATCACAAGAAAGAATGTCAGTTGTTGTAGATAAAAAAGATGTAGAACAATTTAAGAAATATTGTAACGAAGAAAATATCGAAGTAACACATATTGCCAATGTTACTGATACTAACCGTCTTGTTATGTATAACAAGGGTGAAAAAGTTGTTGATATTTCACGTGAATTTATTGATTCAGCAGGTGCAAAACATTATGCTAAGGCTGAAATAGAAGCAGTTCTAAATAAGAATCCATTCCAAAGAAATGTTGAAGGATCAGATCTAGTTGAAAAGATGTTCAACAACTTAAATGATTCTAACGTAGTTTCACAAAAGGGATTAATTGAAATGTTTGATGCGACTATCGGACGTTCAACAGTGTTAATGCCATTTGGAGGACGTTATCAAAGAACTGAAACTCAAGTATCTGTTCAAAAACTTCCAGTATTAGATGGTGAAACAAATACAGCATCTATCATGGGATTTGGATATAACCCATATATTACTTCATGGTCTCCATATCATGGAAGCCAATATGCAGTTATTGAAGCTGTATCAAAAGTAGTTGCGGCTGGTGCTAGATATAACAATATGAGATTTAGCTACCAAGAATTCTTTGAGCGTATGCAAAATGAAAAATCTTGGGGAAAACCTCTAGCAGCATTACTAGGAGCAATTAAGATTCAAAATGACTTAAAACTTCCTTCAATTGGAGGAAAGGATTCAATGTCTGGTACATTTGATAACTTAAATGTTCCACCAATGTTAATGGCATTTGGTATTACAACTGTAGATGCAAGAGTTGTAATTTCACCTGAATTTAAAAAAGCCGGGAATTACGTTTATTTAATTAAACATACACCTTTAAATAATTACAATCCAAATATTGATGAATTAAAGAATATCTTTGATTTCGTTTCAACAAATATTGAAAATAAGAATATCGTATCTGCATACACTATAACAAATGGTGGATGTAGTGAAGCTTTAGCTAAGATGAGTTTTGGAAACAAGATTGGAGCTAGCGTTAAAGTATCAGAGAGTGATTTATTCGATTATTCATATGGATCATTTGTTGTTGAATCAACTTGCGAATTAAAAGCACCATTTGTAAAACATTTAGGATTTACAATTAAAGAAGAAATCTTAGATATTAATGAAACTAGAATGAATATTGAAGGTCTATTTGAAGCAAACAGAGCTAAGTTTGCGACAATCTATAAGGACATTGCAAAGAATAATGCAGTAGTTGTTAAAGAAGATTCTAAGAAGAATGATTCTTTAGTATATCCTTATGAAGCAGTAGAAAAACCATTAGTATTCATCCCTGTATTCCCAGGAACAAACTGCGATTATGATACTAAGAAAGCATGGGAAAAAGCAGGAGCTGAAGTTAATGTTATGGTATTCCGTAACTTAACTAGCGAAGATGTATTATCATCAATTAAAGAAATGAAAGAAAATATTGATAAAGCTAATGTATTAATGCTTGTTGGAGGATTCAGTGCTGGAGATGAACCAGATGGATCAGCTAAATTTATCGCGAACGTATTAAACAATAAAGATATTAAAGAATCTATTGAAGCATTACTTGCAAGAAAAGGTTTAATACTTGGTATTTGTAATGGATTCCAAGCATTAGTTAAATCAGGATTATTACCATACGGACGTCTTGGAGATCTTACAAAAGAATCACCTACATTATTCCGTAATGATATTAACCGCCATATATCACAAATGGTTACAACAAGAGTTGCGACAACAGCATCTCCTTGGTTAAAAGGATATAATATAGGAGACTTACACACTGTCGCAATGTCACATGGTGAAGGTAAGTTTGTTGTATCTGAAGAAATGGCTAAGAGCCTATTTGAAAATGGACAAGTTGCGTTCCAATATGTTGATGAAAATGGTGATATTACAGTAAATTCACCACAAAATCCAAATGGATCAAATTATGCAATTGAAGGTATTATTTCACCAGATGGACAAATACTTGGTAAAATGGGACATAGCGAACGTTATGAAGAAAACCTATTCAAGAATATATATGGAAATAAGAATCAAGATTTATTTAAGAATGCTGTAAAGTATTTTAAGAAGGAGAACTAATATGAAAAAAGGTAAATTATTATACGAAGGAAAAGCAAAACAACTTTATGAAACTGAAGATCCAAATGTAATTATTATGCATTATAAAGATGATGCGACAGCTGGAAATGGTGCAAAACATGCGGAATTCGCTCGTAAAGGGGAATTAAATCAAAAGATTACAAAGTTAATCTATGATTACTTAATTGAAGAAGGAATTCCAACTCATTATATTGAAACTATAAGTGATACAGACCAATTATGCAAGAAGGTTAAAATATTCCCTCTTGAAGTAATTTGCCGTAATATTATTGCAGGTTCTATGGCAAAAAGACTTGGAATTGTAGAAGGTACTGTTGCGCCTAATACTATTTTTGAAATTTGTTATAAGGATGATGCACTAGGAGATCCACTTATCAATGATCATCATGCAGTAGCAGTTGGAGCAGCAACTTATGATGAATTAAAGAGAATTTATGAACTTACAGCTCTTGTTAATTTAAAATTACAAAAATTATTCCTATCTATTGGAGTAAAACTTGTAGATTTTAAAGTAGAATTTGGAAAAACTGTAGATGGTGAAATTGTATTAGCAGACGAAATTACACCTGATTGTTGTCGTTTATGGGATGCAGAAACAAACGATCACCTAGATAAGGATAGATTCCGTAGAGATCTAGGAGACGTTATGGGTGCATACGAAGAAATTTATAAACGTTTAACAGAAAAACTTAGCAAGTAATTTAGGAGGAATAATTAAATGGGATCAAAAGCATACGGAAGCTCTGGAGTAGATCTAGAAGCTGGATACGAAGCAGTTAGAAGATATAAAGCTCATGTAAAAAGAACAGATAGACCAGGATGTGTATCTGGAATCGGTTCATTCGGAGGAATGTTCGATTTAGCTAGTCTTGGTTATAAAGAACCAATGCTTGTAAGCGGAACTGACGGAGTTGGTACTAAGCTTAAATTAGCATTCGAAATGGATAAACATGATACTATTGGTATTGATGCAGTAGCTATGTGTGTAAACGATGTTTTAGCACAAGGTGCTGAACCATTATTCTTCCTAGACTATGTAGCTCTAGGACATGCTATTCCTGAAAAACTTGAAAAAATCGTTAGTGGTGTAGCTGATGGTTGTGTTCAAGCAGGTTGTGCACTTATCGGTGGAGAAACAGCTGAAATGCCAGGTATGTATTCTGATGGAGAATATGATATCGCAGGTTTTGCAGTAGGTGTTGTTGAAAAGAGTAAACTTATTGATGATTCTAAGGTATCTGTTGGTGATACTTTAGTAGGTATCGCATCTAGTGGAGTTCATTCAAATGGATTCTCACTTGTAAGAAAGATTATTTCTGATAATAATATTGATCTTCATTCGTATAGTGAAGAGCTAGGTGGAGTTGTAGGAGAAGTATTATTAACACCTACAAGAATCTACTGTAAACAAGTTAAAGATGTTATCTCTAATGTAGATGTTCATGGAATTGCCCACATCACAGGTGGAGGATTTGATGAAAATATTCCACGTATTTTAAAAGAAGGACAAGGACTTGACATTGTTGAAGGATCATGGCCTATTCTTCCAGTATTTAAATTCTTAGAAAAATATGGAAAAGTAGATCATAGAGAAATGTTCAATATTTATAACATGGGAATTGGTATGGTTATTGCAGTTAAGGACCAAGATGATGCTAATAAGGTTATCGAAATTCTTGCAAAACACGGGGACAAGGCTTATGTTATTGGTAAGGTAACAGATAACGCTTCAAAGGTAGTTATTCATAAATAATATGAAAAAATTAGCTGTATTTGCAAGTGGTAGTGGAACAAACTATGAAGCAATCGTTAGAGCATGCGAAAATAAAGAAATTGATGCAGAAGTAGCCATTCTTGTATGTGACAAGAGTGGGGCTTATGTATTAGAACGAGCTCGCAATCATAATACTAAAACTTTTGTGTTTAACGCAAAAGATTATGCTTCAAAAGAAGAATTTGAAACTATCATTGTAGAAAAATTAAAAGAAGAAAATGTAGACTTAATATGTCTTGCAGGATATATGAGATATATTGGGACTGTATTATTAAATAATTATGAAGGAAGGATGATTAACATTCATCCCGCCTTACTACCATCATTTAAAGGTGCTCATGGAATTCGTGATGCGTTTATGTATGGTGTTAAGGTTTTTGGTGTCACAGTTCACTATGTTGATAGTGGCGTTGACAGTGGTAAGATTATTATGCAACGAGGATTCGAATATTATGGAAATGATATCGATGAAGTAGAAACTCGTATTCATGAAATCGAACACAAATTATATGTAGAAGCAATTAATAGAGTTTTAAAAGGAGAATGTGCAAATGAAAAGAGCATTGGTTAGTGTAACTGACAAAAGCGGTGTTGTTGATTTCTGTAAAGAGCTTGAAAAGCTAGACTATGAAATAATTTCAACAGGTGGAACTAAAAAAGTATTAGATGCTGCTGGAGTTAAAACTATTGGTATTGAGGATGTTACAGGATTCCCTGAAATTTTATCAGGAAGAGTAAAAACACTTCACCCTATGGTTCATGGTGGACTTCTTGCGATTCGTGATAATGAAGAACATCAAAAAGAAGTGGCAGAACACAATATTAAATATATTGATTTAGTATGTGTAAATTTATATGCATTTAGAGAAACTATCGAACGTGGTGCATCTTTCGATGAGGCAATTGAAAATATTGATATCGGTGGACCTTCAATGTTACGTTCAGCCGCAAAAAATCATAAATTTGTAACTGTTGTAACAGACAAAGATGATTACGCAAAGGTTATTGAAGAGATTAAAGCAAACGGTGATACAACTTATGAAACAAGAAGAGCTCTTGCTGCTAAAGTATTTAGAACAACTGCAATGTATGATTCAATGATCTCTCAATACTTAACTAATGAATGTGGTATTGCACATCCTGAAAAATTAACATTAAATTATAGTTTAAAACAAGAATTAAGATATGGAGAAAATCCACATCAACAAGCCGCACTATATGAAGGACCATATACATCTTATTCAATAGTACACGCTAAACAACTTCAAGGAAAAGAATTATCATACAATAACATCCAAGATGCTAATGCATGTCTAAATCTTTTAAAAGAATTTGAAGAGCCAACTGCAATCGGATTAAAACATATGAATCCATGTGGATGTGCATCTGCCAAAACTATTCTTGAAGCTTGGGATAAAGCATACAATGCTGACTCAGTTTCAATCTATGGTGGTATAGTTGCGTTCAATAGAGAAGTTGATGAGGCTCTAGCTAAGGATATCCATGATAAGAAAGTATTCCTTGAAATAATCATGGCGCCATCTTATACTAAGGAAGCCTTAGATGTTTTAGCATCAAAAAAGAACTGCCGTATTATGGTAGTTGATATGACATCAGAATTTAAAGATAAGAATCAAGCATTAACTGTTAATGGTGGATTACTATATCAAAATCTTGATACACAAATTTATAATGAATCTGATTTAAAGGTTGTGACTAAAAAGGCTCCAACTGAAGAAGAGATGAAAGATTTATTATTCGCAATGAAGGTTGTAAAACATGTTAAATCAAATGCTATCCTTGTTGCTAAAAATGAAACAACTGCCGGAGTTGGTGCAGGACAAATGAACCGTGTAGGATCAGCACGTATTGCGCTTGAATGGGCAAAAGAGCATAATATTACATCTATGGTATTATCATCAGATGCATTCTTCCCATTCGATGATACAGTTCGTCTAGCGGCAGAATACGGAGTTACTGCAATTATTCAACCAGGTGGTTCAATAAGAGACGAAGATTCAATTAAAGCTTGTGACGAACTTGGAATATCAATGGTCACAACAGGAATGCGTCATTTTAAACATTAATTATTATTAGGAGGCAATTACAATGAATATTTTAGTTATCGGAAGCGGTGGAAGAGAACACGCTATTTGTGATGCAATTAAAAGAAGCCCTAAATGCACTAAGTTATATGCAGCTCCAGGAAATGCTGGAATTAAAGCAATTGCTGAATGTGTAGATATCAAAGATACTGACACTAAAGGTGTAGTTGAATTCGCTAAATCACATAATATCGATCTTGTAGTTGTAGGACCAGAAGCTGGTCTTGCGGCTGGAATGGTTGATGCGTTAAAAGAAGAAGGTATTAAAGCATTCGGACCTACAAAAGCCGCTGCTCAAATAGAATCTTCAAAAGAATTCGCAAAAGATTTAATGAAAAAATATAATATTCCAACTGCAGGATATGAAGTATTTGATGATTATGATAAAGCAGTAGATTATGTATCAAAAAATTCATTCCCAACTGTAATTAAGTACGATGGTCTTGCGGCAGGTAAAGGTGTTGTAATAGCTTTAAATCTTGAAGAAGCTAAACAAGCATTAAAAGATATGCTTGTAGATGACAAATTCGGTAGTGCCTCTGTTGTAATAGAAGAATATTTAGAAGGTCCAGAATTCTCATTTATGTGTTTCTGCGATAGAGAAAACGTATATAGAATGGAAATAAGTCAAGATCATAAGAGAGCTTATGATGGAGACTTAGGACCAAATACTGGTGGTATGGGTGCATATTCACCAGTGCCTATTATAAGCAAAGAAGACTTAGACTATGCATATGATAATATTATGGTGCCAACTGCTAAAGCTATGGTTTTAGAAGGAGTACCATTTAAAGGTGTATTATATGGTGGTCTTATGAAAACTAAGAATGGAATTAAAGTAATTGAATTTAATTCTAGATTTGGTGATCCTGAAACTGAAGTTGTATTACCAAGACTTGAAAGTGATATAGTTGATATATTTTTAAATATTGTTGATGGTAATAAAATTGATGAAATCAAATGGAGTACTGATGTAACACTTGGAATAGTGCTTGCGTCTAAAGGATATCCATTAGATTATAAAAAGGGATTTAAAATTAGTGGACTTGAAAATGTTGAATCTAAGGTTTTCCACATGGGAACAAAACTTGTAGGTAATGATTACTACACAAATGGTGGAAGAGTATTATTTGTTGTAGCTAAAGGTAAAACATTAGCAGAAGCTAAAGAGAAAGCATTAGAAGACACTAAGAAAATTGAGTGTGAAAACTTGTTCTATAGAACGGATATCGGACATAGAGCTTTAAATAAATAAATTGGAGGTTAATAGTATGGCTGCTGAAATTATAAGCGGACGTGATTTAAGTCATTCTTTGAAAGAAGAAATGAAGGTTCAGGTAAAAGAGCTTTTTCAAAAATATGGAAGAACACCTCATTTAGCGGTTATAATAATTGGTGATAATCCTGGATCTATTTCTTATGTAAAAGGTAAAGAAAAATCATGTAATGAAATAGGAATTAAAAATACAACATTCCACTTGAACGCACGTGTTAGTCAAAAGACTGTCATGAACTTAATTGAATCATTAAATAATGATAATACAGTAGATGGAATACTTGTACAATTACCTCTTCCTAAGAGTTATGATGAGGAAGCCATTATAAATGCTATTGATCCTTCAAAGGATGTAGATGGTTTCCATCCATCAAATATCGCAAAGCTTTGGACAAAAAAGCCTTGTATGTTACCTTGTACTCCTAAGGGTATTATTGAAATGCTTAAGAGTAAGAATATTGAAATCAGAGGTAAAAGAGTTTGCGTAATGGGAAGATCAAATATTGTAGGACTCCCTATGATGAAACTATTTTTAGATGCAGATGCAACTGTTACAATGGTACATTCTAAAACAACAAGACAATGGGAATTCACAAGAGATGCGGATATCTTAATTGTTGCGATTGGAAAACCAAAAGTTGTAAATGCTAGATATATAAAAGATGGTGCGGTTGTTATTGACGTAGGAGTTAACCGTGATCCTGAAACAGGAAAACTTTGTGGAGATGTAGATTTTGATGATTGTGTAAGATATGCATCATATATTACTAAAGTTCCTGGAGGAGTAGGACCTATGACAATTTGTGCATTAATGCAAAATACAATAGAAGCTTTCTTAAAACACAATGATTGTATGGAGGATAAAAAATGATAGAACGTTATTCAAGAAAAGTTATGCGTGATGTTTGGACTGAAGAAAATAAGTTTAACGCATATTTAAAGGTTGAAATTTTAAACGCAGAAGCTTGGAGTAAGATTTTTAAAAACATTCCTGAAAGTGATGTAAAACTTTTATGGGATAATGCTAAATTTGATATTTCTAGAATTAAAGAAATAGAAGAAAAAACTCGTCATGACGTAGTAGCTTTCACACGTGCTGTTGGTGAAACTCTTGGAGAAGAAAAGAAATGGGTTCATTATGGACTTACATCAACTGACGTAGTTGATACTGCGAATGGATATTTAATGACACAAGCTGATAAGATTTTAAGAGAAGACATAGTTGAATTCCTTGAAGTTTTAAAGAAACAAGCTAATAGATTTAAACAAACTCCTTGCATCGGACGTACTCATGGAATTCATGCTGATATTACATCATTTGGATTAAAATGGGCATTATGGTATGAAGAAATGAAGAGAAATCTTGAAAGATTTGATTATGCTGCAAAAGGAATTGAAGTCGGAAAACTTTCAGGTGCAGTTGGAAACTTCGCTAACATACCACCAGAGATCCAAGATTATGTTTGTGAACATCTAGGAATTGAAAGCGCAAATATTTCAACACAAGTAATTCAAAGAGATAGACATGCCTACTATATGTCTACATTATCTGTAATTGCATCTACTTGTGAACAAATGGCTCTTGAAATAAGAAACTTACAACGTACTGAAGTACATGAAGTTGAAGAAGCATTCAAGCAAGGTCAAAAAGGATCAAGCGCAATGCCTCATAAGAGAAACCCTATTTCATCTGAAAATATTTGTGGATGTGCACGTGTAATGCGTGGATACATGGTTGCGTTTAATGAAAATGTAGCATTATGGCATGAACGTGATATTTCTCACTCATGTACTGAACGTATTATTCTTCCTGATGCGACTGAATTATTAGATTATATGTTAAATAGATTAAAAGGTATTCTTGAAAACTTAGTTGTTTATCCTGAAAACATGATGAAGAATATATATAAAACTAAGGGTGTAATATTCGCTCAAAGAGTTATGTATCAATTAATTTCAAAAGGATTAGTAAGAGAAGCAGCTTATGACATGGTTCAACCTATTGCGATGCGTGCTTTAAATGAAGATTTAAATTATATTGATTTATTAAAAGAATCTCCTGAAGTCAAGAAATATTTAACTGATGAAGAAATTGATTCATGTTTCACATTAGATTATTATTTCAAGAATGTAGATTATATATTCAATAGAGTTGGAATTTTAGAGGTAACAAAATAATGTCTAAATTAGATAATATAAGAGTAGGATTAACTTTTGATGATGTATTATTAGTTCCTCAAAAGAGTGAAATACTTCCATCACAAGTAAGCCTTAAAACTCATCTTACTAAAAACATAGAATTAAATATTCCTATTATTTCGAGTGCAATGGATACAGTTACTGAATCAGCACTAGCTATAGCTCTTGCAAGAGAAGGTGGAATAGGAATTATTCATAAGAATATGTCTATTGAAGAACAAGCTCATGAAGTTGAAATGGTAAAAAGAAATGAATCAGGTATTATTACAAAACCTGTAACATTAAAAGCTAAAAATACAACTTTAGAAGCTCTTCAAGTATTATCAGACTATAATATTTCATCTCTTCCTATTGTTGATGACGCAAACAAACTTGTAGGTCTTATCACAAATAGAGATTTAAAATATTTAACTCCAGATAATACAAAATTAAGCACAGTAATGACTAAGGGTAAAAAACTTGTTACTGCAAAAGAAGGAATTACTCTTGATGAAGCAAGAGAAATTCTTTATTCAAACCGTATTGAAAAACTACCTTTAGTAGATAACGAAGGTGTATTAAAAGGACTTATCACTATAAGAGATATTGATAATGTTCAAAACTTCCCTAATGCATGTAAGGATTCTAAAGGAAGACTTAGATGTGGAGCTGCAGTAGGAATTGGTGAAGATATGGTAGACCGTGTTACAGCACTTGTTAACGCTGGTGTTGATGTAATTACTGTCGATTCAGCTCACGGACATTCAAAGAATGTAATCCTTGCGGTTAAAAAGATTAAAACATTATTCCCTAATCTAAATGTAATTGCTGGAAATATTGTAACTGCAGACGCTGCTAAGGCATTAATAGATGCTGGAGCAGATGCAGTAAAAGTAGGAATTGGACCTGGTTCAATTTGTACAACACGTATTGTAGCTGGTGTTGGAGTACCACAAATTACTGCAGTTGGTGATGTATCAGATTTCGTTAAATCTTACGCACCAGGTGTAGGAGTAATTGCGGATGGAGGAATTAAATATTCTGGAGATATCTGTAAAGCTCTTGCGGTTGGTGGAGATGTAGTAATGTTAGGATCAATATTTGCAGGATGTAAAGAAGCTCCTGGAGATGAAATAGTATTCCAAGGACGTAGATATAAAGTATATCAAGGAATGGGATCTTTAGCGGCTATGAAGAGAGGTTCTGCAGATAGATATTTCCAAAGCAAAGCTACAAAAGCTAAAAAACTTGTACCAGAAGGAATTGAAGGAAGAGTCGCATACAAGGGTGAATTAAGTGATACTGTTTACCAATTATGTGGTGGAATCAAGTCTGGTATGGGATATTGTGGAGCAGAAAATATAGTTATGCTTCAAAAGAATTCAGAATTTATAAGAATTACTAATGCAGGTCTTCGTGAATCACATCCACACGATGTTGATATAACAGTTGAAGCACCTAATTACACAAAATAAAGGAGGATATTATGGATTACGATAAGATTATAGTATTAGATTTTGGAAGCCAATATAATCAGCTTATTGCTCGTCGTATCCGTGAAATGGGCGTTTATAGTGCACTACTTCCTAATACAATTACTGCAAAAGAAATTAAAGAAATGGGTAATGTAGTAGGAATCGTATTTAGTGGTGGACCTAAATCAGTTTACGAAGAAGACGCTTTTTCATGTGATCAAGAAATATACAAATTAGGATTACCTATTTTTGGTATTTGTTATGGAATGCAATTATGTGCAAAAGATCATGGTGGAGAAATTAAACCAGGAGAAACTAAGGAATATGGTAGAGCACCTATTACTGTAGTTGATGATTGCTTATTATTTGATGGACTTCCTAAGGTTCAAGATGTTTGGATGAGTCATGGTGATAAGGTATCAAAAATTCCTGATGGATTTAAAGTTGCGGCAATCACTGAAAATAAAATAAATGCCGCAATGTATAATAAAGATAAAAATGTTTATTGTGCACAATTCCATCCTGAAGTAAGAAATTCAGTTTATGGAAATGATATTATAAGAAACTTTGTATTCAAGATTTGTAAAGCAAAAGCTAATTGGACAATGGCTTCATACCTTGAAGAAAAAGTAAAAGAAATAAGAGAAACTGTAAAAGATAAAAAGGTTTTATGTGGACTATCTGGAGGAGTTGATTCTGCAGTTGCGGCCGCATTAATCCATAGAGCAATCGGAAACCAATTAACTTGTATGTTTATTGATCACGGATTACTTCGTGCAAATGAATCAGAACAAGTTATGGAAACATTCACAGGTCCAAATTCTAAATTTGGAATGAATATTATCCGTATTGACGCAAAAGATAGATTCTTATCAAAACTAAAAGGAGTATCTGAACCTGAAAAGAAGAGAAAAATTATTGGTTCAGAATTCGTATATTGTTTTGATGAAGAATCAAAGAAATTAGGAGATTTCGATTTCTTAGCTCAAGGAACATTATATACAGATGTTATTGAATCTGGAACTAAGACTGCTCAAACAATTAAATCACATCATAATGTTGGTGGACTACCAAAAGATATGAAATTTAAACTTGTTGAACCACTTAACAAACTATTCAAGGATGAAGTAAGAGCACTTGGAGAAGAATTAGGAATTCCTTCAGACATCGTTTGGCGTCAACCATTCCCAGGACCAGGACTTGCGATTCGTATTATTGGTGATATTACTGAAGAAAGACTTGAAAAAGTTCGTCATAGTGATTTAATTCTTCGTGAAGAAATTAAGAATGCTGGTCTTGAAAAAGACATATGGCAATATTTTACAGTATTACCAGGAATTCAATCTGTAGGTGTAATGGGAGACTTTAGAACATATTGTGATGCGATCGCAATTAGAGCTGTTACATCAATTGATGGAATGACTGCAGACTGGGCTCGTATTCCTTATGATGTTCTTGCGAAAATATCATCAAGAATTGTTAATGAAGTTCCAGGTGTTAATAGAGTAGTGTATGATTGTACATCTAAACCACCTTCAACAATTGAATGGGAGTAGATATAGATGTCAGTTAATGATATAAAAGAAAATAAACACTATTTTATATTAATAATTATATATGGCGTTATATTAGGTATTATTTATTCTTATTGGATGTATAAATCAGATATATCAATTTGGTTATCACTTCTAGTATTAATATCGTTCATAGTGTGTGGAGTTTTGTGTGCATTCTTATCGACTCTATATGAAACTAAAAAAAGAAACAAAATAAAAGATAAAACAGAATAAATACAATTAAAAGCTGATGGGTAAAACATCAGCTTTTATTATATTTTAGTTCATATTCTTTATAAAAATTTATAATTATGTTAAAATATCTAAAAAATACCAATAAAATAGGGTTGTTTGTTTGTTAAGAAGGTGAAAGGGTATGGAACTAGATGAAATAGTTGAAGAATTTAGGGAATGTAACTATTCTCATTTTGATATGTTTTATACCGAGACTAAAAAGACTGTATTCTTTGCGTTAGCCGCTATTATAAAAGATAAAGATGTAGTAGATGACTTGATGCAAGATACATATGTTAAATTTTTAGAAAACATTTCAAAGTATAAATCAAAAACCAATGTACGCGCCTATCTATCAACTATGGCTCATAATATTGCGATTAATCATTATAATAAAGAGAAAAGATTAGTACATGATGATTTAGTATTTGATTATATAAAAGATGATACTAAAGAAGAGTTAAATGTGGACATTGAAGTTTTAGATATGCTAAAAGATTTAGATCAATTGTCTAAAGAGATTGTAATTTTGCATGTTATAAATGAACTTAAATTTAAAGAAATAGCTGATGTTGTTGATAAACCACTAGGAACAGTGCTATGGATTTATAATAAAGCAATGAAACAATTGAGAAGAAAGGCAGGTGTTTCAGATGAAGAATAAAGATATAAAAAATAAATTAAGAGTTCTTGCGGATAAGCAAGAAATTAAAAACTATAGTAATGAAATTATATCTAAAGTAGATACATCAAATGTATATCTTAATGAACCTGTTAAGAGTAGAAAAAGATATTTTAAGTTCGCTTTATCAGGAACACTTGCGTGCGCATGTGCAGCTTTACTTGTAGCACTTGGAATTAATTTAGGATTAAAAAATCAAGGTGGACAAGATTCTAGTGAACCAAAAGATGATGATATCATAAATTATGTTAAGGGCGATGATGTAATTACATATCTTGATGATATAAATTCTCAAGAATATTACAACATAGTGAATGTCGCAAATAATTTAGATGATTTTATAAAGTATGATAAGTTAGAAAAAACCACATCAAAAGAATTAACAAAGTCAGAAGAAGAAGCTATAGTCTCAAATATTAGCGCATATGTATATAATATGGAAGATATGTTTGGATTAGCTGGAAGTAAATCAAACGCATTTTATAAAAATAATAGTAATGATGAATATGATTATGAATATGATCTTGAGATTAAGAGTCAATATTATAATTACCATGTTTATTATGATGAAGTTGTAGTTAAACAAACTGAATTGAATGGGGAAATTATCAAATTAAATTCAAATACATTTGGAGAAATTGTTTTGAGTGATGTTGTGTATTATTTTACAGGTAATAAAATCATTAAAAATAATAAAGTTACATTTACTACCAAAATATTTATGGATGATACTAATTCTTTAGAAATTTCTGAAACATTCGGAGAAAAAGAAAATGAATATATTTATTCATTCGTTAAAAATTCTTCAACAGTTAAGAAAATAGAAGTTGTAGAAAAGAAGGATGATACTTTAGCTACAACTAAGATTAAAACTAATTACATTTGGATTAATGGTGAAGTGGATTCAAAAGTTAATGGTGAAAGTGATGATTATAAAATGGAAATAGATTTTACAAAAGGCACTACATCATATATCGACGGAAGCTTCAAGAGTAAGAATAAAAATCATGTATATATAAATAAAGAAGGCAATTCGTTTACATATACATTTAAAAATTCACAAAATAAATATTAATTTTTTAAAAAAACCAATAAAATGAGAAATTAGATTGTTAATAAAGTGTAAGTAATAAAAATTACTACTTCCTATGGTATTAATAATTAGTTCCCTTTCTCTTTTGTTGGTTTTTATTTTAACCAGCCCTATACATATTAATACCAGGTAAAGGCTAAGTTTTATCTTAGCTTTTATTTAAAGAAGTTTTGGAAAACGTTTACATGCTGGAGGAAAAGAAAATGAAATTTAAAAATATTGGATTATCAATTGCGTTTTTAGGATCACTTGTAGGACTTGCGTCATGTGGAACTAAATCAAACGTACCTAATACAGGAAATAATGGTACAGATACAAGTACAGGTGGATCTACAAACACAGGAAATGGTGGATCAACAGATAGTGGAAATACAGGAACAAATACTGGAGATTCAACAAACACAGGAGGCTCAACTGATACAAATACAGGTGGATCTTCAGATAGTGGAAATAGCGGAAATACAGATACAAGTACAGGAGATAGCGGATCAACAGATAGTGGAAATACAGGGACAAATACTGGAGATTCAACAAATACTGGAGGCTCAACTGGTTCTGGTGATACTGGAACTGTAGTAGGTCCAGTTAATCCTGGAACTAATACAGATGGTGGTAATACAGATACAAGCACTGGAGGCTCAACTGACACAAGTACAGGTGGTTCGACAGATAGTGGAAATACAGGAACAAATACTGGAGGCTCAACAGATGGAAACACAGGTGGATCAACTGATACAAGTACAGGTGGTTCAGATTATAACAATAGTGGATCAAGTACAAGTGGAGATAAAATAACTCCTACAACACCTTCTGTTGATAAAGGTTCAAGCACGCTTGAATTCCAAGAGGTTGCAGGTGATTTAGAAGCCTTGTATGCAAAATTTGGATATGTTGATGGAGCGTCATCATACAATGCATATATTAAAGAAGATGGAGCTACATCATATACTAAGATTGATAAAGAATTAATCAGAAAATATAGTTCATACTATAGAGTTGATATGGTAGGTCTTAAGAGTGGATATTATACTCTTAAAGTATGTCCTGTAGTTGATGGTGTTGAACAAGAAGGTGCGGTTGCTAAAAATATCACTGTTCAAGCACATGAAAGATCAGGATTTGGATTTGTAAAAGGTACAGGAGCTAAAACTAAGGTTACAACAAATACATCATCAGGAGCTTATAATGATAATGGTATATTAAAGAGTAATGCGACAGTTGTTTACGTATCAAATTCCAACAAAGATAGCGTTAAGGCTGTAATAAATGGAGCTACGGTTACAAGTCTTCAAGGAATAATTACAGCTGCTAAAAAATCATCTACACCATTATGTATAAGAATGATTGGAAATATTACTGACCCTACTAATTGTGATAAAGGTGATATAGTTATTGATGCTGTAACATGTGGAATTACAGTTGAAGGTATTGGAGACGATACAACTTGTAATGGATTTGGAATTAGAGTTAAGAATTCATCTAACGTAGAAATAAGAAATTTAGGATTCATGAACTGTCATAGTAATGAAGGCGATAATGTTGGATTACAACAAGGAAACGATCACGTATGGGTTCATAATAATGATATGTTCTATGGAGATGCTGGAAGCGATGCGGACCAAGTAAAAGGAGACGGAGCTCTAGATACTAAAACTTCTTCATATATTACACATTCATATAACCATTTCTATGATAATGGTAAATGTAATCTTCAAGGTATGAAGTCTGAGGAAACAACAAATTATATTACATATCATCATAATTGGTATGATCATTCAGATTCACGTCATCCACGTATAAGAACATGTACAGTACATATTTATAACAATTATTTTGATGGTAATGCAAAATATGGTGTTGGTATGACTATGGGTGGATCAGCATTCGTTGAAAACAACTATTTCAGATCTACTGCAACAATGAGACCAATGTTAATATCAGGTCAAGGAACTGATGCGGCTGGTGAAGGAACATTCAGTGGTGAAAATGGAGGTATTATTAAGGCTTATAATAATACATTCGATGGAGATGCATCATTTATTTCTCAAAAAGAATCTGCAACAAGCTTTGATGCATATGTTGTTGAATCAAGAAATGAACAAATTCCATCTTCAGTAACAGCATTAAAAGGTGGAACAACTTATAATAACTTTGATACAAATTCATCAATTATGTATTCATATAGTGTCGATACACCAGAAGAAGCTAAAGCTAAAGTTCAATCATATGCTGGACGTGTTGGTGGAGGAGACTTCAAATGGACATTCGATAATAGCGTTGATGATGCATCTTATGCTGTAATTCCTGCATTAAAGACAGCATTAACACAATATAAAGATTCTATTGTGTCAGTATTTGTAAGTGATGAATCATCAAGTTCATCAGGTTCATCTGATTCATCATCAGATACTACAACACAGACTAAGACTGCAGAAGAAGTAATCGCATTAATTGATGCATTACCAGAATCAGCTAGTGTTACTGCGGCAGATAGAAACTCTATAAAAGCCGCAAGATCTGCGTTTGCAGCTTTATCAACAGAAGAACAACTAAAAGTTACAAATATATCAAAACTTATAGCTTGTGAAGAGGCTTATGCAGCACTTCCACAAACAACAGAAGTATTAAAATTTACAGCTGCTGGTGGAGATAATTCGTACTTTACAGTAAATGGAAATATAAACTCAAAAACTACTGCTAAAACATATGATGGTGTAGAATATACTAACGCATTAAAGATGGAATCATCTACAACTATAACATTTGAATGTACATCAGAAACTACATTAATTATAGTATCAGACACTGCATCTAAATCAATTAAGGTTAATGGAACAAAATACACTTCAGATAGTAATGGCGTATTTGAAATTTCTATTACTGCAGGAACTATTACTATCACAAAAGGTGACAGTATGAATGTTTACGCAGTCATTGTTGGATAATATTTATTAACAATAACACTTCTAAATTAGGATAATTCTATTTTGGAAGTGTTTTTTATTTAAAAACAAAATATTGAATTATAACCATAAATAATAGAAATAAGTGGCTAAATAATAAAATTTATATAAAATTTAAGAATATTTATAATACAAAATAAGACCATTTGATTAAATTTGTGAATTTTTGTAATGTGATATTTTGTAAAAATATTGTATTTAATTCGTTAAAATTTAAAAAAACATCGTTTTTTAGCGATAAAAGCGCTTTATAAGGGCTAAATTAAAACAAATATTGAATTTTCATAAAAATGTAATAAAATAGGTGGTGTAAAAAGTAAGCAATGAGGCGAAGATACTTCATTGCTTTTTATTTTTAATATTTTATTAGTTTAAAGAATCAATGGCGCTTATAAAAAAAGCGCCTTTTGTTTTTTAATGGAAGGATTTGTTATTATGGAAGAATTAAAGGATTTAGTAGAAATCAAACTTGATCATGTTGGTATGACATATGAAGCTCAAGATAAAACAGTTACAGCACTTACAGATGTAACACTAGATATAAAGAAAGGTGAGTTTATATCGCTTCTTGGTCCATCAGGATGTGGTAAATCAACATTATTAAGAATTATTGCAAACTTAATAGAGAACACACAAGGTGAAGTACTTATCGAAGGTATGACACCAAAGGAAGCAAGACTTAAAAGAAAATATGGAATGGTATTCCAAGCACCAGTTCTATATGATTGGAGAACAGTAATAAAGAATGTTGAACTTCCACTAGAAATAATGCATGTATCTAAAGAAGAGCGTAAGAAAGCAGCTCTTGAGATGCTAGATTTAGTAAATCTTCATGACTTCGCAAATCACTATCCAAACCAATTATCAGGAGGTATGCAACAACGTGTAGGTATTGCTAGAGCATTTGCATTAAAACCTGAAATATTACTTATGGATGAACCATTCTCAGCTCTAGATGAATTTACAAAAGAAAAATTACATGAGGACCTACTTAGAATTTGGAGAAAGACAAATAAAACAATTATATTCGTCACTCACAATATTCAAGAAGCAGTATTCCTATCAGATAGAATTTGTATTCTATCTCCACATCCAGGTAGATTATCAGCAGTAGTTGATGTAAATCTTCCTCGTCCTAGAACTCTTGATATGAAAGGAACAGCTGAGTTTACTGAATTAGTAACAAAGGTAAGAAATAGTTTTGAGGGGGTGTAGGATATGGAGAAGGTAGTTAAAAAGCCCTTTAGAAAATTTGTTAATAAAGTAACAAATTTAAAATACTTTAGTTTATGTTGTTGGATTATAGGAATAATTATCCTTTGGGAAGTGTTTGCTACTATAATTGCTTCAATGCCTATGTTTTCAAGACATCCTGAAAATTACCTACCTCATTTATATGAAATAATCAAATCAATATTCACTGTTAAATCAGGTGGTGAATTAGGATTTGTTCTAGTCCTAAAAGCTGCAGGTAATACATTATTAAATGCGTTTATAGGATTCTTAATAGGTATTGTATTAGGATTTGTTCTAGCACTACTTATGAATCTTTCAAGAGTAGTTGAAAAAATAGCATTCCCATATCTAATGATAATTCAAATGATTCCAATCCTTGGAATGGCACCAATCATCTTCCAAATGACAGGTGGTAGTGCTAATGCATCAAGAATTATAATTGCTGCAATTCTTACATTCTACCCAGTATCAACAAACTGCCTTGCAGGATACAAACAAGTAGAAAAAGAAAAACATGACTTAATGAGTCTTTGTGCAGCAAACACTTATCAAAAGTATAAGAAGACAATGATTCCAGCGTGTATGCCTTATTTCTTTACAGGATTAAAGATTGCGGCACCACTAGCAATCACAGCCGCAATACTAGTTGATACAATTCAAACAGGAAATTCACTTGGATGTCTACTTATGACATCACAAAAAGGTGGACAACCTAGATGGATATTCTGGCAAATAGTATTATTCAGTGCCTTAATTGGTGTTGGATCATCTGGAATAATGACATTACTTGAAGTTATAGTTTGTCCATATAGATTTGGTAAAACATCATTAAAATTAAAGTTTGAACAATTTATCGAAAAGAAAAAATCTAAGAAACAAAAGTTAGAAGAAGTTAAGGATGGTGATATTGATGAAAATTCTGAAGAAAAGATGGAATAATATTTCATCAGTATTATATCCATTATTACTTGGTATAGTACTTATCGTATTATGGCAGACAGGTGCTACAAACAAGATATTAAATATAAAGGAATTAGTACTTCCAAAGTTATCTAGAATATTTGATATTTTAGCTAAAAACTTTGGAAATATGCAATCTGATATATCTACTACAGTTGTAGTTATCATAGTAGGTTTATTAATTGGATCAATTCTAGGATACGGGCTAGCAGTTCTTACAGCCTTACTACCAAAGGTAGGAAAAGGAGGACTTGCGCTAGTAGGTGTATTCAACGCAATTCCTATTGTAGCCTTAGCACCAGTATTTATTAACCTTACAACAGTTTTTACAACAGATGTAGAAGAAAAATCATTTATTGCAAAAGTTATTGTAGTAACTTTAGTTACAATGTCTTCAATGTCAATTACTTCATATAGAGGACTTACAGAATTAAGACCATTTAGTAAGGATTTATTAGAATCTTATGCTTGTGGAAAATTAAAAATACTTTGGAAACTAAGAATGCCAAATAGTATTCCATATGTATTTACAGCATTAAAGATTGGTATCCCTACTGCAGTTATCTCAACCCTTGTTTGTGAATACTTCACAGAAGCAACTTCAGGTGTTGGTTATAAAATCAATAGTTTAATCAACCTATCACAGTTTGCGACAGCTTGGGCATATATCATTGTAGCATGTCTAATTGGAATAATTATGTACATGATACTAATGGTTATTGAAGGTATTACTTTAAGACATAGAAAGTCTTAAGTTAATATAAAAAATTATAAAAAAGGAAGGAAGATATAATTATGAGTTTAAGTGTTAAAAGATTAATTGGAGGAGCTGCACTAGGAGCAGTAGCAGCAACAGTTCTTGTTTCATGTGGAAGTAAGGACAAAGGTTTAAAATGGGCAAAAGGTACTTCATCAGAAACTATCATTAAAGAGGCAGCAGCTGCAGGAAAGGTTGGTAACTGGGGTCTTGGAAATGAATATGAAGTATATGCTTTATTAAAGAAATATGGTCAAGAGCAAAAATATATTCAACAACCATTTACAATGGACTGTTTCGATAATGGTACAGTAGCATTAGCATCAGCTATGACATATAACGAATTAGGACTTGTAAAGAATTCATATTCAAATGGAAATGGATTCGGATATGGTGATAACGTTGGAATCATCGATATGAACGATGAAGGTGTTGCGATGCTAGAAGACAGTATTTTCTGTACTAAGAAATTTGCACAAACAAATCCAAACACAGTTAAAGCTTTCGTATATGCATCACTTAGAGGTTGGGCATATGCAGTAGAACATACAGCAGAAGCTGCAGAAATTTGTTATGAATATGGACAATCAGTTGAACCAGAGCATCAAGCTTACATGGCATCAGAAGTTGCAAAATTAGTAACAACTGATACTAAAGGTCAAACAGTTACAAAATATGGAAATATTGATTCAGAAGCTATAACTAACACATTATCATTAGCTAAGCAATATATTGAACTTACAGATTCAACAGCTGCTAACAAACTTAAAGGCATGACTGTATCTGACTTCTCAACTAGTGATTACCTAGTAGATAGTCTTGAAGGAGTAGGAACTATTGAAAAGAAGAGCATTTCAATTCAATTAAAATGGTTACCAGATGCTCAATTCATGGGATACTATGTTGCATTAAAGAAAGGATATTATACTGAAGCTGGATTTACAAATGTAAACATCGTTGAAGGTGGAGGATCAGTATCTGAAACAGTAAACGTTACAGCAGGAACTTATGACTTCGGTACAACATGGGTATCTAACCTAATCGCAAGTAATGCAGCAGCAAGCGCATCAGATGAATTACTTGAAGTAGCTCAAGTATTCCAAAGATCAGGACTTGTTCTAGTTTACAAATACGAATAGTAAATAAATTTAACAACTGGTACTCAATGAATGAGTACTAGTTGATTTTTAGGAGATGGAAATATGGATTTATTAATTAAAAACGGAACTTTGATTAATTCAAAGGGAAAATATATGGCAGATGTTGCCATAGATGGTGGAAAAATTGTTGAGATTTCAACAAACATTAAAGAAGAAGGATTTACAAAAGTTGTAGATGCAAAAGGTAAATATGTATTACCAGGAGCTATAGATGCTCATACACATCTTGCAATGCCATTTGGAGGAACAATTTCATCAGATGACTATTTTGCAGGAACAAGAGCTGCCGTATGTGGTGGTACTACAATGGTATTCGATTTCGCATTACAAGATTTCAAAGAATCAATTCTTGATACAGTATTAAGAAGAGATAAAATCGCAGCTCCTCAAGCAGCTTGTGATTATGCATTCCACGTTGGTATTAAAGACATTTCAGGTGATTTAATGAAGACTATGGATGATGCAGTTAAATATGGTGTACCTTCTTACAAGTGCTTTATGGTTTATAACTTTGGAGTAAATGATGGAGACTTATATAAATTACTAGAATATTCTAAGACTATCGGAGCTCAAATTTCAGTACATGCTGAAAACAGAGATGTAATAGATGTATTAACTAAGAAGTTCTTAAGTGAAGGTAAAACTTCTGCATACTATCACTATCTATCAAGACCTGAATTTGTAGAAGAAGAAGCTGACAAGAGAGCTATCGCATTCGCTAAATCTCTAGGAGCACCATTATATATCGTGCATGTAGGATCTAAGGGTGGAATTAACGCAATTGAAGCAGCTAAGAAAGAAGGTGTTGAGGTATACGCAGAAACTTGTCCTCAATATCTAGAATTCACATCTGATGTTTATAAGAGAGAAAGAGGTATTGACTTCATTTGTTCACCTCCAATGAAGGGTCAAGAATCACTTGATGCTTTATGGGACGCAATAAATAGAGGAGTTGTTGATACAATCGCAACTGACCACTGTCCATTCCAATCATATGAAAAGGATTGGGGAAAAGATGATTTCACAAAAGTACCTAATGGTTGTGCCGGAGTTGAAAATATGTTCCCTTACATGCTTTCAAAAGCAGGTGAAGGAAAGGTATCTTACGAACGTGTAATTGAACTTTGTTGTGAAAATCCAGCTAAGATATTCGGATGTATGAAAAAAGGATTCTTATTACCTGGATATGATGCAGACGTTGTAGTATATGATCCAACTATTGACTTTACTATAACAAACTCTAAGATGCATTCAGATTGTGACCATACAATTTGGGAGGGTACTAAATTAAAAGGATATCCTGTTATGACATTCTCAAGAGGAAGACTTGTATATAAAGATGGTGAATTCTTAGGAGAAGCTGGTTGGGGTAAATTTGTAAAACGTGCCTCAAGATTTGAAAGATAGGAGATAAATAAACATGGCTTATGAAACGCAAATATTAACAAATATTTCATCTTCATGTCTGCTTTGTGAAAATGCCAAGTGTAATAAAGCTTGTCCACATGCTTATAAGCCAGCTAATTTATTAAGATCTGTAAGATTTGAAAATAAAGATGTAGCAGGAAGATATGTTGATAAAGATGTATGCGCTACTTGCGAAGGATTTTGTGAGAAAGCTTGTATACATTATGATGAAAAAGTAAGAATTAAAAAAGCGATTGAATTAACACCTAAGTGTGATGTTGATTTAGATGATGTTTCATTAGAAATTGATTTTATGGGTGTTAAATGTGAAAATCCATTCTTCTTATCATCATCAGTTGTAGGTTCAAACTACGAAATGTGCGCTAAAGCTCTAGAAGAAGGATATGGAGGAGTAGTATATAAAACAATTGGTTTTTATCTACCAAACGAAGTATCACCAAGATTTAGTGCAACAAGAAAAGAAGGAACTCCATTTGTTGGATTCAAAAATATGGAACAAATATCAGATCATCCTCTAGAAGAGAATTTAAAGATTCTTAGTGATTTGAAAAAGAATTATCCAACAAAAGTAATAGTAGCCTCTATTATGGGACAAAATGAAGAGGAATGGACAAAACTTGCGAAGATGTGTGAAGACGCAGGTGTTGATATCATTGAATGTAACTTCAGTTGTCCACAAATGAGTGTAAAAGGTATGGGAAGTGATGTAGGAACTAATCTAGAATTAGTAAAGAAATATACAGAAGCTACAGTAAAAGGGACAAAACTTCCAGTCCTTGCTAAAATGACACCAAATATAACAGATATGAGATTACCAGCACGAGCAGCTATTGAAGCAGGAGCTGCAGGTATTGCGGCTATCAATACTATTAAATGTATTACTAATGTATCCTTAGATACTATGATAGGAGATCCTAACATAGATGGAAAAACATCAGTATCAGGATATAGTGGAAAAGCTGTAAAACCTATAGCATTAAGATTCATTACAGATATGGCCCAAGATAAAGAATTAAACGGTGCGCCATTATCTGGAATGGGAGGAATTGAAACAGCCCAAGATGCACTAGAATTTATAGCACTTGGATGTGGAAACATACAAATAACAACTGCGATAATGCAATATGGATATAGAATTATAGATGATTTAATATCTGGTGCTAAATATTTCTTGAAAAAGAATGGTTATAAAAAACTAGATGAAATTGTAGGTAAAGGTTTAGAAAATATTGTACCTGCCGAAGATTTAAACAGAGACACTATCGTATTCCCTGTATTCAACAAAGATAAATGTATAGGATGCGAAAGATGTTATGTATCATGTTATGATGGTGGACATCAAGCAATTACAATGAAAGATGGTTATCCAAGACTTAATGGAAGTAAATGTGTAGGATGTCATCTATGTAGACTTGTGTGTCCAACAGACGCAATTTCGGTTTCAAAACGTATAATGAAACCAAAGAGGTAATTAAAGGAGATAAATTAAAATGAACGGTGAAGAAATTAAAGAATTACAAAAGAAATATGTTTTACAATCATGGAGCAAACAAAAGAATTTAAATCCAATTGCGATTGCTAAAGCAGAAGGAATTTACATGTGGGATTATGAAGGTAAGAGATATACAGATATGTCTGCCCAACTTGTAAACTTAAATGTTGGATTTGGAAACAAAGAAATTAAAGAAGCTATTATTAAGCAATTAGACCAATATGCATATCTAGGACCATCATATGCAGTTGAATCACGTGCAACACTTGCAAAGATGATAATTGATAGAATGCCAGATAACATGGGAAAAGTATTCTTTACAAATGGAGGTGCTGATGCGAATGAAAATGCTATAAAGATGGCACGTCTTTATACAGGAAGACCAAAAGTATTCTCAAGATATCGTTCATATCATGGATCAACATTTGGAGCAGGATCAATTACAGGAGAACCAAGAAGACAATCAATTGAACCAGGTATTCCAGGATTTGTTAAATTCTTCGATCCATATGTATACCGTGAGCCAGTAATCAAATTTGCATCTGAAGAAGAAGCTAGTGCTTACTATCTTGCAAAACTTCGTGAACAAATTATTTACGAAGGAGCAGACCAAGTAGCTTGTATAGTTCTTGAAACTATTACAGGATCTAATGGAGTTATTATTCCTCCTAAGGGATATCTTCCTGGAGTTCGTAAGATTTGTGATGAATTCGGAATTTTAATGATTTGTGATGAAGTAATGGCTGGTTGGGGAAGAACTGGAAAATTATTCGCATTCGAAAACTATGACGTTAAACCAGACATTGTATCATTCGCAAAAGGTGTAACTTGTGGATATGTACAATTAGGTGGATGTGTAGTTTCTAAGAAAATTGCAGAATACTTTGATGATCATACATTACTATGTGGACTTACATATAGTGGACATCCACTTGCATGTGCAGCTGGTGTAGCTTGTGTTAAGTACTATGATGACGCTCACATTTTAGATAACGTTAATAGCGTTGGTGCGGTATTAAAAGAAGAATTATTAGCATTACAAAAGAAACATAAGTGCGTTGGTGAAGTAAGAGCAATCGGATTATTCTCATCAATTGAACTTGTAAAGAGCAAAGAAACTCGTGAAGCTTTAGTACCTTATGGAAAAGATCCTGAAGGAGTAATGCCTAAGATTATTGGAGCATTAAAAGCTAAAGGATTCTGTACATATTCTCATGAAAATATGATATTTGTAAACCCAGCATTAATTATAACTAAAGAACAATTAAAGGAAGAATTAGTAAAATTAGACGAAGTTCTTACTGATGTAGATAACAGTCTTTAAAAAGGAGTATTATATGGAAAAACTAAATGTCCCAACTGAAGTATTATGTGGAAGAAATATAATTGTAGAAAATGCAAATAAATTAAAGGAAATTGGAAATAAAGCATTTATTGTATCTGGTAAGACTTCTGTATTTAAGAATGGATCATTAGATGATGTATTAACTGCTTTAAAAAACGTTAATATTGAATACACATTATTTAATGAAGTAATGGCTAATCCTACAATCCCTTTAGTTTATGATGGAAGTAAAAAATTAAAAGAAAGTGGTTGTGATTTCATAATCGCAATAGGTGGTGGATCACCTATGGATGCTGCAAAAGCAATAGCCATTCTTGCAAGACAAGATATTAAAGAAGAAGATTTATTTACAACAGCTATTTCTAGCGACGTTCTACCTATTGTTTGTGTTCCTACAACTTCTGGGACAGGTAGTGAAGTAACACCATATTCAATAATCACTAATGATAGATTAGAAACAAAATCTACTATCAATTCTGTATATACTTACCCTCGCTTAGCATTACTAGATGGTAAGTATATGCAAACATTAGGAAAAAATACAACAATAAACACAGTGCTTGATGCCTTATGCCATGCGATAGAAGGATATCTATCAAAGAAGGCTACAGAATATTCAAAAAATTTAAGTTTAAAAGCTATCAAACTTATATCAAAACATTTTAATGAATTAGAAAATAATACCCTATCATTAGAATCAAGAGATGAATTATTGTATGCTTCAACACTTGCTGGAGTTGTAATAGCTTCATGCGGTACTGTCGCAGTACATATATTAGGATATTCCCTAACATATTATAAAGATATTGATCATGGAAGAGCTAATGGATTATTACTTGCGGAATTCTTAAAATTAGTAGATGCTAAAAAACCAGAACTAATAAAAGAAATTCTTGCGGCATTAAATATGTCATCACTTGATGAACTTGATAAGGAAATATCTTTATTACTTGGTGAAAAAGAGGTACTAAGTGATGAAGAAATAGATAAATATGCCCTAAAGGCTTCTAAAGTTGAAAAATTAAAGAATACAATAATTGATTTAAGTTTAGAAGACTTAAAAGATATATTACAAAAATCACTAAAGGGGTGATTAGTTATGGAAAATAGAAATATTAAAGGGACGGTAAACATTTTAGATTTAATATATTATAAAAGATTTAGAACTGTTGATTCACCAGCTTGTGAAGGTTGTGGAACTGAATATTTTGTAAATATTATATTAAAAGATGCTTTTAGAAAAAAATTAAAATTTAAAACGCCATACCATGGAAATCTATTTGCATTTGCGAATTTAACTCCAGGTATGCAAAAGTTGATGCAAGAATATGAGTTTGATCATAAAAAAGTAAGAGTTGATCTTGCAGACTGGGATGAAAGATTCTTATTATCTTTTGAACAAGATCATAGAGAAGCACAATTCTTCTGCAACAGTAAAGATGTTAAATTTATATTAGAGAATTGTGTAAGAATTCCAGAAGAACGTAAAAAAAATGATATGAAATAAAAAAGGAGATAATGTATTATGTATAAGTGTAGTTTAGAAAGAATGACTGACAAAATTAAAACATTTTCAAAATTTGGAGATGCAGGACATGGAGGAATAACTCGTTATTCACTTTCTCCAGAAGCTATAATGGCTCGTAAAGAATTTGAACGTAGAATGCGCGCTATCGGAGCCACTATTGAAGTTGATGACGTTGCTAATATGTACGCAACTATTCCAGGTACTGATCCTAACGCAAAGAGAATTGTTATGGGTTCTCACTGTGATTCAGTAAAGAATGGTGGAAACTATGATGGTATCTTAGGAGTTATGTCTGCAATGGAAGTATTAGAGACTGTTGTAGAAAACAACATTCCTCACAAACATCCATTAACAGCTATGATTTGGACAAACGAGGAAGGATCATTATATCCACCTGCAATGATGTGTTCAGGTATCGTATGTTATGACTATCTTCCTGAAGACATTCGTCAAAAATTCAAATATGATGATATGATGAACTCTAAATCAATCCTAGATCCAACTAAGACTTTCGGTGAAGCACTAGAAAAATCAGGATATAAAGGTGATAAGAAATATAGATTATCTCCAGAAAATTATCTATATATGTTTGAAACACATATTGAACAAGGACCAATCCTTGAAGATAACAATAAAGAAATCGGAGTAGTAGACTGTGTTCTTGGTATGTTCAACTATCGTATTAAGTTCTATGGACAAACAACTCATGCTGGAACATTCCCAATGCCTAAGAGAAAAGATGCATTCTATGCAGCATCTGAAGCATTAGTATACCTTCATAATGAAATCGATAAATTAGGATATCCTGAATTAGTATATACAACAGGAGAAGTTGTATGTCATCCTGATGTACATACTTGTGTACCTGATTTCTTCGAATTCTCATTCGATTCACGTCATGAATTACCAGAAGTTCTAGACAAGGTATTAGCAATCGTTAAGAGCCTTGAGACTAAGACTTGGCATGGATGTACATGTAAAGTTGAAAAGGCATGGAACAGAGATACTGTTTACTGGGATAAGAAGTTAGTTTCTTATGTAAAAGAAGCTGCAGAAGAAACAGGAGTTTCTCATCAATATATTCACTCTGGTGCAGGACATGATGCTCAATTCTGTGCATATGTAATCCCTACAACAATGATCTTCGTTCAATCAAAAGATGGACTAAGTCATTGTGAACCAGAATATAGTAAACCAGAACATTGTACTGATGGTGCAACTGTAATGCTTAACGCTGTATTAAAAGCAGACAAAGATTAATTAAAAAATAATATGAATTTTTATGGAGAATTTCTATCAAAGAAGTTCTCCTTTTTAAAATATTTAAGAAAATCACACATAATATTAAAGGAGAGATTAAGTATAAAA
>CAVCDW010000058.1:0-27749 GCA_963601055.1 Elusimicrobiaceae bacterium
GTTGATACAAATGATAACACAAAACTTAATGTAACTTCAGGTACAATTGCATATAGTAGTAGTTATAAGGGAAATACTGTTTTTGTTAAATTAAATAAACCAGATAGTTTAAGTGGTGTTTCAGCTAACTCAGTACAAGCTTTAAGTAATTGCGTGTTTGTATCAGGTGATAAGACACAAGTTACATTAGCTGTTAATGTTAAAGCAGGTGATAATAAATTCTCATTCTCTTGGGATAAGGCATTATACGATATGGATGAGTATACAATCAATGTTTCAAATGATGTTACACTACAAGAAAAGACTACACCTTCTGAAAGTATAACTAATACATTATATCTTCCAAATGATTTAGCAAATGGAAATGTAGATAATACTACATGGGGTAAAAATTTAAAATTAGTATCATCAGAACAAGGAAAATTCGCGGTAGATGATTGCAATGGAAGTGAATTAAAATATACTGATTTGAGTGGTGTTACGGTAAAAGCGACTAAGCGTGTTGTAGTAAGTAAAACAGCAACTGCTAGTAATTACTATATTGAAGTAGATTTATCTGAATATACTGGTAATATTGATATTAGAGTTACATATTGTACAGGTTCTAATAATACAGAACGTACAATTAAATGTTGGACAGAAGGATCGTTTGATAGTGCACAATCGATAGGATCAAATAGTAATAGTGCTGTACCAACTGAAGCTAAGATTACGGTTACAGGTGGTTCAAAATATTATTTAGGATCAAGTAATGGTACTATGCGTATATATGCAATAGCTTTATTAGCTACTGAAAAAATTTAATATTAAAAAACAAAGGATGTGATATTTATTATCCATCCTTTTTTAATGCATAAAAAAAACATGACTTCAATAAAGAAATCATGTTTAATAAATTTATTTTCTTACAACTCCAGCTTTTATAGCTTCATCAGCTACAGCCTTCGCAACTGCTGGAACTACTCTTTCATCAAATGCTGATGGAATAATATAATCAGGATTTAATTCATCATCACTGATTAAATTAGCTAGTGCTTTAGCTGCTGCCATCTTCATACCTTCAGTAATCTTAGTAGCTTTAGAATCTAGGGCTCCTCTAAATATTCCAGGGAATGCTAGTAAGTTATTAATTTGGTTAGGATAATCAGATCTACCTGTACCTACTATGATAGCTCCACCTTCCTTAGCTTCATCATATGTTATTTCAGGAGTTGGATTAGCCATCGCAAATACGAATGGATCTTTCATAGTTCTAACCATTTCTTTTGTAACAAGTCTTGGTGCTGATACACCAACGAATACATTCGCATCTTTTAAAAGAGAAGCTAGTGTATTATCATGACCTGGTTTTGTATCAATAATCTTATCATCTAATAATTCCTTAATTAAGAAATCATATTGATCATAATTTTTAATATCAACTACGCCATCTTTGTTTGACGCATAAATAGTTTTAACACCAAGGCGTTTTAACATTCTTGCGATGTTAGAACCAGCTGCTCCTGTACCTGACATTACTACAACTAAATCTTCAAGTTTCTTATGTGTACATCTTGCCGCATTCATAACTGCCGCACCTACAACGATTGATGTTCCGTGTTGGTCATCATGCATTACAGGGATATTTAATGATTTAACAAGTCTACGTTCAATATCTACACATCTAGGTGCTGATATATCCTCTAGATTAATTCCTCCAAAAGTAGGAGCTAGTATTTCAACAGTTCTTACAATTTCATCAGGATCTTTAGTATCTAAGACAATAGGTACTGAATCAATATTCGCAAAACGTTTGAATAATGCTGACTTACCTTCCATAACAGGAAGACCTGCCATAGGTCCGATATCACCAAGTCCTAAAACTGCAGTACCATCACTTATTACTGCGATAGTATTACCTTTTGATGTATATTTATACGCAAGTTCAGGGTCCTTATTAATTTCTTTACAAGGTTCCGCAACACCTGGTGTATATGCTATAGATAAGTCATCTTTATTTTCAAGTTTTAATCTACAACCTGTAATAAACTTTCCACCTTCATGTGCTTTTAAAGCTTTTTCTTTTAAATCCATTTTTATTTTTCCTTCCTTTCAAATACGCTATTTCCGTATGTGTCGTACGCAACTATAAGTGGAAAATCTTCAACTTCTAGTTGTTTTATAGATTCACAACCTAAATCTTCAAACATAACTTCTTTACAACTTTTAACTCTTTTAGATAAAAGTGCTCCAGCTCCACCTGTCACAACAAAGTAGACAAGTCCATATTTTTTACAACATTCACAAACATAATTATCTCTAGGACCTTTACCAATCATACCTTTAATTTTTAATTCTGGCATATAATCAATAAACTTATCCATACGAGAAGATGTAGTAGGTCCTATTGACCCTACAACCTCTTTAGGTTTTGTAGGAGTAGGCCCTGCATAATAAATTAGTGAACCTGAAAAATCTATATCTATTTTTTTATTTTCATCAATTAAATTTTTAAGTCTTAAATGTGCCGCATCTCTTGCGGTATATATAGTACCACTAAATTTAATAATATCTCCTGCATGAAGAGTAGTAAAATCTATCATAATACAACCTCCTGATGTCTATTCGCATGACATTGAATATTAAGTGCTACAGGGAGTGAGGCTATGTGACATGGAACTGTGTTTATAAATACTTCAAAAACTGTAGTTTTACCACCAAGTCCCATAGGACCTATGAAAGTTTTATTACATAAATCTTTTATTTCATCTTCAAGCTCTTTTATTTTTGGGTCAGTGGAAGAAGATGAACGCATTAAAGCTTCTTTCGCAAGTAGTGCTGATGTTTCAAAATTACCACCAATTCCAATTCCTAAGAAAAGTGGTGGACATGGTCTACCACCTGCAGCTTTTATAGAATCAATAACGAATTTTTTAATACCATCTATTCCATCAGTAGGATTTAACATAACAAGCTTACTCATGTTTTCAGAACCAGCACCTTTAGGAGCTAGTACTAATCTTAAATTTTCACCTTTTACCATTTTTGTATGAACTATTGCGGGAGTATTATCTTTAGTATTAATACGAGTGATTGCGTCCGCAACACTCTTTCTTAAATAATACTTTTGATATGCATCTCTAACACCTTCATTGATAGCTTCATAAAGATCACATGTAAGATGTACATCATAACCAATTTCTGCAAAACATGTCACAATACCTGTATCTTGACACATAGGTATATGTTCACTTCGCGCAAGTTCTTGATTATCAATCAAATTCTTTAAAATCTCCTTCGCAAGAGGTTCCTCCTCATTCAGATAAGCCGCATTTAAATGCGATACTGTATAAGAATTTAAGTTGTGACACGCTTCATATATCGCATCACTAACGGCGTTTTTAATTTCAATAAATCCTATTTCCTTCATTCTATCACCTTGATATTAAAATTATACAATAAGTGTTATTTTATTTCAATTTAAGATATCTATAATATAAAATTTATTTGAAAACGTTTTAATAAAATAATTCTTGAATTTAGATAATATAAGCACTAAAATTAAATTGCTAACGATGTTAGTGAATTAAGGAGGTGTCTTATGACTGTAGAAGAATATGTTGAAAAAATAATAAGAATAAAACCTAATGAAATATTAAGTGAAAAGATTCAAGGACAACTATTTGCGCTATGTCATTTAATGGAAAGTGATAAGACATCAAAATACTTAAGTGAGACTTTAAATGTATCAACAGCTAGAATAGCTGTTATCCTTAATTCACTTGAAAAACAAGGGAAAGTAGAACGTTATAAAAAAGAAGAAGATAAAAGACTTACATATGTTCATTTAACGGATAGGGGATATAAGGATATTCTTGATGCTAAAGAATATATAAGAAGAAAAGTTGAATGTGCTATTAAAGTACTAGGGGAAGAGGAATTTGATAGGTTTATGAAAGATATTTTTAAATTATGTTGTTATAAGGAGAAAGACAATGCTTAGATTAAAAAATATTGTAAAAACATACAAAGTCGCAGATATTAGCGTTAATGCGCTAAAAGGTATTAATTTATCATTTAGAAAGAATGAATTCGTATCTATTCTAGGAGCTTCAGGTTGTGGTAAAACTACTACCCTTAACATTATCGGAGGACTAGATAAATATACATCAGGTGATTTATTCATTAATGGTGTATCAACAAAAGAATTTAAAGATAGAGATTGGGATATATATCGTAATCATAGAGTTGGATTTATATTCCAAGCATACAACTTAATTCCACATCAAACAATCCTTCAAAACGTTGAATTAGCCCTTACAATCTCGGGAATTTCTAAAGATGAAAGAACAAAAAGAGCTAAACAAGCCCTAGATGAAGTAGGACTAAAAGGACAATATAAGAAAAAGCCTAATCAACTATCTGGAGGACAATGCCAAAGAGTTGCGATTGCGCGTGCTTTAGTTAATAATCCTGAAATACTTTTAGCTGATGAACCTACAGGAGCACTAGATTCTGAAACATCAGTTCAAATTATGGAACTTATTAAACGTATTGCTGAAGATCGTTTAGTAATTATGGTTACTCATAATCCTGAACTTGCAGAAAAATATTCTACACGTATTGTACGTCTAAAAGATGGAGAAGTATTAGAAGATTCTAATCCATTTAGTGAAGAAGATGAAATAGAAGAAGTTAAAAGACTTAATGCTGAACAAAATGTTGAAGTAATGGATAAACCTAAAAAAGAAAAAGCTAAGATGAGTTTTTATCAAGCATTCTTATTATCGTTTAAAAACCTATTATCTAAATGTAAAAGAACTATAATGATAATAATTGCCGGATCAATCGGAATTATTGGAGTTGCTCTAGTTTTAGCAGTATCAAGAGGTGTAAATGATTATATTGATTCAATGCAAGATGATATGTTATCAGGAAACCCTGTATACGTAGGTGAAACTGCAATAGATTATTCCTCAATTATGAGTAATTCATCGCTTAAAGCTAAAAAGAAAGCACTTGAAAAAGGTGATTTCGTAAACGTAAATTCTATGATTCAATATTTAGTAGCTAATCAAGATGTTTTATTAAACATGATGAGTAAAAACGCTATAAATAAAGATTACATTGATTTCGTTATGAGCATGCCAAGCGAGTACTACACCGCAATATCATATGATTATGGTCTTGATATTACAACAAATCTATATACGTCATTTGATATAGGATTTGCAGGAGACACGCATGAAGGTGTAGATAAAACTGATGTGAGATCAGTTAAATCAATAACTGATGTTTACACATCACTTATAAAAGAAATGGATGATTATAAGGATTACGCTAACATCATCACATCAATCGCATCAACATTCTCTCAATCTGTATCAAACAATGATTACATATCAAGTCAATATGATGTAGTATATGGAAATCTTCCTAAGAACTATAATGATGTAATAATCGTATTAGATAGTGATTCAATGTTATCGGACTTATTACTTGCGCAACTTGGATACTTTACTGAAGAAGAATTCTTCAATATGGTATATGATGGACTTTTTGATGCTCTAACAGGAAAAGAAACTAATTATGAACAACTTCAAGCAGCTTATAAAAACGCTAAAACAAGCGCAGGATACCCAACAAAGTTTGACTATACTGAATTAGTTGGTAAGAAGTTTACATGGTATTCTAATGATGCAGTATACACTAAGAATTTAATGCCAACATCAGTTTCAAATTATTATAATTATAACTATAAATACACATCATCTTTTGATAGCGTAAAACACATAGATTTAAATATATGTGGTATTGTAAAACCTAAGAGTGGAATATCTTATGGTGCTTTGTCTACAGGATTCTTATATACAGATACTCTTGCAAAAGAGATAATTAAAACAAATTATAATACAAATATCGCAAAAGAATTAAGAAATGGAGTAACACTTCCATCAGTTGATTCAACAATTCATCAATTATATGGATTAGAATATACTCTTCCTTATTATTATAAAAACCCAGCTCAATATGATGGAGCAGGTAAAACTGTTGTAAACACAACTAATAAAATGTATGTAGGAAAACAATCACAATTAACATCTTTACTATCAATTATGGGGCTTGGTGGTTCTAGCGCAGGTCTAGAATACGCATCATACACAGTTGATGATAGATATTTAGGTGCTAACACACTACCTGAAACTATTAATTTTTATCCAATTAATTTTGATAAAAAAGATTTAGTAACAGATTACCTTGATAAATGGAATAGCGATTCTGATATAACATTTAATGTATACGAAAGTGTTTTAGATCAATATAATTTAGAAGAAGAGGTTATATTAACAACTAAAACATTAACTAAAGCTGATAGAAGCGATGGATATTATATCAATAGTGATTATAATATAATCCATAAAGCAGATGTTTCGTCAGATACTAACCTTGATGGATATACATTTATATCCGCAACTGGTAAAATTAAATATACCGACACTGTAGGTGTTGTTATATCAATGATTAACCAAATGATACAACTTGTAACAATCGCATTAGTAGCTTTCACAGCACTATCTTTAGTAGTATCAACAGTAATGGTTGGAATAATTACTTATGTATCCGTTGTAGAACGTATAAAAGAAATCGGTGTAATACGTTCCCTTGGAGGAAGAAAGAGAGACGTATCAAACCTATTTACTGCAGAAACTTTAATGATAGGATTCTCATCAGGAGTATTTGGTATTTTAGTTACAGGAATACTTTGTCTTATAATTAATGCGGTTGTAGGAAATGTGACAAACGGATCACTTCCATCAATATGCCATTTAACAGTAAGCACATCTATAATAATGATTATATTATCAATGTTACTTACATTCATCGCAGGAATTCTTCCAGCAAAGAATGCGGCACGCCGTGACCCTGTTCAAGCACTTAGAAGTGAATAGATTAAAAAATGGAATTAAGCATATGTTTAATTCCTTTTTTCATAGTATAATATAGAAGGTGATTTTATGATAAAAATTGATTTGATAACTGGTTTTTTAGGATCAGGGAAAACAACATTCATAAGAAAATATGCGATGTACTTAAAAAGTTTAGGGGAAAAAGTATGTATTCTTGAAAATGATTATGGCGCAATTAACGTTGATGCGTTAATGTTTGATAATCTTAATATAGATATTGAAATGATAGCCGGTGGTTGTGATAAGGATTGTCATAAAAGAAGGTTTAAAACAAAACTTATAAGCCTAAGACAAAGAAAATACACAAGAGTTGTAGTAGAGCCTTCAGGTATATATGATGTAGATGAATTCTTCGATACTATGTATGAAGATGATATTATAAACTTTTATGAAATAGGTAATGTATTTTGTGTATATGATATAAACACAAAAGATTTGAGCGAAAAAGATGAATACATACTTGTAAGTGAATCATCAAACGCCGCAAAACTTATTGTGTCTAAAAGAACAAATAAAGAAATAGTAGACTTATCATATATAAACACTCTTCAAAAGAAATATGCATCAGAAAGAGTATTTAAAGAATCAGATGTAGTCTATACCGATGATATCAATTTTAGTGAAATTCTTTGTAGTGGATACTATGTATATGATCACATAAAACTTGATGTAATGGATGATAATGATTACACATCAATATATATTATGGATAAGAAATTAAATTTAGATAATATATATAAAATGAAAAAAGAATTATTTTCTAATAAATATGGTAAAGTAATAAGGATAAAAGGTTTTGTGAAAGATAATAATAAATGGCATAGTATAAATATTTTTGAATATAACGATGAAATAAAAGAAGTAAGTATCGGACAAGATGTTTTAATTATTATTGGTGAAAACATAAATAAAAAATTAATAGAAGATTATATTAAGGAGAATATATGAAAAATACTTTAATAATATTTGATTGTTTCGGGGTATTATGTAACGAAATATCACCACGTTGGTTTAGATTAAGATTTGAAGAAGAGGAAGCTAAAAAGCTTAAAAAAGAATATTTTAATAATGCGGACTTAGGAGATTATGATATTAATGAACTATTAGATAGATTATCTTTTGGGTTAAACATTAAAAAGGAAGTTATAATTGAAGAGTGGAGAAGTTTAGTTGGAGTTAATTATGAATTAATTAACTTCATAAATGATAATCTAAAAGGTAAATATCACATAGCCCTACTTTCAAACGTTGTAAAAGGGAATGTGGAATTATCATATGGAGATAAAGATTTCTTCAATAAAATATTTGACAAAGTATTTTTATCATGTGATTATCATATGCGTAAACCTATGCATGAATTTTATGAAGTAGTCATAAATTCATATAAGAATGATAATATTGATAAAATATATTTTATTGATGATAATGAAGTTAACCTTGAATGTTTAGACGATTTAAAAATAAATCCTATTAAATATATATCAAACGAAGATTTATTTGAAAAATTCAAAGAATTAGAAATAATTTAAATTCGCACCCAATTTGTGCTTATGTCTATAACATTGTATAGTATGCTTGACATACTATATAGCCTTTGATACAATAAATAAGTCCATGGAGGGATGTATTATGAATAGGATAGAGATAATCACAGATTCTAATAGTGGAATAACACAAAACGAAGGAAAAGAACTAGGAGTAGTCGTAGTTCCAATGCCTTTTACTATAAATGGAGAAGAATATTTAGAAGATATTACTTTAGATCAAAAAAAGTTTTATGATTTTTTAACTGATATGTCAACAGAGGTTTCAACATCACAACCATCAATTGCGTATGTTGAATCATTATGGAATGAAGCACTAACACATGCGGATAGTGTAATATATATTCCTATGTCATCAGGACTTTCTAAGTCTTGTGAAACTGCAGTTACAGCATCTAAAAAAGAAATGTATAATGGTAAAGTATTTGTTATAGATAATAAAAGAATCTCTGTTACACAACGCCAATCAGTACTTGATGCGATGATGTTAAGAGATAAAGGTTATAGCGCAGAAGAAATCGCAGATATTTTAATAAAAACTAGTTCATATTCGGATATCTACATTACTCTTGATACCCTTAAATATTTAAAAAAAGGTGGACGTATTACATCAGCAGCCGCAGCTCTTGGTACAATGCTTAAATTAAAACCTGTTCTTCAAATTGAAGGAGATAAACTAGATAAATTTAGAATGCGTAATAGAACTATGGAAGGCGCAATGAAAATTATGATGGATGCATGTGAAGATAACATCAATGGATATCTAAAGGATATCGATGGACGCACTGACAACATTCATTTTGAAGTAGCTTACACAGGTTGTGATACTAAGGTTCCAAATGAATTTGTAGAAATTATAAAAAATAGATTTAAATGTGAAGTTGTAGTATCAAATCCACTATCACTTTCTGTATCATGCCACATTGGTGATGGTGCCTTAGCGATGGCAATTTGTAAGAATATTGATACAATATATCCTAAAAAATAAATATAAAATACAAAAGTATTTAGTAAAAAACTAAATACTTTTTTGCCTTTTAGCGCTGAATTTAGGCTTGTTTCCTTGATATATATATATTGTATAATAAGGTTGAAAGAAAGGGGTTTTTAAAATGAAAAAACAAATTAAAAAAGGTTTTACTTTAGTTGAACTTTTAGTAGTAATTGCCATAATCGCAATACTAAGTGTAGTATCAGTTGTGGGTTACACAAGTTTTACTAAGAAAGCCAAAGTATCAAATGATTTGAGTTTAACTACTCAAATGAACAACATTCTTCAATCTGAAGAAACTAGTGGGACTAAACTAAATACACCTCATGATGCTTTAGTAGCACTTGAAGAAGGTGGGTTAAATATTTCTAAACTAACACCTACAACAGATGGTTATATTTACGTATATAATATCAATGGTAAAAACAATGAAAGGGTTATTTTACTAGATGAAAATTATAATGTGAAAGCACCACAAGGTTTAGTTTTAAGTAGTTCAAAAGAAGATTATTTCGCATTTGTATCAAGTGATGCTGAAATTAAAACGTATACTGAATATGGATTTAGCATTTATTTAAAAGATACATATAAAACAAATGCAGCAATTAATGTGTCAACAGGATTTGATATTGGAAATAACACTAATGTAACAACTGTTAACTATACTACAACTAACAAAAATAATGTTGTAATAAGAACTAATGAAAATACTACATTAAATATTAATGCCGCAAATAGTACTATTATGCACTATGAAGCCGCAAACAAAGTTAATATTGAAGCTGTAGCTTCAAATTCATACCATGAATATGGAGCTGTAAACAATATTGAGGTTAAGTCAGGTAGAGTTTCTGTAGAAAATACTGCAAAAGTACAAACTGTAGTTGTTACAGGAAATAGTGTTAAAGTAGAGTCTGCAGTAAAGAATGTTGAAGTAAAAGTCGCAAGTACAGTTACTACTAAACCAGAAGTAAAAGTTGATGGTGTAGTAAAAGAAGCAGAATCAGTTAAATTAGTAAGTTCGGTATTGTCTAATAATAATGAAAACAATATTGTAGACGGAGATTATGTAGTTTTAGCAAATGATATAACTAAAATTTATTTAAATGCCTCAAATAATACATTTAATAATATTACAGTAGACTTAAATGGACACAATGTTATATCTACTGGTGACTTTCCTGTACATCTAGAAAATGCTAACATAACAATAAAGGGATCAGGTCTAATAAAAACGTCTTATAAAGAGGCAATTTTTGTAAAAAATAACTCAAATCTAATTATAAGTGATGTAACAGTTGAAGCACCAGAGGCTTGTGTAGATGCTTTAATTAATAGTAAAGTTACAATTAATTCAGGTACATTTACTTCATATGATAATTTTGTTGTAGGTACAAGTGGTAAAGAAAATTTAGGTAATAACACAATCACTATCAATGGTGGAACTTTCAATGGATATATTAAATCTTCAGGTTATATTGCATGTGGTATATATGCCGCAAACAATGATACTTGGAATATAAATGGTGGAACATTTAATATTACAAACGGATGTGGAATCTTAGCAAGATCTGGAGTAGTTAATGTTTCTAAAGATGTAGTTATTAACCTATACAATGACGAAAATAATACTGTAACAGGAATGGTTGGAGATAAAAACGTTATGGTAATATCTGGTGCTGCACTTGTACTAGATAATGCCCCAGTTGAATATCCAGGTGGTGCACCAACATTAAATAACGCATCATCATATGGTATTACAACTATTACAAAATATAATTAATATTAAAGATAAAGGGCTTCGGCCCTTTATTTTTTATACAAACAATATTTATAACAATTTATTATAAAATTATGCTATAATTTATGCATAGGTGGTTATTTATGCTTGAAGAAATTAAGAAATTTGTTGAAAATAAATATAAATTAAAATGCATATTAAATGTTGATTTAAACATTTATTCTGACAATGTGTTAGAGTCTATTACTATCATGAACATATGTGATGATTATATTGTTAAATATGATGGTAGGGAATGCAGGGTTAAAAACAATATAATAAAATATATTGATTTCTTGTTAGATAGACTAGCATATATTTATTTTTTAGCATTTGATGGAACTGAAATAAAACATATTACCTACGATCCTTTTAAGTTTTCTACAATAATAGATGCGGCTGAAGATTATATATGGGAAGAAAGGGATAATCTAGGAGAAGTTTCGAATATATTCGTAATGTCTTTTAAAAACTTATATTCCTTTGAATCTAAGGTTTCAGGATCATTTATTGATACTTATAGAAGAGTATATGATGAAGAACATTATAAAGCACTTGATAGTGCGACTGCTATATTTAAATACAAAGAAAAAGATTATGCGTTAAAAAACAAACCCTTTTTAACACAAATTATAAATAATAAATATAATCTAGAAGAAATGAGAAAGTATTTCTTAAAAGATGGCTATTTTTATTTACTTGATTTTAAAGACCAAGATACACATGATATTTATTTCTTTATAGATTTTGATATTGATACTATGAAAACTCTAGCAGGGGATAAATTCATGATAATATCATCAGATTATAAATCGGTTCTAGATTATGAGTGTGATAACATTTATATAAGAGGAGAAATAGAAAAAATATATCCTAATATCATAAAAGAATTAGAAGTTGATACTAAACTATGTAAATATATCCACTCAGTTAAAACATCTAGAATAAATTATGATGGTGAAGTTTTTGAAGCTAGTGCCCCAAACATATGCGATGAGCTTAATAAGCTTAATAAAATGTTAGATGGTAAAATATTATGTTGTTTCTTCTGCAAATATGGAAATTATATTGATGATCCAACAAAAATATATTGCTTGAAAGGATTTGATGTATCAAATTTTTCTGATGTAGTATATAATGTTTTTGAAAGTAAAATGATTCCGTATGATATGTTTAATTTGTGTGTTGATTTTAATTATCAAACTAAAAAAACATATACGCATACTAAAAATTGCGAGGTAGAAGATGAATAAGGCATTCGAATACATCAAAAATTTAGATTATAAATCATTAGAAGAATATTTAAGAGTAGAAGATATTAATGTTTTAAATGAAGAAGGTCAAAACCTTTTAATGACATCTATTATTAATGAATTCGATAATGCGTTTGATTTATTAATAAAGAATTTTATTGATATCAATGCTAAAGATTACCTAGGAAATACGGCTTTAATGTATACCATTTTATATAATAAATTAGGGTATTTTAAAAGACTTGTACGTGAAGGTTCTAACCTTAACCTAATTAACGCAAATGGTGAATCAGCTTTAATGATTAGCCTAAATCTTAAAAGAGATGAAATGACTAAAATTCTTTTAGATTATAATGTATCGCTTGAAATTGTTAATAAGAATGATGAAAATATTTGTTTTGCGATTATTAAAGCACATAATAAAAAACTTCTTATTGATATACTCTCCAAGAAACCTGCGTTACTATATTCTAAAAACTTTTCAAAAAAGACATTGCTTCATGAAGCCTGTCTTGTAGGAGATATAGAAATAGCTAAATATTTGTTAGGGAAAGGAATTCTATCAAATGTTTCAGATGCGTTTGGTGAAACACCATTATTTATATCTGTTAGAGAGAAGAATTATGATCTTATTGATTTGTTAATATCATTTGGTGCTTTACTTGATAAAAAGAATGATTTCTTTGAAACTGTTTTTGATATCGCAAAACCAGAAATAAAAGATTATTTATTATATTATTATAATTCAGTTAAATATATTAGATATAATAAAAAATATCCACTACATGTAGCTATAATATATAATGATTTTGTTAAAGTAAAACAATTAACATCATATTATAATTTTACAAAAAAAGACGATTTTAATAATCGTCCTATAGATATTGCGAAGAAATTAAATTATTTAGATATTTATAATTTCTTAAAAAGATATGAAACTACAAAAGTACTGCAATAGATAATATTGATAAGAAGTTTGTAATCATATGCACTAATATACTAGGCCATATATTTCTATGGCCTTTTTCATATATTACACCAAAACAAATACCAGATGCGAGGTATGGAATAATAATTGATAACATGAATCTTAAAGAACCACTACTAGTTGTAATATGCATTGCCGCAAATAGAATTGAACTAAAAGCGATTGCCGCATATTTATTATTTATTACATCAAATAGTGCTTGTCTAAATATAAGCTCTTCAACAATAGGTCCTATGATACATGCTTGAATGGTCATAATAATAAAACATAAGGCATTATTTTTAACAATCGCAACTATTGTATCTTGATTTGTTGATGATGAATCATTATATAGCGCATTTGAAAGTACGTTAGAGACAATTGTCACAACATAAAACGCAAGAATAGATATTAAAACATAATTCCAAGATTTCTTAGAACTTTTAAGTTCTATAATATCATGCTTAAGTTCAAATCTATAAAATATAAATAAAGGAATAAATAAAACTACATATATTAAGGCGTTGTAGATTGCCGCTATATTACACCTTGAAGAGTATGACCAAGCATTTTGTTTAAGCCCACTTACATCTTCACATAGTTTTATGAATAATGGTTCAAAAACAAGTGTTGATAACACAAACATTATAAGTACATAATATAGAATTAAAAGGATAGCTTTTAAGGTAGATTTCTTTTTGAAAAAAGAAATAATTTTAGATGTATCCATATGTATCACCCAAAATATTATAACATAGACTTTATTTCTTTTTAATATTTAATATGATAAAATACTAATGGTGAATTATATGGATATTATTATTGCGTCAAACAATCAAAACAAAATTAGAGAATTTAAAAAAATATTTGAAAATTCAAATATCAATCTTTATTCATTAAAGGATAAAGGAATTAATATTGATATAGTAGAAGATGGTAATACATTTGAAGAAAATTCTTACATTAAAGCTTCTACTATCGCAAAAATGACAGGCCTTATGGCAATTGCGGATGATTCAGGGCTTATGTGTGAAGCGCTAGGTGGAGCCCCTGGAATTTATAGCGCAAGATATGCTGGAGATATGCATGATGATATGGCTAACAATGAGCTTCTTATTAAAAATATCTCTGGTAAAGAAAACAGAAGTGCTAAATATGTATGTGCTATATGTTTATGCAAACCTAACCTAGAACATATTATAACAAAGGGTGAATGTCATGGTTTAATTATAGATGAAGCTAGGGGATCTAATGGTTTCGGATATGATCCTTATTTCTTCATTGAAAGATATAATCGAACTATGGCAGAAATAAGCCTTGATGAAAAGAATTTAATTTCGCATAGAGCTAAAGCGTTAAACGCTCTTAAGGAGAAGTATGAGGAATTTATTAATAATTAGTGATACTCATAAAGACACAGCGCTTATAGAAGAACTTTTAAAGAAATATGAAGGCTACACTGTATTTCATTGTGGGGATTTTTGTGTTGATGAAGAAATACTTAAGAAAAACAATATAACATATGTTTTTGGTAATTGTGATCATAAAGGTGATATTTATGATATTATTTTAGAAATGGATTCTAAAAAAATATTTATAACGCATGGACATAAATATAATGTTAAATTTGGTTTGGAAAAAATCTATTTTAAAGCTTTAGAGTTGGGATGTGATTATGTGTTCTTTGGGCACACTCACCAACCACTTAACATAGAATGTAATGGAATACATTTTATAAACCCAGGTTCTTTAAAATATGGTAGAACATACGCACTTATAGAAAACGATAATATAGAAATAAAGGAGATCTAGTATGACATTAAATGAAGTTTTATCTTTAGAAATAGATAAAAAATCAATAAGAAAAATTGATATGTTTTTAAAAGACTTAGATGAAACTTCATATGACTATCTCAAGGCTGTTTCATATAAAGCTTTAATACTTCATCAAACTGATAAAACAAAAGATGCCTTAAAATTATTACTACCTTTAGTTTTAAATTTTAAGAAATATGATAATGAATCAACAATTTCTATCCTAGATACATTAATAGATATTTTTTTTGATACTCAAAATTATGATCAAGCGTTAAAATATATTGAAATAAAGCGAGATTATTTAAAAACAATTGATAAAGATAAATATCTTTATGATATGATTCGTTATTATGAAGCTACATCAAACAAACTTGAATTAAAAAGAACAATTGTACTTTATTTGTCAGAAGATATTGATGAAGAAAATAGAATTAGCGCACTAGAGAAACTAACAGATCTTTTATACTTTGATAATTCGTATGATCTTTTTAAAGATAATTATAATAAATTAATGCCATTTTATGAAAAGAATCATTCGTATGAAAAAATATATAAATTAAAAACAAGACTTGCGATAATTCTTTTTAAAGAAGAAAAATATGATGATGACTATGAATTTATTAATTCGTTTATAGGTGATGAACTAATTGATATAGATTCTAAAATCACATTAGCTACTATTGTATTAAAAATACATTTAATTAATGGTGAGAATAGAAAAGCTATGATATTTGAATCTGAATATCATGATATTTATTTACGTGCTTCAAAGGTAGTATCACTAGAGTTCGCAAAATGCGCTAAAGAAGTTTCTATTGCGATTTCAAACAGAGTAGGAGCTTATGAATATAGTGAGGCTATAGAAACACTTGAGAGTGAAATAAAAGTTTTAAAAAAAGTAGAGAAGAAAGAAAAGAAAAAAACAATAAATATTAATATTATCGAAGATGAAATATCTACAACTAGAGAAGTTATTAATATTTCAATGCCTAAAAAAGAAGAAGTGGTTGAAGAATACACTGAGGTTGTAAGCGAGGATCATGAAACTCCTATTGAAATTTCAAAAAGATTTAAAAATCTTGAAGGAATTCTTAATACCTTAAACCCTAAGGAAGGTTATAGATTTAGAGATTTATTAATAAACTTTGGGACAGAAATAGAGAAAGTATTTTCATATTGTGAAATCGTAATTTCAACTATTTATAACGGAGAAGGATTCCATTATAAAATGAATAGAGTATATGAGAAAACATTCGTTGATAAAGATATTGAAGGAACTCCTTTTGAGAGCCTTTTAGGCGAAAATAATAAAATGTTATTATTTAATATTCATGATAGTCTTTTTGATAAAAACATAATTACTAAAGAAAAGTTTAGTGATGATTTTAAAACTGTGTTTGGTTTTTCACTATATAAAGATGACCTAGTAATTGGTGCTATAACATACAATTTTAAGACTGATAAATTTGATGATATTTATGTATATGAAATATTAAAAACATTATCACAAATGTTAAACATATATGTTAATGTTTTATATGAAGATAAGGATATATCACACGATGTTAAAATGTATGATTACATTTTTAAGAATGCTAGATTCGGGTTAAAAATTGAGCGTGATAAAGAAATACAATTAAATGATGTTTTAAAAGATTTAGTTTGCGTTAAAAATAATAGGTTAGTTGATGAGGAATATTTATCATTAATTAATCCCACTGATAGAGGATTATATAAGGAAGTATATCGTAAGATATATGAAAGAGAATTGAAAAACACAACTATTTATTATCATATTAATGACAAATATTTAAAAGAAGAAATAATTGTCTTAAACGAAGCAGTTCTTGAAATTTATAGCATTATAAGTGATTGTACAAGTTTCTGGAAAAATGAATTAAAATTAAAAGATAAAGCTTTCAATAATGGTCTATCAAACCTTAAAAATAAAAATGTTTTATATGATTATCTAGATGATGCGATACTATCTAAGAAATTTGCTTGTGCACTTATTTCTAATGTGAACTATAAAACATTCTTTGATATTTATGGCTATAAATTTGCGGATGATTTAACACTTTTGATAGGGAAAATTTTAAAACGAATTGAATCAAAAGATGTTAATGTTTTCCATTTAGAAAACGATAAATTCTTTGTTTTATTTAGTGATACTAATGATTTAAGAGTTGTTAAAAAAAGAGTAGAAAATATAGTTAGTGATATTATTCTTCAATCTTTAGAAGTAAACAAAAGATTAAAACTTGATGTAAAAGCTGGTATTTATAGGTATGGAGTGGGAAATGGTACTATAGATGCGAAAAAAGTAATTAATTATGCGTCAGAGGCTTTAATTGATGCGGTTTGTGAAGATGAGGCTGTTGCGGTTTACGATAAAGAAAAAGCTTTATTAAGATTTAAAGACTCGCAAATGGCATTATACGCATCAGAAGCTATTGATTTAAGAGAAATTAAGATTAATTATAAAACTATCGCAAACCTAGATGAACAAATGGTTGAATACTATGTTCCTTATGCAAATTTAAAACAATTTGATTGCGATGAAGAGTATTTTTATTATGTTGTAGAAAAAAGAGATATCAAAAAAATATTTGATAAATATATTATTAATGAAACACTTTTTGAACTTAAAACATTTTATGATAAATGTAAGGTATATTACCCTACATTAATTCCAATTCACAAAAGCGTTATTTTTGATAAGAGGTTTAAATATTATTTTGAACAAAAATTAAAGTTTATGCACATTAATCCTAAAATATTAGGATTTAATATAATTAATGATGCACAATCTATTGAATCAAACAATATTTTATATTTAAAAGGTCTTGGTATATCACTTGCGAGTACTGATTTTAGTTTTACTATTAAAAATGCACTAGATATATTTTTATGCGATAAAAATATTTATAATTTTGATTTAATTGGCCCTTTGAAGAAAACTTTAGATGAGCTTAATATAAAATTATATGTTTTAAATGTTAAAACTAAAAAAGAAATTAAAAAGCTACAAGAAATGGGTATTAGTGTAATATGTGGCGACATATTAAAGAATAATAATACGTTATCTAGTATTATTAAAGAATATCAAAATGATATTAAACAAGAAGAAAACTAATAGTATAATTTACTTTAAATAATTAAAATGTTATAATTATAGAAAAAATTATGGAGATGAAAATATGGCAAAATCAATAAGAGAATCACGCATTGATGCGATAAAAGTAATATATAGTTGTCATGTGTCTAAAGCTAAGGCACAAGACATAATTCCTACAATTATTGAAGATGGTGATGAAAACGCAATAAAGTATGCCTTACATACAATGTCTGATATTCAAGCAATCGATGAAGTAATATCAAATTCACTTGTAGGATATACATTAAATAGATTAAATGTAGTTGATAGATCTATTATAGAACTTGCGACATACGAAATGAAAAATGATGTTGTTCCAGCCGCAATAGCTATCAATGAAGCGCTAGAAATCACAAAAATGTATAGTGATACAGGAGATAATAAAGAAGTTAAGTTTAATAATAAACTTCTAGATAACATTAAACGTAATTTAGGAAAGTAATATGGAGAATTCGCAAGAATATTTAACTGTATCAGCCCTTACGAAATATATCAAATTTAAATTCGATTGTGATGTTAATTTAAGAAATATTATGTTACAAGGTGAAATATCAGGACTTAAACATAATCAAAATGGACATTTATATTTTAGATTAAAAGATAGTGAAGCTGCTATCAATTGTATGATGTTTTCATCAAATGCCTCTAAACTAGATTTTATACCAACAGATGGTATGAAGGTCTTTTTAAAGGGCGATGTAAAAGTATATATGGCTAATGGAACATATTCTTTAAATGTTTCATCTATGGATAATAATGGGCTTGGGGAACTATATAAAAAGTATGAGAAACTTAAAAAAGAATTAGAACAAAAAGGATATTTTGACGCTTCTCATAAAAAAGAGATAAAAAAATTCCCTAAAGTAATAGGTGTTATAACGTCCCCTACAGGAGCTGCGGTTAAAGATATAATTGATACAATTAGAAAAAGATGGCCTATAGTTCGTGTTATTTTATATCCAGCAGCCGTTCAAGGAGAAGGTAGTAAATATGAGATCGCATCCCAAATAAAAAAAGCTAATATGGATGGGCTTTGTGATACCTTAATCGTTGGGCGTGGTGGAGGAAGTATTGAAGATTTATGGGCTTTTAATGAAATTGAAGTTGCGGATGCGATTTATAATTCTATTATTCCAATCATTAGTGGAGTAGGACATGAAATAGATCATACAATCGCAGATTTTGTGGCAGATGTGTGCGCAATCACACCAACAAAAGCCGCAGTACTTGCGACACCTGATATAAATGATATTAAAAATGAGATAAAAAATCATTTAAAATTCATGTATAACGCAGTAGATAAAAAAATAAATGAATATAAATTTATTATTGCGAATAAGGATGAAAGACTTGAAATTCTTTCACCAATCAATAAAATATTAAATAATAAAAAAGAACTTAATAAGAATGTTTTAAAATTAAAATCAAATATTGAAAATATTTTATCTTATAAAAATTTAATGTTTAAAAATTTAGACGATAATTTGCTTAAAAGAAATCCTTATAATATGATTTTAGATAAGCGTAATATTTTAAAACAAGATATGCAAAAATTAAAATCTAATATGTTAAACATTATGTCTTATAAAGAATTAATATATGAAAATATGAAGGATAATATTATAAAAAGAAATCCTCTTGATTTGATTTTAAATAAAAAAAGAATAGTAAGCCATGATAAAGAGTTACTTGATAATAGAATTAAGTATATTTTGACATCTAAAATAGGAGAATATCAAAATAAAAATGTAAAACTAATGGCCTTATCCCCACTTAGTATAATGAATAGAGGATATTCTATTACCTATCTAAATGGTAAGAATGTTAAAAGTGTAGAGGATGTTAAAAAGGATAATATTATAGAAGTAAGACTTAGTGATGGTAGCGTTAAAGCGAATGTTGTGGAGGTATTGTATGGAGAAGGAAAATAAGAGTTTTGAAGAACTTTTAAATGAATTAGAAGAAACAGTAAAGATTCTTGAAAACAAGGATATTTCACTTGAAGATGCCGTAAAGAATTATGAAAAAGGTATCGAACTTTCTAAAAAATGTAATGACATTTTAAAAGCTAATGAAAAACTTGTTGTACAAAAGATGACTGAAAGTGGACTAGAGGACTTTGAAAAAGAAGATTAGACATATTAATTTAGAAGAAATAGAAAATCCTAGTTTTTTACAAGAACTTTCAAAAAAAGAATTAAAAGTTTTATGTAGTGATATAAGAGAGTTTATCTTAGAAAATGTATCACAAACAGGAGGACATCTTTCTTCAAATTTAGGCGCTGTAGAACTTGAAGTAGCGCTACATTATGTATTCTCTTCTCCAAACGATAAATTTATATTTGATGTAGGACATCAAACATATACCCATAAAATATTAACAGGACGCGCGAAACAATTTAAAACATTAAGAAAATTTGAAGGATTGAGCGGATATCCTTCATACACTGAAAGTAAGTATGATGCTTGGGAATCTGGGCATAGTTCAACCTCTATAAGTGCATTAGAGGGGTTTTTGCGTGCAAAAGATATGGGTCAAGATATCGGAGATTGTATAGCATTTATTGGGGATTCTGCAATATCTAGTGGAGTTTCTTTTGAAGCACTAAACAACCTTGTAGAAAAAAAGGAAGGCGCAAGACCAATTATTATTTTAAATGATAATAAAATGGGTATATCAAAATCTGTAGGAGCACTACACAAACAGTTTGATAGACTACGTTCTAATGGTGCTATGCGTGCTATTAAAAACTTTATAAAAAAGATATCTATAACACCACTTAGAAATTTATTTCATAAATTAAACAATTTAGTACGTACTATATTTGGTGATAATAATATTTTCTCATCAATTGGTTTTGATTATTATGGACCATATGATGGAAATGATTTATTTGAGGTTATTAAAGATTTAAAAAGAGCTAAAAAAATTAAAGATAGACCAATTATAATTCATTTTATAACTAAAAAGGGATTAGGATATCAAAAAGCTTTAGATGATAAGGTTGGTAAATTCCATAATGTTGCGCCATTTGATATAAAAACAGGAAATGCTATTAATAAACATTTAGAAGGAGAACATACATATACTGATGTTGTTCTTGACACTCTTTTTAAATTAAGAGAGACTAAAAGATTTACAATAATTGACCCAGCAATGGTATTAGGGGATTATATCGAATCATTTAATAAAAAGTATAAAGATTTTATTCTAGATATAGGAATATCAGAAGAACATGGTGCAGTACTTTCTAGTGCACTATCTAGAGCAGGAGAAAAGGCGGTTATACTTTATTATTCAACATTCCTTCAAAGAGCATATGATGAAATACTAAATGATATTGCGCGTGTTAATGCTAATGTAGTAATTGGTATTGATAGATGCGGTGTTATAGGACCTGATGGATCAACACATCAAGGAATATATGATATTTCAATGTTACAAGGAATGCCTAATTTTGAAATACTAATGCCATCAAATGCTAAAGAGACAAGAGAAATGTTTAAATACGCATTAAACGCTTCAGGGCCTATTGCGATTAGATATCCTAAAGCGTATGATTTAGTTAATTTAGATCAAGAAATAGCTGACATTGAAAAGAAATGGGTAAAAGTTCTTGATGGGGCTGTAGGAGTATGTATTACATATGGTCCGGATGTATATAGAATTAAAAGAATTATTATTGAAAACAATTTATCAGTAGCACTAATTAATGCAAGATTTATAAGACCGATGGATACTAAAATGCTTGATGAAATATTTAATCTTGAAAGACCTATTTTAGTATACGAACAAGTAGTATCTAGTGGTTCACTATATTCAAAAATTTTAGAATATAAAAATAAAAATAGTAAAACATCTAGAGTAGATGCTATAAATATTAATGCGGATACAATAATTGAATTTGGTGACGTTAATAGTGTACTTGATAAATATGGTCTTGGAGATAAAGATATTTTAGAAGGGCTAAAGAAATTATATGAGGATTGATTTATATTTAGTAGAACATAATAATTTTGAATCACGTAGTAAAGCCCAAGAAGCCATAAAAGAAGGCGCTATATTAGTAAATGGTAAGGTTTGTACTAAACCATCTACAGATATCATAGAAAGTGACATTATAGAAGTATCTTTTGACGCTTTAAAATATGTATCAAGAGGTGGGTTTAAACTAGAGGGTGCTATAAAAGAATTTAATTTAGATTTTAATTCTAAAACCGTTCTAGATATAGGATCTTCAACAGGTGGATTTACAGATTGTGCTATAAAACATGGCGCAGAACTTGTATATTGTGTAGATGTTGGGACAGACCAACTACATAAAACGCTAAGAGATAATCCTAAAGTTAGGCTATATGAAAATACTAACATTTTAGATTTTAATGTAGATATTTCATTTGATTATCTTGTAATGGATGTTTCATTTGTTTCTATAGAACACGTAATTGTGGGCGTTATGAAATATTTAAATGATACTAATTCATTAATATGCCTAATAAAACCTCAATTCGAGGTTGGAAAAATGATAGGAAAAGGTGTAATAAAGGACAGTTCAATTCATCTTAAGGTATTAAATAATGTTTATGATTATCTAGAGCGTATTGGACTTTATATCAACAAGATAGCACCATCTCCTATAAAAGGTGGTTCTGGAAATATTGAATTTATTTCAGAAATCAGTAAACGCAAAAGTAATAAACCAAATTTCAAGGATGTTGTATTAAAAGCTCATAGGAGATGATTTTATGATAAAACAATTAGTAGTAAAAAATGTCGCAATCATAGAAGATTTAAATATTACATTTGATCCTAATATGACAGTTATATGCGGTGAAACTGGTGCAGGTAAATCACTTATAATTGATTCGATATCCCTTCTTTTAGGTGCTAGATCAGATCAATCGATTATAAGATATGGTGAAGATATGGCAACTGTTCTTGGAGTGTTTGACTACCAAAATAAAAACATAGATGAAATACTTGAACAAAACTCTATTCCTGTATGTGACGTGCTTACAATATACCGTGAAATTAATTTGAAATCTAGAAACATTATTAAGGTTAATGGCGTTAATGTTAATATGTTAACTCTTAAACAAATTTCTTCATATCTTGCGGATATCCACGTTCAACATGATACATTTAGACTTATCAATAAAGATACCTACCTATCTTTTATTGATGATATGAATGATAAAGACTTTGTAAGACTTTATAATGATTATCAAATCAAATATTCTAAATATAATGATTTATTAAAAGAAATTGATGAAATCAAGAAAAATAATAAATTATCTGAAGAGAAGTTAGAATATTTAATTTATGAAAAGAAAGAATTAGATTCACTTGACCTATACCCAGATAAGGATAAGGAATTAGAAGAGAAAATAGAAAAATTATCTAATTACGACAAAATATATACGTCTCTTAATGAAGCTTACCAAAATATGGAGAATGAATATTTTTCTTTAGATAATATTTATAATGCGTATAAAGCACTAGATAATATTGCGTCGTACGATAAAGAGTATTTAACTGATAAGGATATTATATTTGATGCATATTCAAATCTTTTAGATGTAAAAGGTGATTTATTTAATAAAATAGAGAGTCTTGATTTCAATCAAGATGAACTAAATAGCATGCAAGATATGTTACATGAAATAGAAGTTTGTAAAACAAAATACAAAAAAACATTACAGGAACTTATCGAAGAGAAAAAGAAGATAGAAGATTTAATAGCTTTAAATGAAGATTTTGATGAATTTATGAAATCAAAAGAAAAAGAATTAACAAAAGCTTATAATACATTATATGAAAGTGCATTGTTGATTAGAAAACATAGAATAGAGGAAGCTTTAAAAATTGAAAAGTCTATTGAAAAAGAATGTAAGGATCTTGAACTTAAAGATTGTAGGTTTAAGATAGCGTTCAACGAATTAAATTCTTCTAATGTAGAATTTTTTGAGACGGGTATTGATGAGGTAGATTTTATGGTATCACTTAATAAAGGTGAACCTTTAAAACCACTTCAAAAAACAGCCTCTGGTGGAGAATTATCAAGAATAATGTTAGCTTTTAAAACATATTTCGCAAAGAAGAGTAATCTATCATTGATGATTTTTGATGAAATTGATAGTGGTGTATCAGGAGATGCGGCACGTATGATTGCAGAAAAGATGAAAAGTATTTCCAAATACTTCCAAGTTATTGCGATAACACACTTACCTGCAGTATCAGCTATTGCGGATAATCAAATATTAATAACTAAGAGTGTTAATAATGAGAGAACAACAACAAGTTATAAAAAATTAAATAATGATGAAAGAGTAGAAGAAATTGCGAAAATGATTGGTGGTACTACTCTTACTAAAGCATTTATTGATGTCGCAAGAGAAATGTTAAAAAAATAAAAGGAGTTTTAAACTCCTTTTAAAATTAAACATTTCCACTCATTTTTACAATTTCATATATTAAAGTAATTATAATCGCAAGCACCATTGATAAACTTATTATTATAATTAAAATTTTTCCCCAATGTGTTGTAAGAGGGTTTTTGTAAACTTTATTATTTTGATCTTTTTTTGAAACTTGATTATTTTTTGCCAAAATAGTCACCTACTAAAATATATTTCGTTCTCACGATATTATAATTATATACTATTAGTATAAAAAATAAAAGAGGATTTTTTATGAAAAATTCAAGTGTAAAAATAATATTTCATATCGATATGAATATGTTTTTTTGCTCGGTAGCGGTTATAAATAATCCAACGCTTAAAGGTAAAGCTTTTGTGGTTGGGCGTGAAAACAGCTACAAAGGTGTAGTATCAACTGCCTCTTATGAAGCAAGAAAGTATGGAATACATAGTGGACAACCACTTATTGAAGCATATCGATTATTACCAAATTTAATAGTAGTAAATCCAAACTTTGATGAATATAAGAAGTATCATAATCTTTTTATTTCGCTTATTCATAGATATACAAATGTAGTAGAAGTAGCTTCAATCGATGAAGTATATGCGGATATGACTGATATAAGTTATAAAAGAGATCCTATAATGGTAGCTAAAGAAATACAATATTCTTTAGTAAAAGAATACCATCTACCAGCATCTATTGGAATTGCGCCTACTCTTTTCTTGGCTAAAATGGCAAGTGATATTAAAAAGCCATTAGGAATTACAGTTCTTCGTATAAGAGAAATAAAGAATATATTATATCCTCTTGATGTAGGAGAAATTTATGGGGTTGGGAAGAAGAGCACAGAAAAGCTAAAAGCGATAGGAATAAATACGATTAGTGATTTTATGAATCAGAATAATCAGATGAAAATAATTTCTGTTATTGGTGAGAAAATATATTTAGCATTAAGAAATGCATTAGAAGGACATTCATCAAATATCGTTGATCCTAATAAATATGAAAATTCAAAATCGATATCAACATCTAATACATATGATAATTTCTTGTATGATGAAGAAGATATTTTAGTAGAACTAAAAAAAATGACAAGGAAATTATATACACAGCTCATAGATAATAATTATTTAACTAAAACTATTGTTTTAACTCTTAGAGATAGTGATTTTAAAACAATTACTAGAAGTAAAACAATAGATTATACTAATGAATTATATGTAATATTTGATGTTCTTGAAGATCTTTTGGAAGAAAACTTTAAAGAAAAAGAATATAGATTAATAGGAGTAGGATTTTCTAATTTAATAAAAAGTGATGAAATAGAATTAGAATATAATTTATTTACATGGCGAAGTATTCTTGAAAAAGAAGGAAATATTAAAGAAATTATTAAAGACTATCAAAATAAATATGGTGCCTCATTTATAAGATTAGGTGTTGAAATAAAAGATAAATAAGAATAAAATAGAAATTGTTAAGGAGATATTAAATATGAAAGATAAAAATTGTGCATATTGCATGAAAGACGAAAACCCTGAATTATATAAGAAGTTTGGATATTTTGCGTTTGAAATGAAAACATCAAATGTATATGTATTCAAGGAGCAAACAAAATACGGACGTGTAATCGTTGCGTATAAAGACCATGTATCTGAAATGGTAGAACTTACAAAAGAAGAAAGAGAAGCTTTCATCGAAGATGTAAATGCAGTAGCAACTGCAATGCATAAAGCATTCAATCCAGATAAAATCAACTATGGAGCTTATGGTGACACAGGAGGACACTTACATTTCCACTTATGCCCTAAATACAAGGGTGGAGATGAATGGGGTGGAATTTTCCAAATGAACACTCATGCATATGAACCATCTGATGAAGTTTTAGAAGAAATTAGAGTTAAACTTATTAACGCAATGGATTCTAATTTTATCGTCAAGTAAAAATATAAATATAAAAAGAGCATATTCGATTTTTGGAATATGCTTTTTTATATTATTAAAATTTAATATAATTTAATTAACTTTTAAATACATCTTTTCAAATAAGATTAACCTTTTCTTTAACTCAGTGACAAATTTTTCATCATATTTTTTTATGATAGAATTAACAAAAAGAAATCTTTTCAAAAGAGCTTTTTGCTCTGTAAATAATTTATTGTTATGTGCTATATAAATCAAACCAAATTCAAACTTTTTATCTAATAGTACAGGTTCTTCACAATGATATAAAACATTTAATTCCTTGTCTTTTGCCCATACAATTTTATCCTGTAAATTATTATATAATTTTATCAGCAATAATGAATTGTTGGCATCAATTTTATCGCTAAAATCTTCTAAAAAAGATATTAATAGTTTCTCATCATTCTTAACTATACCTTCTTCGATTTTAGGCTTCATCCACTCATTTGTCCATATAGACAATGTTGATTTTGAAAAGCCAAAATTTCTAAACTTATTTGAATTAGTTAAACCGTTACGATCAATAAATGACATTTTGCAATCATTTAAGAAAAAATATTCTTTCGCATTATTTCTATCAAGTTCAAACTCAGATATATCTTTTACCATGCTTTATCAATTCTCCCATAAGTGCCTTCATAATGCCAACTTGCTCCATTAAATTTACAAAGTATCTCTAATTCACTTGCATACATTCTAGTAGTTAGTTTTGTTTGAGTATATAAATTATAATGATTTAGAGGGTTTGTAACTAAAACAATTTCAACTCTTGTTATATCACATAATTATAGTGGAGAATTATTTTCCACTACTACGGGTGGAATATTCCACTATTCCAGAGGTATTACTAAGCCATTTTTAGATGAATTCAAGCTCTTAAATTCCTCAACAATTTTACCATTA
>CAVCDW010000058.1:27759-34235 GCA_963601055.1 Elusimicrobiaceae bacterium
TTCTATTAAGTTCAAATTCAGATATATCTTTTACCATGCTTTGTCAATCCTCCAAAAATGTCCTCCTTCATATGCCAACTTGCTCCATTAAATTTACAAAGTACCTCTAATTTGCTTGCATATTTTCTAGTAGTTAGTTTTGCTTGAGTATATAAATTATAATGATTTAAAGTATTTGTAACTCTTATTAGGTTAAAATAAAAGTTTTTTAAATCTTTATTTTACTTAAATAGTTAATAACACTATCAACTACATCAGGTGGTGTTGATGCGCCTGAAGTAATATTTATTTTATTAATGTTTTTAAAATCAAAACTTTCTAAATCTTTAAAATCATTAATCATAATGGCTTTATTTTTCTTTGATGCGAGTTTATATAATTTTGTTGTATTAGAACTCATAGCATCCCCAACGATAATAAATAAATCACAATTAGGCGCATTTATTATGGCCTCTTGTCTTTTAGTAGTAGCCATACACACAGAATTAGAAATAATAACGTTAGGGTTTATTTTTTTTATTTCATCATGAATATCTTTAATATCATATAAAGACATTGTGGTTTGATTAATGATAAATGAATTATCTTTAAATTGGTATTTAGATAAATCACTCTTTGATGTTATAAGATGAATATTGTTACAGATGCCAATAGCACCTTCGCATTCTGCATGGCCTAAAACACCAATGTAGTATACATCATAACTAAGGCTCAAATATTTTTTAATATCTTCGTGTGTCTTTTTGACAAAAGGACACGTAGAATCTATTATTTTTAAATTTTTAGATTTAGCTTTTTCAAATACATCCTCTGACACTCCGTGTGCAGATATAATAACTGTACTATTATCTGGAATTAAATCTAATAATTCTAGTCTTGTTAAGCCTTTTTTATCTATAGTTTTAATTCCTTTTTCTAAAAGACGTGTTGTCATTATTTTATTGTGGATTAAAGAGCCTAAACAAAAAGTGTTAGAACAATCTTTAACATTTAAGGCAGTATTAATTGCGTTTCTTACTCCACCACAAAAGCCTTGTGGTTCAATTTTTAAAATTTCCATTTTATCACCAATTTGATTATAGCATATTTGTTTGAATTAAAGATTATGGTATGATATAATTTTTTTGAAAGTAATGGTGATTTTATGCAATTTGCTGGATATGAATTTAAAGATTTTATAGTAAAAGCAATTAAAGATATAGGATTTAGTGATTTTTCAAGCGTTCAAAAAGAAGTATTTGATGCAGTAGGAGAAAACAAAAATATTTTAGCTAGATCTAAAACAGGATCAGGAAAAACACATGCGTTTTTAATTCCAATTTTTGAGGCTTTAGATCCTAAAGATAAAAGAGTTCAAGCGGTTATTATATCGCCTACAACAGAACTTGCGAGACAAACTTATAAAAAAGCTCAACATATGGCATCATTCTGTGGTGATGAGATTTCGATAAAACTTTATGTTGGTGGAACTGATAAACTTCGTGATATGCAGTCTCTTAAACAAAGCCAACCACAAATCGTAATCGCAACACCAGGAAGACTTAAGGATTTAGTAGTAGATGAAAATGTATTAAAAGCCTACACTGCAGATTTTTTAATAGTAGATGAGGTTGATATGTGTCTTGATTCAGGGTATGCGGATGATGTTGACGCAATATCATCAATCCTAAAAGATAAGCGAATGATGTTCTTCAGCGCAACTATGGCTGAATCAGTTTTACCTTTTATTAAAAAATATCTAGATAACCCTAAAATGATTGATATTAAAGATAATAGTGAATTAAATATTACTCATATTTGGATTCCATTAAAACATAGAGATAGATTTGAAATGTTAAATGATTTAATTAACATTATAAATCCATATTTATGTATTATTTTCTGTAATAAAAAGGAAACTGTAATCTCTCTTGCGAATGATTTAAGAGCAGAAGGTCTTGCGGTTGGTGAAATACATGGAGATCTTTCAATGCGTGAAAGAAAGAGAGTTATAAAAGAAGCTGAAGCACTTAAATATCAATATATTGTCGCATCAGATCTTGCGGCACGTGGAATTGATTTAGATGGTGTTTCACACGTTATAAATTATGAAATACCAACAGACTTCGAATTCTATATTCATAGAAGTGGTCGTACTGGAAGAATGAATTATACTGGTGAGGTTTATTCATTCTATACTGATCTTGATGATGTTTATCTAGATAACCTTGCAAAAAAAGGTGTAAAACCAATTTATAAGGTTATAAAAGAAGGTGTTCTTGAGGATTATAAAGGACGTAATATGCGTCAAAAGAGAGTTAAGCCTTTAAATGAAGGACAAAAACGTGCTCGTGCAATGTTACACAATGCTGGAAAAGTAAGTCCAGGATACAAGAAGAAATTAAGAAAGAAACAAGACGAGTTATCAGTAAAACTTTATAAAGCTTCTACTAAAAAGAAAAAGAGGGGATAAGTATGTCTTATAAAATAATTACAGAATCTACTACTGATTTATCAGAAGAATTAATAAAACTTTATGATTTAGTAGTAATACCTATGACATTTAAAACAGCTGATAAGGAATATGTTAATTATCCTGATGGTCGTGAAATGAGCAATAAAGAATTTTATGATGAAGAAAGAAATGGTAAAATTTTTACAACAGCTCAAATTACACCTCAACATATAATTGATGTATATAAAGGATATCTTGATGAAGGCTATGATATCCTTGGTGTATCATTTTCATCTGGTTTAAGCGGTACTGTGAATTCTACAAAACTTGCGATAGAAATGCTTAAAGAAGAATATAAGGATAGAAATATCATTATGGTAGATTCTTTATGCGCATCTATGGGTGAAGGACTTTTAGCATATTATGCTTCAAAGAATAGAAAAGATGGTATGTCAATTGTTGAGAATGCTAAAGCACTTGAGGATATGAAACTACACCTAGCACACTGGTTTACAGTGTCTGATATTGACTTTTTAAAGCGTGGAGGAAGATTATCAAATGCATCTGCGTTTGTTGCAAAAGCACTTAAAATAAACCCTGTTCTTCATGTTGATAATGCAGGTCATCTTGTAAATAGATTCAAAAAGATTGGTCGTAAAACAGCGATTAAAGAACTAATTAATCAATTTAATTTGACAGCAGATAAAACAAAAAAACAAACAATATTTATATCGCATGGTGACTGTTTAGATGATGCGCTATATCTAAAAGAATTATTATTAAAAGAATATGAGCCAGAAGATGTAGTAATAGGTGAAATAGGACCTGTAATTGGTGCTCATTCAGGACCAGGAACACTAGCCTTATATTTTATCGCATCACATAGATAAAATATTGTTGTAATTATTTAAAAAAATGTTATAATTATATAGTATATCGAATAGAAAGGATTGTCATTTTAATGAGATCTAATAAACATAGAAAAATTAAAACAAGATTTAGATTCACAAAAGAATTATTATTCTTAATACTTTTTATTGTAGTAGTAGCAGTTCTTACAGGAGTGCTTTCAATTGAATCTGATGCATCTAAATTATATACTAAAATAACTACAGCACAATCAAACGTTGATTCATTTAGTGGTACAACACTAGAAGAAGATAATGTGTTTAAAGAGATTTCTTATAAGAAACTTGTAAATAAAATTGATTCTAGTGATTACACATATGTATTTTATGGTAATGTATCTAACACAGATTATTTAACATATATTCAAACTGTAAATAGTAGAGCTAAAGAATATGATGTTAAAAGAGTTTATCTTCTAGATTCAACTTGGGCTTCAAGTATTGATGTTACTGATGAAGATTTCGGAGAAGAAAACAATAACATTTTAACTGAAGTTGAAAATGCATTAGATGGTGTTGATATGACGATTGCGCCATCATTATGGGTTTTTAAAGATAGTAAAGTTGTATTTAATTCAACAGACTATATTAAGGATTCATATCAAACAGGAACATGGAATTATACTATCGAACAATGTTTCGGTAAATTCCCTGGAAGTTCTGATTAATTAATAGAGATAGGTAACTATCTCTTTATTTCATAAAAAGGTGATAACATGATAGATGATATTAAACAAACAATAAAACAAGGACTTGAAAACTATTATAAGACAAATTATGGTAAAGAAATCAATTTAACTATTGAAGAGCCTAAAAAAGCATCTTTAGGTGATATTTCTGTACCTATGTTTTTAGTCGTAAAAGAACTAAAGAAACCTCTTCCTGAAGTTGTATCAGAAGCTCAAGAATTAATTAAAACATTATCTCCATACATTAAAGAAGTTAATGTTGCAGGACCTTTCATTAATATTTTAGTTGATAAAGGTGAAGTTTCAGAATCTATTTTAAAAGATGTTTTAAACTTAAAAAATGAATATGGTACGTCAACACTTGGTAATGGCAAAACTGTTGTTTTAGACTATTCAAGCCCTAATATTGCGAAATCATTTAGTATCGGTCATCTTCGTTCTACAATGATTGGAAATGCATTAAAGCTTATTTTTAATAAAGCAGGATATAAAACTGTAGGTATTGACTACCTTGGAGATTGGGGTACTCAATTTGGAAAAATGATTGTAGCCTATGAAAAATGGGGAGACGATGAAGCAATCAAGAATGATCCAATCAATGAATTATCTAAACTTTATGTAAGATTTAATACTGAAGCAGAAAATGATGAAGCATTAAATGAATTAGCACGTGAAGCATTTAGAAAAATTGAACTTGGAGAGCCTAAATATGTTGAACTATGGAAGTGGATTAGAGAAGAGTCTTTAAAAGAATCTGAACAAATCTATGACTTACTTGGGGTTACATTTGATTCATACAATGGAGAAGCTTATTATAACGATAAGATGGATCCAGTTGTAGAAGAACTTCAAAATAAAGGTTTATTAAAAGAAGACCAAGGTGCTCAAATTGTTGATTTAGGTGATGATATGCCACCAGCATTAATCAAGAGATCAGATGGTGGTTCACTATATATCACTCGTGACCTAGCCGCAGTATTTGACCGTATGAATACATACCATTTTGATAAATGTCTTTATGTTGTAGGTAATGAACAAAAACTTCATTTCACACAACTTAAAGCCGTATTAAAGAAAATGGGATACGATTATGGAGATCGTATTGAGCACATTAATTTCGGATTATATCTTACAGGTGGAACTAAGATGTCTACACGTAAGGGAAATGTTGTTAAATTATATGATGTTTTAATGGATGCGATATCTCAAGCCAAGACACAAATCGAAGCTAAAAATCCAAATATTGAAAACAAGGATGAGATTGCAAAAAAGGTTGGAATTGGAGCTATCGTATTTAACGATTTAAAGAATCATCGTACAAACGATATCGAATTCAATCTTGAAAGTATGTTAAAGTTTGAAGGACAAACAGGACCATATCTTCAATATACAGGTGTTAGAATATTCTCTATTATTGATAACAAGACAATAGATACAAATAACATTAAGAAAGATTTATTTGAACTTCCTCATTATTTTGAACTAGTTAAGATAATATCTGGATTCAAAAATGCGATTGAGCGTGCAACTGTAGAATTTGCGCCTTCGGTAGTCGCAAAATACCTTCTTTCTTTAGCACAATCATTTAATGGATTCTACGCTAAAGAAAAAATTAACGCTGAAGATGCAGTAGTAAGAAATACTAATATGGTATTAGCAGCTGCTGTAAGAGTAGTTATAAACGAAGGTTTAAGATTACTTGGTATTGATTATGTTGAAAAAATGTAATATAAGACTTGCCGAAAACTCTGATTTAGATTCTTTATACCATGTTTATTCTAAGGCTAGAGAATTTATGAAGAATACTAATAATCCAAATCAATGGAAGGATTCATATCCTTCCCTTGATATTATTAAAAATGATATTATAAATAATAATTTATATGTAATTACCTATGGTGAAGAAGTTCATGCGGCGTTTGCGTTTATTCAAGGGGAAGATCCTACATATCAAGTTATTTATGATGGTAGTTGGATGTCTAATGCGCCATACTATGCAATACATAGGGTCGCAAGTGATGGAGTGTGTCACTCTATATTTAAAACTATTGTAGAATTCGCTTCAAGTAAGAGTAATCATTTAAGAATTGATACTCATCCTGATAATATGGTTATGCAGCATCAAATTCTAAAAGAAGGATTTCAAAAAACGGGTATTATTTATACCCATGATGGCACAATACGTTTAGCGTATGAAAAATTAATTTAAGTATTCAAATTTATTTGAATAAATGTTATAATAAATAAGCATTTATAAAACTATTTAATAGTATATAGTGCATAACGTTTAATTTGAAGAAATAAAATCAAATTTTAAATTTAACATTATGTTCCACAAAATAAGAGTATTCTAAATACTTGAAATTAGAAGTGGAACTAGACAAGCTCTGATGGTGAAATCGGCAAACACGTTAGACTCAAAAAACTCTTAGATTTAAGAGATTT
>CAVCDW010000059.1:0-32942 GCA_963601055.1 Elusimicrobiaceae bacterium
TATGAAACATTATATTTTAACGCTAGTTCAATAATTGATTTCATATTGTTTATATCATCGTTTACAAATGGTAATATTGGAGTCGCAAATATGCCAAGATTTATATCAAGCTTAGATAGTTTTTCTAAAACTTCTATTTTTGGTTCAATCTTATTTCCTTCAATATTTTCTAAATCTTTATTTGATGTAGATGAAATTTTAAGGATTACATTAACTGTGCTATGTTTTGAAATTGATTCTAGTATTGGAATATCTTTTAAAATCGTATTATTTTTAGTGAATATAGTAACACCACATTTATATTTATCAATAAGTTCTAATACTTTTTTAGTACTTCCATTAAATATTTCAAGTGCTGGATAAGGATCATATTTCAGACCTAAAACGAATTGTGTTTTTGGCATCTTTTTGATTTCATTTTCAATATTTGTAGTATTTGCGCTCTCTACTCTATCAAGAAAACTCAAATTTTTATTATCTTGATTTAGATAAAATCCAATATCTCCATTATATATATTAATTTCATTATTTGTGATAATCTTTTCCATATATTTCACCTACCTACAAAAAAGGGATAGACCATCTATCCCCATGTTTTAATCTACGCTCTAGAAACATAAGTTCCATCAATAGTCGATACAATTATATTTTCATTTTCTCCAATGAAAACAGGAACCATTAATTCATAACCTGTTTCAAGTGTCGCAGGCTTTCTTGAAGTTGCGTCTCCTTTTATTACAGGGTCTGTTTTAGTAATAGTGAATTCTAATTTATCTGGTAAATTAACTGTTAAAATTTCTCCTTCATACGAAACAATTTGAACAACTTGACCATCTTTTAAGAAATTCTTTTCCCATTTTAATCTGTCAGCTGGTATTTCAATTTGTTCATATGTTTCTTGATTCATAAATACATATGAATCTCCTGAATTGTATAAATATTGCATATCGATTTTATCGATATAACATCTCTTAAATGCTGAATCTGATCCCTTAAGAGCAGTTTCTGTTACAGTACCTGTTCTTAAATCCTTCATTTTAACACGGACGTAGGCAACTTTATTTTGTAGTACGTGCATAAATTCAACAATTTGCATTAATTTTCCGTCGTATTCAATTACAACACCATTTTTTAAATCATTAGTTTTTATCATTATAAATATCTCCTTAAAATCCGCTTGAAATTATATTATATCTAAATGATTTTTTCAAGTATATTATATACCTTATCATCCTTAAATGATTCAATATAATCGAATGCATAAGGACAATATTCACTATCATTTTTAAAATAAATTGTGTCATAAGAATTTTCACTAAGCATTTTTATAACCAAAGCGTTATCTTCAAATACAATTACATCTTTCTTTTCTAAGTCTAATCTTAAAAGACAATAATCATAAATATCAGGGAATTCTTTACTCTTTTTTACTTTAATTGTCGTAATAACATCTACAATATAATTTATTAAATTATATCTTTTTAAAACCGCATTAACTAAAGGTTTAGGCGTATCGGTCGCAATTATCATTTTATAACCTTTGATGCCTAAGAACTCAATGAAATCTATTACGCCATCTTTTAATTTTACATCTTTTAAATAAGCTTCTTCAATCAAGCAGTTAAGTTCCATCATTATAAAATTAATAGTTTTATCTAGTTTGTGTTTTTCTTTAATGTGATTTGCGGCTTCAGCTAGTGTAAAGTTCTTACATTCATCATCAATGTTATGATCAATAATACCACAATCTTTTAAATATGTACTCGCAAGGTGTGTCCAAAATTCTTTTGAATCGCAAAGGGTGCCATCAAAATCAAAAATTATCCCTTTTTTCATTTATCTACACATCCATCCACCATCAACATTGATAGTTTCACCATTTACATAATTTGAAGCACTAGACGCAAGGTATAATATAGCGCCCATCATGTCGCTATTCTCTCCCCAACGTCCTGCAGGTATTCTATTTAATATTTCTTCATTTCTCTTAGAATCTTCTCTTAAAGCTTTTGTATTATTTGTTGCCATATATCCTGGAGCTATCGCATTAACATTTATATTATATTTACTCCATTCATTAGCTAAAGCCTTCGTAAGACCCATTATTGCGTGTTTTGATGCTGTATAAGATACAACTCTTATTCCACCTTGATATGATAACATTGACGCAATATTTATAATCTTACCACCACTTTGTTGAGCAATAAAATGTTTAGCTGCTTCTCTTGATAAAACGAAAGGAGTTTTTAAATTAACATTTAATACTTCATCAAAATCTTCAATTTCTACGTTTAATGCGTCTTCTCTTTTAATGATACCGGCATTATTAACTAAAATATCAATTCTTCCTTCTAAAGAAATTACAGAATCTATTATATTTTTAGCGCTAGAAACATCAGATAAATCCGCAATAATTTCAGTAAAAAAGCCTTCCTTTATCAAAGCCTTAGTTTCATCACAACTTCTTCTTGCGACTCCTACAACCTTACAACCAGCTTCTGCTAGAGCAACACACATTTTTTGTCCAAGCCCTGTGTTTGCTCCTGTTATTACCGCAACTTTACCATCTAATTTAAATAAATCTAATATCATAAAAACTATCCTTTCAAATAAAACGTTACTATCATCTTTGATAATATTTTAAGGGCCATCAAGAGATTATTATTCCATATTCTTCTCTTTTCATATGTTTCAAAAGCCATTACATAATCCATATCATGTTTTAAGCCGCAAAATGTCATCACCAAAGAACCTGTTTCATATGGAATATTCATACATCTTGATGATTCATACCTATCATGTTTATATTCATAAACATCCGACGCATTAAAAAGCATACTATCAAATTGCCTAAAGAAATCTTTGACATCCACTATTTCGATATCACCTAAATCTTTATCTAATGCATATTTATAAATTTTTTTCATCTCACCATCATCATACTTGTAAAGTGAAATTTTATTAATTTTAAAATAACATACTATTTGTTGTATTTTCTCTTCTATTTTTTCTTTTGAATAATTCTGTAAAAGAGTTGCTAGAACATCATTAATAAATATTGCAGGATCTGCAATTGAAACAAGATCATTAATCGCAACTTCTTCATATGGTTTAGAAGTATCAATATGTGCGTGAATTTGTTCATTAAAAATAATATAACAATTACGCCCCTTTACTTTCCCTTTATAAAGTGCTTTATCAACATTTCCAGCTAAATCTTTATATGTTAGCCCATCAAATGGGTATGTCGCAAGCCCAATAGTTGTTGTAAGGTGTGAATAGACAACCGCATCATTTTCTTTATTTAGAAATTCATTTCTAATTTTTCTACAAAATACTCTTTTATCATCTAAAGATGGAGCTTCTTTTATCTTTTTTACAATAATAAATTCATCCCCACCAATACGCCCAACTGCGCCATCATCCCCTACAACTTGTTTTAGTATTGATGCGACTTGTTTTAAAACTTTATCCCCATAGACATGTCCATATGTATCATTAATATTTTTAAAATAATCTAAATCAATCATCGCAAAATAGAAAAATGTTTTTTGTTTGATGCATTCTTCAATGTATTTTTCAATATGATATCTATTTAAAAGACCCGTTAAGGAATCTGTTTTAGCTAGTTCCTTTAATTTATCTTGTTCAAGAAGAAAAGAGGAAACATTTTCAATCATTCCATAAACTTTAGAAGTTTCATTATCACGTGGAAATGATGATAATAAATACCACTTATAGATATTATCCTTTTTTATTTTTATCGCAATTTGAGTTTTTGATGAATCGTATTTTATAAAATCCAAAAAATTCAAAACATCCTGTCTTGATTCTTTTGCGATGGTATAGTCTTCTGCTTCAAAAACATCTTCAACCTTCTTGTTTTCAAAAAGTATTCTACCTTTTGAAATAGCAGATAACATTCCGTCAAAAACATCATATTCAAAATACACAATATTCATAAAAACATTTGATATCATTTGTTTTTCATTTAACATAGAACCACTCCAAAAAAATTATAAAGAAGATGCAGTTTTCTCCTTATAAATACTTACTACTTCGTCAAACGGAAATTCTAGATTTATTGTTTTATCTAGGTATGTTACAACTCTTAAATATCCTTCTGTATTATATTCATCACGTTTTACAAAAAATTTTGTATCATTCTCTAGTGTTAATACTAAATAAGCGTAGTGAGATGGAATATATACCATCTTATGGTCCTTTGAATCTAATTCGATACAAATCCACTCTAAATAATTAGGACTCTTAGGATCAAACTCAATTGCATATACCATAATAGATCCTGATATTGCGCTTATTAGTTTATTTTGCATATATGGTTCATCTTGATAATATATACCATAAACTGTAGCTATGTTTTTTGCGCTATACAAATCTTCTTCCACAAATACACCATCAATCTTTACAGAATCCATAAGATCTTCCGAATAAATCTTAGTTATCTTACCCCTCTCATCTGATGTAAGATCTGGTTCAATTGTAAGAACATCCTTAAATAATTGTCTTATTACCTTCATAAAACACCTCCTATTTTTTGTATACCACTCTAAAATTCTCCTCAACAACTAATGTTTCAGAATTCAGATTCAAAGACATCTCTTTGGCTTCATCATCTAAATCTGCTTTTTGTTTTACTTTAGAATATTCAACTATATTTACACTATCAATCACAACTACTGCTAGTGCTTCAAGATTTTCATCAACGATTACTGCATAATCCCCTTTTATAGGTAGAGGTTCATGATTTAATACATATGAGTCGTATAACGAATATTCTTTAGTTTTATCTCCTGATAAAATATCTTTTATAGAAGATTCATCATATTCATATGTTGCGTAATCTGAATCAATATTATTTTCTTTTTTAAATTCATTAAATAATTCTATATCTTTCATATTTCAACCTCATTTAAAAACTTTATCGCAAAATCCCTATCAACAATATATGGATTTAAATCCTTAAGCTTATCATAAAATTTATCATATATCATATCATATAAATCTTCTGTAAATGGAATAAGTCCAATAACTTCATCATTTGAATTTATGCACAAAAATTCATACGAATCATCTTTTGTTTTCGCAAACGCAAGTTTTAGCACATTAGAAGCGTTTGATGACGCAATCACAAATTCTTTTAAAACTTCCATAACCCTATCATCAAACTTTTCTAAAATTAATATTTTATCAACAAGTTCATATGACTTTTTAACTATTCTACATGTATAATCGTTAAAAACATCCATATCTTTAATCCCTAAACTATCATCAAAGATATTCTTAGGATCAAATTGTATTACAAATTTCTTATTCTTATCATGATATAAAAATGGATAATAAATTGTAGTTACTAAATTACAATTAGCACATTTATATCTAAATATTTTATTTGTTAAAACATCTTCTCTTTTTAAAAAATCATCTGTAATATTTACACTTTTATACACATCAAAATTATTGTTTGTGCCACATTTAGGGCATGTAAGTAATTTATGTTCAATAAATTCCATAACAATTCACCTTTAAAAGAATTATAACATATTTAATTCAAAAACAAAAGAGTTATAGAATTCTATCACTTTTCTACAGGATTATTTTTCTTGTTTTTTCTGTATTTTAAATATGCTTTGACATAAGAAAGTAAGTATAAAGATATAAATATAGGATGGAATAAAGCTTCTTTTAATATACCTTTCATAGATTTTCTTTCTCTTCTATTCATAAGTAACACAATAAGCGCAAATAAAAACATAACTACGTAATATACTACAAGAGCTATTATCGCATACCTTAAAGTTTCTTTTGATTTAATATCTAAGAAAAGTCCAAAGATTGTAAGTAATAAGTTATATGCCACAAAGAAAACAAAGTGTAGGACAAGTCCATAAGTGATAGTTGATGCGAATGTTTTCTTTTGTTTTTTAGCTGTAATTTTTAATTCTTCTTCCATACGAATAGTATTATATTCAACAAACTCTTGCATATTCTTAGGTTCGTATATTGAATAAAATATAGCTTTATGTTGGTAACATGATTTTAATTTATTACGTCTAACATAATTAATTATTTCACTATCAATAATATTTTCTCCAAAAGGCCAACTACCTTCTTTTTTTATAACATCATATTTAATTGCATATCCTGTTTCATTTAGAATGTTTGCTTCTCCTAAATAATTTTTACAGTCATTTATATAATTTGTTGATAATTCCATTATTTTAATAGATGATGCTAGATTTGATTTGTAATAATTAATATTATTTTTATTTGATGCTACTACATCATATCCTTCACAAATCGCATCACTCATTCTAAGGAAGAAATTGATATCGATAATGTCAGTTGAAGAAAGCACAATTAAGGAATCATAGGCATTATTACTATTAAATATTTCTTTAAGCCCTGCATCATAGAAATTACTTGCATCATCTTTTATTATATTTTTTGTTTTAAATTTAAGATTGTTTTTTACATCTTTGGTTGAAACTATGTAAATATCAAGTTTATCTAGTGGATAATCACATGAATTTATTGATTCAAATGTTTTAGTAAAATCGCCATCTCCATTTTCATATAATAAAAGAGAGATGTATACTTTTTCTTTCTTTTTCGATATTGTTGTCTTTTTTCTACTAAAATAACGCATATTTGCGATTATAAACAATACCAAATAGACATTAAATACTCCAAATATTACAATATCAATTATTGTCAAAATATTAATATTTCCATTTCTTAAATTAACTTGCCAATATACTTGTCCTTTACCCTTAATACCTGTAATTATTAACATATATACCATATCCGCAAGTAATATAACATAAAAAATGGTTGCGCCAATAAGTTGCCTAGAAGTAAAGTTTTCTTTTAAATAATTTAAGAATGGATAATAAAATATTTTTAATATTAAATATCCACCAACACTAAATCCCACTGTTGTAGGAAGTGATGTATATCTAGTCCAGTGAAGTGGAATATTATTATAATTCCAAAGTTTAGCTCCACATAAATATTCAATCGTATTACCAACTATAAGTTCTCCAAAAGTCACAAAAAACGCAAGTGTCAAAATATAGATGATATTTGCTGCTACCTTATTTTTAGTGATTTTATAACCAAAAAACTTTTCATCATCAGGACTACCCAAAATATAAACCGCAAATGAAATAAAACCATATACTGGAATAAATGGTAATATATGAAATCTATTATCAATTTTACCATTAGCTATTACTCTAAATGTGTTTTCTACAATCCAACCAAGCGCTGAAAAAACTATCGCTAAGGCACATATATAATTAAAATCTTTTTTAAACTTTTTAAAAAACTCTTTCACAAGGCACCCCCGTACATTATTATCATTATATCATTTATAAACAAATAATTGTAGACAAAAAAACAAGCACATAAAGTGCCTGTTCTTCTATAGTTTTACATTTAAAAGTTCGTTATGCATAAAATCGTAGACCGCAAAACTTTCATCATCAAGTATTGCATAACTTTGTGCTTGTCCTGCTTTAGGAAGTGATGTTGAACCTGGGTTTAAATATTTAACATTATTTATAATATCACATTTATGAATATGAGTGTGTCCATATAAGACAACACCACTTTCAATATTTAAATATTGTGTAGGGTTTATTATATGTCCGTGAGTCATAATAATTCTTTTGTTAGCTAAATTAAATTCATATTCATCAAAAATATGAAATTTTAAAACCATTTGATCAACGTATGCATCACAGTTCCCTCTAACCGCAATAATTTCATCTGCAACTTCATTTAAAAGTTTAATACATTCCTTAGGATTATATCCTTCTGGCAAATCATTTCTAGGCCCATGATATAAAATATCCCCTAGGCATAAAATCTTATCAAATTTTTGTTCTTTATAAACATCTAAAACTTTTTTTAAACAATTTGCATCTCCATGCAAATCAGAAATAACTAAATATCTCATTCAAATAATCCTTTCAAATCATCTAATGTAATCTTCTTAATAATTTCATCTTCGCTAATAACACTATTGAATAAATCGTTTTTCTTATTTTGTAATTCAAGTATACGCTCTTCAATTGTATCTTTTGCGACAATCTTAATCTCATGTACTACTCTTGTTTGACCAAGTCTATAACATCTATCAGTTGCTTGACTCATAACCGCATTATTCCACCATGGATCATAGTGAATTACAGTATCAGCTGATGTAAGATTTAGACCTGTACCTCCAGCTTTTAGTGATATTAAGAAAATCTTAATATTTTCATCGGTATTGAATTTTTCCACAAGCATTGCTCTATCAAGTGATTTAGTTTGACCTGTAAATGTTAAATACGAAATACCTTTATCTTTAAGTCTTTCTTCAATGAATGGGAAAATTGATGTGAATTGTGAGAATAATAATATCTTATGTCCATCAGATATTTTTTCTTCAACTATTTCCATTAATAAATCCATTTTTGAATTCTTAATGTTTGAAACATTATCTAAGAATAATCTAGGCTCACACGCAAGTTCTCTAAGTCTTGTAAGCACGCTTAGAACCTTAGTCATTTTATAGCCTTCTTTTGATAAATCTGCTTTCGCATCAAGAAGATAAGAATGATATAAATCTTTCTCTTCTTTACTCATAATACTATAAGATACTGTCTCTATCTTTTCTTCAAGATCTAATACATCAGTCTTAAGTCTACGCAATATGAATGGTTGAATTCTTTTATTGAGCATTGAAAGTACATTACTTGATCCGTTGTAATTATCATATTCTTGTAAGAAATGGTTTTTCTTACCTAAATATCCTGGTAAAACGAAATCAAAGATAGACCATAAATCTTGTAAGCTATTTTCAATAGGTGTCCCTGTTAAAGCTATTTTAATATCGGCATTGATGCTTTTTACAGCTATTGTTTTTAATGCATCAGGATTTTTTATGAATTGCGCTTCATCTATTATTATCATCTTGAAACTCTTATCTTTATATTTACTTATATCAGCACGAAGGGCTTCATAAGAAATAATTAAAACTTTATTATTAGATGTAGCTTCATCAATAACCTTATCTTCTCTATTTTTATCATACATTATTTCATAAGGTATATGTGGCGCAAACTTCTTAAACTCTGAACCCCAGTTGAAAATAAGGGATGTAGGGGATACTATAAGTATTGGTTTATCACGTTTTATTGAATCTATAAGGCTTATAATTTGAAGTGTTTTTCCAAGTCCCATATCATCTGCTAAAACGCCACCGAAGCCATATGAAGATAATACTTTAAGCCATTTAACACCTGATATTTGATAATCTCTTAAAACATTCTTTATACCATCATTTATTTCTACATCAATATCATTATAGTTAACCATATCACTATAGAATTTTGATAATTCTTCAGATGGTTTAATATATTTTTTATATTTAGTATTTAAATAATAAGCTTCATAAAGCTTAATATTTTTAAAATCAACCTTATCAAGTTCTAAATCATCTAAAATATTTACTAAATCTTTTAATTCTTCGTAATCTAGTTCAACAGTATTGCCTTTTATTTCAATGTATTTCTTTCCTTCTTTGTAAGATAATATCATCTTATTTACATCATCAAGGCTATATACACTATCATCATATATAAAATCTACAACACCACCATTTGTTGTAAGTTTAAATGATAAATGCTCCTGTTTTACAGATTTTATTTTAGATACATTATCGCTTAAATATACTTTACCAAAATGTGATAAGTCTTCTAAGTGATACGAAATAAATTCACACATCATATCAAAATCTTTTATTGAATAATCATTATTTTCGTTAAAACCATAATTATTTAATAAGGTTAAGTAATTAGTTTTTCCTACATTTAAAATATCATCATCAATATTTGACTTGAATGTTATTTTAAGCGTTCTATCATTATAATCTAGGTATGATTCTATAGTTAAATCATAACAATATTCAACCCCATCTATATATTCTTTAACATATGGGTAAACATTAACTAAAAAACTATTATATGAATCTTTACTAAATTCTAACAATCCTTCATTTTTCTTTAAATAATCTAGCATTATATATAATGTATGGTTTTTTATAACATATATTTTTTCTTTATATATTACATAATCATAATCTGTTGATTGTAAAATATTATAAGATATATCATCTATTTTTAATTTATTATTATCAACATTCATTTTTAAAGGGAATTCATTTGTAACAAATTCATATAATTTTGAATAATAACCATTATAGACAAACATCTCATCATTATATAATTCATAAATCAAATCAAAAATTGACGTATCAAGTTTAATTTGATTTGTAATTATTTCAAGATATTTTACTATGTTTAATAGTTTATTACTTCTTTCACTAAATGATTTAGTGCTAAGTTTTATAGTATCATAATTAAATGTGTATTCTTCATCATTTAATACTGCATTTATAAACTTCTTAATATCTTTTACTTTTAATTTTTTTCCATTAATTACTACATCTAAAAATAATTTATATTCACTATCAAGAACTAATGTTGGATATATTTCAAGGTTTTGATACACAGGGTTTACTAAATTGTTATATACAAGATTTATAAATCTATCCACTTTAATATTTGATTCGTAAGAATATCTAAGTTCTTTATTTTCAAGAATTTGATTTACTTTATCTCTTAGTTCAAAATAAAGACAAACCTCATGTTTACATAAACCTTTTTCCATGCACGAACAATTTCCATGGGTGTTTAAGTCTCCTACATAAAGTCTTACAACACCTACATCATTAAACTTACCTTCAATTACAAAAAGATAATTTAATGATTTATCTTGTAATAAATTAATGTCTGTTGCGGCATGAGCTTGATACAACAAATATCCGTCATTCAAAGTTATTAAGGAAGTAGCTTTTTCTCTTATTGTAGATATATCAATTTTATCCATAATATGCCTCCTATCACAAACACGTATTGTATCATAAAAAACTTTCTTTTTCTATAATTTATCAGTATATTTCTAAGATATCTTTAAAGTTAACAATCACTTTTTTTACAGTTATACGCCTATTTATGACATCTAGTTTCTTAATTTCACCTGTGAGGTGAGTTATAGACCCTTTGTTGTAATATTTAAACGATATCATATCACCTCTTTTTAAAAGAACCATTTTTCTATTTATTTCCTCAGCCATATCACTTGATATTAATGGCTTTTCAATATACACAATACTTCTTTTAGATATCTCTTCTCTATAACCTTCTAGCGCATCAAATGGCATGTATTGGCTTCCCTTCATTTCACTCACGATTATGTCCTCCTAATAATTTACTTCTTTTTTCATTCGTTGCGCAATCATATAAACTGATTGCTTTAAATATTTTGGTTTTACCATATTTTTTCTTAAGTTCAGAAATTGTTTTGTATAAGTTTTCTTCTTTTCTATTTCTTTTAATATCTGAAAATAAATTTTCTTCATTAAAATTTTTGAAATTATAAAATGATATTCCTATTCTTCTAATAGGTATGTTTTTTAAAGTTGTTTCATTATATAGATTTTTAAATTCTTCTTCTAAATATGAAAATAAATTTGTGGCTTCAGATAAATTCCTACTTCCGCCTGTTGATCCCGCGATTATTTTGTTGTCATAAGAAACTGTAAGACTAATTCCTTTGGCAGATATTTTTTTTGCGCATAACTCACACACTTTCTCATCAACCATTTCAGAAAGAACTACCATAGCTTCTTTGTACGTGTAGTTTCTATCTAATATTTGACTTTCAGAAATGCTTGTTTGTCTAGGAATATATGCCTTAACATCTTCCATTTCCACATCCTCATCCCCACTCGCATGATTTATTAGAAACTTTGCGTTTACGCCAAATTCCTTATACAAAATATCAGGATTTATCTCTCTAATACCTTTCATATCATATATTTTTAATTTATTAAGCCTTCTTTCTATTCCCACCCCTATTTGCCAAAAATCAGTTAATGGTCTATGTGAAGATAGTTTTTCTATATATAACTTCTTATCAAGATATCCTATATTTGACTTAGTATGTTTTGATATTATATCTAGTGCAATTTTTGCAAGATACATATTCTCACCAATTCCTGCAGTAGCGGTTAGGCCTAGCGTTTGATAAATGTCAGAAATTACTTTTTTTGCGAGTTCTTCTATAGGCATTTTATAAATATTTTTATATGGTTTTGTATTGATAAATACTTCATCTATAGAATAAACATATATATCATCTTTTGAAAAATATTTTAAATATATATCATATACTAGACATGAATATTCTAAATACAAATTCATTCTAGGCTTTTGACATATATATTTGATATTTTTAGGTATTTCATAAAGTCTACCCCTACTTTTAACACCAAAGCTTTTTATGTAAGGAGTTGCGGCTAGGGTGATTGCGCCTTCACCTCTTGTGCTATCCGCAACAACAAGTGCTACACTATAAGGATCATATCCTTGAACTACACATTCTACTGAAGCATAAAAGCTTTTTAAATCTATACACATATACATATCATCACCTCACACTTAAATTTTATACAAATAAAAAAATAATGGTGTCCTGCAAAACGGACACCATTAAATTAAAATCCCATTATAAAACAAAGCGTATATCCTACAACAAGTGATGTTAAAATCATTATTGTAAATATTGTAAGTGTTTGTTTCCACATACTCTTTTTCTTAATAAGCACAACCATTCCAAGTCCTGCGTTCATTATAAGTCCTGATATCATCGCACCAAAAGCTATTCCTTTTGATAAATATAATTCTGTAATTATAACAGATGATGCGCAGTTTGGAATCATTCCTACAAGCATTGAGAATATAGGCGCAATATATTTATTTGTTATTAAGAAATTAGAAATAACATTTTCCCCTACAAAATATACTATAAATCCAAATATTAAATTTACTGCAAATACATATAAAAATATTTTTATACTATGCAATAGCGGATGAATAATATGTTTATGTAGCCATTTTTCATGCCCATCCTCAATATGGTGATGACAACATCCTATGTGTTCATCGTCATCATGATAATCATCATGAGAATGATTTTCAACTTCTTTTCTTGTGATGATAAGATCAGTTAAAAATCCCACTATAAATCCTGATACTATTTTTACTAGAAGTACTAATAATAACATTAATACATCTTTTGCACTAGAAACTTTTGATAAAAGTATTGGGAGTGCTTCATCGGAACATGCGACGAATGCCGCAACGACTGTTCCCATTGTAATATGCGATCTAATATACATATCAGCAGCTATTACACTCATTCCACATTGTGGTATTATACCAGTTGACGCACCTATTAATGGTGCTAATTTATTTTCTTTAGATATCTTCTTTGATTTAGCAATTTTATCTTCAACAAAACTTAACAATATATAGATAACTATAACTACTGCTAAAAGTTTCAGTGAATCTAATAGTGCATCTAAAATTACATCTTTCATTATTTAATCCCCCTGCATTTAGGACATAGACCATAGATTGTTGATTCATAGTTATCAATTAAAAATCCATGTTCTTCTGATATATGCGCTAAGTATTCCTCTGTTTCGTGACAATTAAGATGAATAACCATACCACAACCTTTACACTTTAAATGTAAATGTTTTGAACAATCTTCTAATGCTAATTGATATTCAAATCTATTACTTTCTTGGTTGTAGCACTTTCTTACCTCTTTTGTTAAAACTAGGTTATCTAAAAATCTATACAACGTAGCCTTACTACATTTTAGGCTTTCACTATCTAACATTTTTAAAATTTCATCTGGACTTAAAAGTCTATCTTTATTTTGTTTTAAAATCTCCATTAAAACATTCTTTTGTTTTGTGGTGTACATAATGCCTCCTAATTTGAAATTGAGTTTCAGTTTCAAATTCTAAGATATTATATCATCATATTCCTTAGTGTCAACATAAAGATTGAATTATTATTAATTTTTTGTATAATATCTATGGTGATATTAATGGAGAAAAAAGTAATTTATTACAGTGATCCTCTAAACGATGATTTTGCAATAAAACCACAAGTTGGGTATACTACACCTACAAAATTTAAATATAAAAAATCTTTATTTTTTAGAATAATTGCGGACTGTATTTATTACTTAATAGGTATTCCAGTAGCTTTTTTAATTGCTAAATGTGTCCATCACTTAAAGATTTATGGTAAAAAGAATTTAAAAGGTGTAAAAGGTTGTTTTATGTACGCAAATCATACTACTACAATTGATCCTTTTTATGCAGCACTTGCGTCACATCCTAGAAAAGCTTATACTATCGCAAATCCTGTTATATCAAGATATGTGGGACTTAAGGGTATAATAAGAATTGCCGGAGGAATTCCTCTTCCTACTTCTATTTCTCAAATGAAGGAGTTCATGGAATTCCAAGAAAAAACCATCAAGAAAAAGAAAGATAATATCTTAATATATCCTGAGGCACATGTTTGGGAATATTATAATCAAATAAGACCATTTTCAGCCGCATCTTTTAAATATCCGGTTAAAATAAATTGTCCTATTGTTGTTCTTACTACTGTTTTTAGAAAACCTAAAAAAGAAGGTAAAAGGCCATATATTTCTGTCTATATTTCAAAGCCTATTTATCCAAATTTAGAATTAAATGTAAAAGAACGCCACATTGATTTAAGAAATCAAGCTTATAATATAATGTGTGAAACAGTTAAAAAATATGATTCTTATGAATACATAAAATATGTTTATAAACCAAAAGATAATAATAACTAATTTCTCATAATAAAAAGAGGCCATACCAAGTAGAACCCTTAAAGCCAAACTTTAAGATTCACTTTAAAATAGCCTCTTTTTTAAATATACGAAGAATAGTTTATGAATCTTGATATTTACAAACTAGATAATGTGATCAATTAATTTTATATTACTTACTACATCAAGTAATCATTACATTCTTTCATAATCATAAATAGTTCTTTTTTGTATCTTTACATTTTAAGTAAAGTAATCTATCTTCATCATTAGCAATCCAATCATACTTCGTTGAGCGATTAAGTTCTACTTTTTTTGATTTTTAATTCTAAAAAATTTAGTATAATAACTCTCTACTTATAATAATTTAATTCTGCCATATAATTTTTCATTTTAACATCTCCTAACTTCAATTAAATGGTTTATTGATTATAAAATTTAAAAAAATATAAACAATATTTGTTCAATTTAACTGCATCCAAATTGTCCATATTCATTATAGCCTTAACATTAAATATCTAGCATTTCTTTAACGTTGTAATGCTTCAACAAATTTTATAATAATGGCTCCTGCCTTATTACTTGATTAAAAGCACTATAAGCGTTACTAATTCTAGCAACAATTGCATTAGTAAAATCGTTAATATAAAGATTTTTCTTTCTTTTCCTTCCATTTATGTGCCTCCAAAATAAAAAGGGCTACAATGCCCTTTAAAAGCCTTTATACGGCTTGTTCTTCATCTTCTTTTACAACGTTTCCATCAAGATCTATCACATATGGGTTTGATTCAACAGCTGCGATTGTGTATTCATCTTTTAACGAGTCTAGTCTATTCTTGAAATCTTCTAAAATTTCAAGCGCTATTTCGTTTTGGATTCTCTCTAGTACTGTAGTATCTTCATCTTCGTACTCAAATTGTGATTTGTAGTTGTCGACGTCTTCTATTGCTATTCCTATTCCTTCAAGCAACGCTTTTTGTTCTGGTGTTAGTTTTTCTATAAGCGGTGCATAATTCTTTAAAATTCTTTTTGTGTCCATTTTCCTCACCTCCTTATCCCTGTTATTATTAATCCAACGGTGCACATTAAAAGCCCAGTTATTTCGGCTCCTAACACAACGCCTGCGATTATCTTTAATGTTTTTAATTTGATTAATATCATATGTCTCCTAATACATCCATCGACCTAACCTGTTAAGTCTTGCATAAAACTCTTTAAATCCTAACCATCTAATTTCAAAATAAAGGAGTGCTATAGGAAGTAAAATCAAGATTATAATAATTAAAATTTCTATTGTTATAATGATTTTGTCTTTCATCTTTCCTCCAAAATAAAAAGGACCATGCGGTCCTTTATTCATCTTCTCCATAGTATGCACCCTCTTCAACTCGTGTCATTAAATCAACGTATTCTGCAAATTCTTCTTTGGATAGATTTTTTTGCTCTTCACATGACAAATAATGCCCCCACCTTTTTTTAATTTCTTTATCAACTTCTTCGTAGATTTTTCTGTTTTTTGGGCTTATTAGGTCCCCAAATAATATTTTTTTCATTTTTGTTCATTCTCCTTCCTTATGCAAACAAATTTTACATTGTATTTGTCACATAATTCTTTGAATTTTTCTTCTTTCCCTTCGCCTTTAGGATACTCTTCGGATTCAAATTTTGCAAGTATTAAATCTTTATTTACTTTTCGTATACTAAACCAGGAGTTTAAAGGTTATCAAATAAAGTTTCTAAAAATAAAACTAAATCTAGGTAACTAGCAAACAAAAGATTCTTATAAATATAAATAAAAGGAGCTGTGAAACTCACAGCCCCTTTATGTTTTGTTAAGCTATTTTACTGTTGTAGAATTCTAATACTTTTTCTGCAAGTGATGCACTATCAAATGTAATAGCTTCTGTTTCGATATTTAATGATCCTTCTTCAGAAGTTTTAATAGTAGCTTCTTTAGCCATTACATATCCACTATTTAAAATCTTTGCAGTTGGATTTTGAAGAACATTCTTAGTATTAGCGATTCCATCAAACTTCTTAGCGAATAATTCTTTAATATCTTCATCAGTATCGCTTGAATAATCAGCAGTATCAACAACGCTGTTTTCACCGTATAAAATACCTACTGAATTAGAAATTGTTGAATCAACAACTTCTCCTACTAAAGCACCTACATACAATGTGTATGCATCAGCTGTTGTATATGTTATATTTGAGTTTGAAACACAACCTTCAATAGAAGATGAATTAATAACTCTTCCTGCAAATCCTCCAAGGCTTACAATATAGTTGTTTAATTTAGATCCTGTTGTGAATGTCGCAGTACCTACAATTTTTGCGTCAGAATATGAATTTTTAATAGTAAACATGCTTTCCCCTACAAATCCACCTGTGTATTGGATGTAGTCTGCATCTGTTGCTGTATCCTTATCAACTGTATGTGTTGTAACGAAATCTGTTTTAATTTCTACTGCTGTCGCATAACATGAATCAATTTCAGTTCCATATAATGCATTTTGAACAACACCACCATTTGAACCTACAAATCCACCAACTGTAGATTGAAGTCTTGATCTTAGTGTCATTGTCACATTATCTACAGATGAATTTGAAATCTTGTAGCAGTTAACACCAACAAGTCCACCAATATATTGTCTTGTAGTCGCAGTACCTAAATGTGATATTGTAACATTTGTTGCGTGTACATTCTTTATTTCTCCTTGGTTACATCCAGCAAGAGCTCCAAGATATAAGTATCTTCCTAATGTTGATGATAGTGAAATATTTGAAATATTTAAATCTTCAACGCTAGCTCCTTTTCCGATATATCCGAATATTCCTGAATAAACATCTGATGTTTTAATTTCAAGATTTGAAATTGTATGTCCATTTCCATCAAAATGACCATCAAATGTTGTTGTCGCATCAAATAATGGCTCAAAAGATGATTTATTTCCTGTCGCATCTTGGAAATCTAAGTCTGCTTCTAGTGAATAGTAAGCATCACTATCATATTCAATTGCTAAGAATTCATCTTTTGTTGTAATCTTAATTGGATTATCTGTTGATGAACCAACAGCAGTTGTTGTGTGCTTTTTGTTATAATAAGTTTTTGACTTATCATCAACTGTAGCTTTTACAACAAGTTTGTAAGTTGTTTCTTTATCAAGATCATCAAAAGTTAAAGTTTGTTCATCTTCAACTAATTCATCAAAAGTTAAAGTTTTAAGTTTCTCATCATCTGAGTTATATATCGCAGCTTCGATAGATTTTGATGTGATTAATCCATCTGGATCAGAAACCTTTATTGTAAGTCCTATTCTTGTACGTCCTGCTGTAACGTTAACTATTGAAATACTTGCTTTCTTTCCGCATGACGCAAGTACTGTTATAGATATTATTGCGATTAACATTAATAAAAACGCTTTTATTTTCTTCATTATAAAACCTCGATTAAAAATATTTACTAAATCATTATACATTAAAAAGTTAAATAGTACAACAATATTTTTTCGCCAAAATCAAACCAACTTTAGACATTTGTTTTGCAGTTAAAATTGACACTACATTATATTTTTAATATAATACTATATAGCAGTGCTATTTTTTGCACCTTCATTTTGAAAGGAATAGATTACATATGAAAATAGGAATAGATATAGGTTCTACTACAATAAAATGCGTTGTTGTAGATAGTGACGCAAAAGTGCTTTATTCAACTTACCAACGTCATTATTCGCACATCAAAGAAAATCTTTTGAAGATTTTAAATACCCTAAAAGAACAAAATATAATCAATGAAAAAGCTACATTCGCAATTTCAGGTTCTGCTGGAATGGGAATTGCTCATGCTACTGAAGTTGAATTCATTCAAGAAGTATATGCGACAAGAATTGCCGCAAATAAATTACTTCCTGGAATTGAAGTTATAATTGAACTTGGTGGAGAGGACGCAAAAATATTATTCTTAAAAGATGGTATGGAAGTTCGTATGAATGGTACTTGTGCCGGTGGTACAGGAGCTTTTATCGATCAAATGGCTACCCTTTTAAATGTTACAGTACCTGAAATGAACGATATGGCTACTGAGCATGAAAAAATATATTCAATTGCTTCAAGATGTGGAGTATTTGCTAAAACAGATATTCAACCTCTTTTAAATCAAGGAGCTTCTAAGAAGGATGTTGCGGCTTCTATTTTTAAAGCTGTAGTAAACCAAACTGTTGGTGGTCTTGCTCAAGGTCGTAAGATTGAAGGTAAGGTTGCTTATCTTGGTGGACCTCTTACATTCTTATCTGAACTTCAACAATCATTTAATGAAACTTTAAAACTTGATGGTATATGCCCAGAGAATTCACTATATTATGTAGCTATTGGTACAGCACTTTGTGGTACTAAAGAATACTTGCTTGATGAATTGATTTCAAAATTTAACAATGTAGAAGCAAGTGGAAACTTTAGTTTCAATGCTCCACTTTTCAAAAATGAAGATGAATTAAAAGAATTTAGAGCACGTCATGCAAAAGATGATGTTAAAGAGCTTCCTATGGAAGATTATGATGGTGGATTCTATCTAGGAATTGATTCTGGTTCTACTACTCTTAAAATGGTTTTAATTGATGAAGATAACAACATTCGTTTCGAACGTTATTATCCTAACAAAGGAAACCCTGTTATCATCATGAAAGAGATATTTGAAGAAATATATACAAAATATCCAAATATTAAAATTCTAGGATCTGCATCTACTGGTTATGGTGAGGATTTAATACGTAACGCATTCAACCTTGATTCAGGTCTTGTTGAAACTATAGCTCACTATACTGCAGCTAAACATTTTATGCCTGAAGTTGATTTTATTATCGACATTGGAGGACAAGATATCAAATGTTTCAAGATTGAAAATGGTGTAATATCTAATATCTTCTTAAATGAAGCTTGTTCTTCTGGATGTGGATCATTCCTTCAAACGTTTGCTAACGCACTTGGTTATGATATTAAAGATTTTGCCCAAATGGCATTACTTGCGCCAAAGCCTGTAGACCTTGGTTCAAGATGTACTGTATTTATGAACTCTTCTGTTAAACAAGCTCAAAAGGATGGAGCTACTATTGAAGATATTTCTGCAGGTCTTTCAATTTCAATTGTAAAGAACGCATTATACAAAGTTATTCGTGCAACCAATGTAAAAGAACTTGGTACACATATCGTTGTTCAAGGTGGAACATTCAAAAATGAAGCTGTTCTTCGTGCATTTGAACGTGAATTAGGACTAAATGTTGTATGTCCTAACATTTCGGGATTAATGGGTGCCTATGGTGCCGCATTACATGCTAAGAGTTTAGGATTAAAAGAATCTAAAACAATTAGCGCAGCTGAGTTAAAAGAATTTGTTCACAATGTTAAATATATTAAATGTGGACTTTGTAACAACCATTGTTCACTCACAATAAATACTTTCGCAAACAATAATAAATTTATATCAGGAAATAGATGTGAACGTCCTACTTCTACTAAGAAGGGTGATGATTCATTAAATCTTTACCAATACATTAGAACAAAATTACTATCATATAAACCAAAAGAAGGTCCTAGAGGAAAGATTGGAATCCCTATGGTATTATCAATGTATGAATTATATCCATTCTGGTATACATTCCTTACATCATTAGGATTTGAAGTACACTCTTCTGGATTTAGTAATTCAAAAACTTATGTACTAGGTCAAACAACTATTCCATCAGATACTGAATGTTTCCCAGCTAAGCTTGTTCATGGACATATTGAAACATTATTAAATGAAGGATTTGACAAGATCTTCTATCCTTGTATGTCTTATAACTTTGATGAACATAAAGGTGACAACCACTATAACTGTCCTATTGTCGCATATTATCCTGAACAAATTAAAAATAATGTTTTAGATTTAAATTCCAAAACATTCATTTATGATTTTATCGGTGTTAACGATAAAAAGCGATTTGAAGAACATATATACAAGATAATGCAAAAGTATTTCAAAGATATCACTAAGAAAGAAATAACTATTGCCGCAACTAATGCTTATTTTGAATATGATATGCACTTAAAAGACTTAAAGGAACACGGAAAAGAAATAATTGAACGTGCTCGTATTGAATCAAAGCCAATTATCGTACTTGCCGGAAGACCATACCATGTTGACCCTGAAGTTAACCATGGTATCGATAAAATGATTACTTCTTTCGATGTTGCAGTAGTAAGCGAAGAGTCAGTCGCAGACAATACTATCAAGAAAGTAAACACTCAAGTATTAAACCAATGGACATATCATGCAAGATTGTATGCAGCTGCTAAATATGTCACAACACAACCCGATATGAACCTAATTCAATTAGTATCATTTGGTTGTGGACTAGATGCAGTAACTACTGACGAATGTAAGAGAATACTTGAAGAAAAGAATAAAATATATACTCAAATCAAGATTGATGAAATCACAAATCTTGGGGCAGTACGTATAAGACTTAGATCTCTATTTGAAGCATTAAAACAACAAGGAGGTAACAAATAATGGAAGAACAAGAAATGACATATCCTCGTTTTACTGAGGACATGAAGAAAACACATACCATTTTAATACCTTCAATGCTTCCAATCCATTTTGGACTTTTTGAAGGTATCTTACGCCTTCAAGGTTTTAAAGCTGAGGTTATGAAAAACACAGGCCCTGCAGTTGTTGAAGAAGGACTAAAATATGTTCACAACGATTCATGTTATCCAGCTCTTCTTGTTATAGGACAATTTATCGATAACCTAAATCACCGTGATGATGTTGATAAGGTAGTTCTTCTTATCACTCAATCTGGTGGAGGATGTAGAGCATCTAACTACATTCACCTACTTCGTAAAGCTTTAATTAAAGCAGGTTATGGATTTATTCCAGTAGTATCATTAAACGTTTCAAATCTTGAAAAGGATAGTGCCTTAAAGCTTACTAAGTCATTGGTACTTAAACTTGCGGCTGCATGTGTTTATGGTGAACAAATGATGTACTTATACAACAAAGTTCGTTCATACGAGAAAAACAAAGGCGATGCTTTAAAAGTCGTTAATAAGTGGCAAGAAAAACTATTAGATTTATTTAAAAGAAATAAAGGTACTTCTTATTTTGCACAAAAGAAATTATTAAAAGAAATAGCCTTAGATTTTGATAAGGTTGAAATAATTAGAACACCTAAACCTAAAGTTGGTGTTGTAGGTGAAATATATATTAAATATGCAGCCTTAGGTAATAATAACCTAGAAGACCTTCTAATCTCTGAAGGTGCTGAAATATATGTACCTGGTCTTTTTGGATATGTTCTATATTGTTTGTATAATACACTTTATGATGACAACTATTATGGTGGCGTATCTAAGAAAGCTAAAAGGTTATCAAAACTTGTAATATGGTATATTGATAAACTTGAAGGAATAATTATTAAATCAATCAAACTTACAAAATATACACCTATGGGTAAATTTAAACATACAAAAGATTTATCCGAAGGTATTCTAGACCATGGTGTTAAAATGGGTGAGGGTTGGTTACTTACAGCTGAAATGATGGAACTTATTGAATCTGGTTATCCAAACATCGTTTGTGCACAACCATTCGGATGTCTTCCTAACCACATTTGTGGAAAAGGAGTTATACGTAAAATTAAAGCTAAACATCCCGAAGCTAACATTTCTCCAATTGATTACGATCCTTCCGCAACAAGGGTTAACCAAGAAAACAGAATCAAGCTTATGTTATCTATCGCAAGAGAAAATTTAAGTGATGAAGTAAAATTATAGAATGTGGTTTAGGCCACATTTTTTTTATTAAAAAAAACATACCTCCCAGTATGTTTTATTTAACGTACCCAAAACTATAAAGCTTCTCCCTAGGTACAATTTAGTTATACCACAAATAAAAAAAGATGGTGACCAATATTCGGTCACCAACTACATCCATAATAAAATTCCTACTACTGCGCCCATAAAAACATATAATATTGGATGTTTTTTGAATTTAAATATTAATATTCCAAATATTAATCCAATCATAATATTTTTATAGTTTAGTATTGTATCAAACGCATTAGATAAACATTTGAAGAATGTTTTTATCCTAACACTATCAAATGATGTTTTAAATACAGATACAACATCTGAATTTTTCATAAGCGCTACTTCAGCTATTGAATATAGAGCCGCAATCATTAGCCCTACTGAAGCTGCTCTAAGGCCATAAAAAGCATATGAGACATATTTATTATTTTTAAATTTATCTAAGAATAACGCCACAAAACATATTACTATAATTGATGGTGTTACAAGCCCTAGTGTTGATATCATACTAGATATTAAATTTAAAAATAAATTATGATAATTATTACTTGATACCATATATCCAACATATGTAGACATATTAATACCCATAGCTCCTGGAGTTGATTCTGATACCGCAATCATATTCGCAAGTTCAGTTAAAGAAAACCAAGATGTATTTATCGACAATTCCTTCAAGAAAGGTAGTGTCGCAAGTCCGCCACCAAATGCACAAAATCCTATTTTAAAGAATTGAAAATATAGTTTGAAGAATAATAAATCATCTTTTATTATAGAAACTATAGTACAACATGCCATAATTAGTATAAATGATAATATCGCAATAGATATATTTATAATACTTTTCTTTTTAGAAGGTTTTATTTTATTATCAAAAACTTCTATATCTTCATCTATTTGTTCTTCTTTTTCTTTATTTCTTTCTAAAATAACATTAAATACTATTCCAAATACAGCCGCTATTATTACATATATGTATAAGGGAACATTTAAAGTAATAGCTAATATTCCTACAAGTACCGCAATAATTTTAGGTACTACACCTTTACATGAACTTTTAAATATTTTAACAATAGCACTTAATACTAAAAAGAACACAACAACTCTAATTCCTGCAAGTGCATGTGATACATACTTATTATCACTAAAATTATTAAGTAATGATGCGATAATAAATATAATTATAAAAGCAGGAGACACAAAGCCAAGAGTTGCGACAATTCCACCAAGTACACCTTTTCGTTTGTAGCCAATAAATGTCGAAACATTTACAGCAATTGCGCCTGGTGTGCATTGACCTACTGCATAATAATCTGTAAGTTCTTCTTTTGTTGTCCATCTTCTTCTTATAACTAATTCTCTTTCAAGTAGTGGTAACATTGCATATCCACCACCAAAATTAACAAGCCCTAGTTTAAAGAAAGTTAAATATAAATTTAATAGTTCCATGTTAATCCCTATTCATTTAAAGTTTTAGAAACCTTTTTCCTAAAATATATATTATATCCCAATAGTGCTACAAAAAGTCCTACAAAGAGTCCTGCTACAACATCTGTCGTATAGTGTACTCCAAGCACTACTCTTGTAATAGGTACTATTACGATAACTACAAGTGATACATATTTTACAATATTTTTTATAATTTTATTATTTATGGTATCATCCGCAATCATAAATAAACTAAAATAAACTCCCATCGCAATCGCACTATGTGTTGAAGGGAACGAATGTGATGTTTCCTTCATCCATCTATAATCAAGTGGTGGTCTATCACGTGCTACAATAGTTTTTATTGAAGCGTTTAGTCCAATTGTAAGAAGACATATAACGACTAAATACCATACCCTATAATCCCATTTAAAATAAAATCCAAAGATTATAAGCAATGATATTAAAATCCAAAAATTAGAAAATTCTGTAAGTATTCTTGAAAACCAGTAACAAACGCCATATTTATTGCCTCTGTGTTCAACTATGGCTCTTGTGACATCTCTATCAAAGGAATAGAAGACATCTTTCTTTTCAAGAATCATTAAAATTATAATAACCACCCCTATGATTAGAGGTGGTATATATGTTTTTATTTTACTAAGCATTTATCTAATTCCTTAATAATTAGATCCTTATCCATATTATGTCCTATGAAAACAATTCTTTGTTCACGGTCACCATAAACTTCGTCCCAATTCTTTAAGACATCAGGGTTTTCCGCAATAAGTTCTTGTTGTTTTTTCTTAGGAGCTGAGGCAATCCAACGTCCCATTTCACCAAGTGTTTTTTGTTTTCCACTTTGTTCGAATATAAATGCCATATCACGTTCATTAGAGAACCAACATAATCCCTTTGATCTAATGATAGCTCTTGGCCATTCAGCAGAAACAAAATCTTCAAACATTAATCTATCGAATGGGCGACGTGCTTCATATACGAATGTTGAAATTCCATATTCTAATGCTTCACCTTCACCATGGTGATGATGGTGGTGGTGATGTTCATGATGGTGTTCATGTTCATCATGGTCGTCATCGTCATCATCTTCATGATCGTGATCATGGTGATGTTCATGCTCATCATGGCCATCATCGTCATCATCGTCGTCATCTTCAGCATTTAATGCTTTAATCCATTCTGCAGACATTCCAACTTTTTCGAAATCAAAATTATTTGTATCGAATATTTCGTCTAACTCTACAACACCAAAGTTAGCTTCAATAATCTTAGCTTCTTTTTGAAGAGATCTAATTACTGCAATAACTTCATTCTTATCTTCTTCAGAGATCATATCAACCTTATTTAAAACAATTGTATTACAGAATTCAATTTGTTGGATTAATAAGTTTTCAATATCATCTTCTTCAAGATTTTCTTTCTTTAAATCTTCAGCATTCATGAATTCATCATACATTCTCTTCGCATCTACTACAGTTACTATATTATCAAGACGTACGATAGATGGGAAATCTGTTTGATTTTCATCTTCAAGTGCTGTAATAGATTGAGCAATTGGAAGTGGCTCACAAATTCCTGAAGCCTCAATTAAGATATAATTGAAATTTCCACTTTCTGCAAGTTGTGTGATTTGATTCATTAAATCTGTCTTTAATGTACAACAAATACATCCATTTGTTAGTGGAACTAGATTTTCATCTTTTTCATTAACAAATCCATTCTTTTCAATTAAAGACGCATCAATATTAACTTCTCCAATATCATTTACAATAACGGCTACTTTATAACCTTTTTGATTTTGTAAAACATAATTTAAAAGAGTTGTTTTCCCAGCTCCTAGGTAACCTGTAAGAAGTGTTACCGGAATCTTTTTATTACTCATATTCTAAACCCTCTCTTTTAGTTAGCTTTAGATTGATCTTCTGCTTGTTTTGAGAAATCAATAAGAGGTAACATGATTACTGAAACTCCTCCTGCTTGTGCAGTAAGTGATGATACAATTGATCTTGTTTGTGCATAAACAATTTCAGGTGCACTAAGTTTCATAAACTTATCGATATCTTCTTTAGTTTCATCAACAAATTCAAACATACCTTCAATAATAACATCTAATCTAATAGGTGTCTTATTATCTTCAGTTGATTCAATAGTTATATTGTTTTGTAAACTGAATACATGACGATCTACATCACCTTTATCTTCAGCTGTTAAATTTAATTCACGTGCATTGAATTTAATACTTGGGTTAATTCTAAACTCATTCATACTAAAATCATTACTAAATTCTACTTTTCTTGCTCTAATTTCCATTCTTCTCATTTTAAAAATTCTCCTCGTTATAATTAATAATATCTAATGCAAGTATAATTGCACAAACACAGAGTAATGAATCAACATCATCTATTTGTATTACGTATGTAGCATCAAGGCTATACTTGCAAAAAACCTTAGCTACTATATTACCATAAGATCTTATTGTATACTCTCCTTTTAAGATATCTGTTAAATACCATTTGTTAGAAAGTACTACATCAAGTCTGTCGTTCCAATCGCACGATATATATCCATAATTTTCACCTAACACAGTAAGATCAGCTTTTTTTATGTTATATGGATTCTTTATAATTTCAGCTTCTGCCTTACTATTATGTTCAATTATATATCTTTCACCAAGAACAACTCTTCTTTTTACTCTATACAATATCTTCTTATCATCTTTCGATATTATATTAAAGCCATTTATAGTTTTTTTAAGATACATCTCCATTAAAATATCTCCTTATAGATATCCATCGCAAACGCAGTTGTAAGTGGCTTAGATTCTGTTAATGTATAACATCTAGCACCATCTTCATCTCTTACAGCTCTTAGGTAATAAACCTCACCATTCTTGTAATAATCATCTAATAGATAATATAAATGGTACATATGAGATACCGCAAGTGTTGAAATATCTTTTTCATGAAGGGCTTTTATAATATCAAACGCTATTTGTGAACCTTCTCTTTCAGAAGTTGATTGGAATGATTCATTGAATAATATTAATGAACCACGTTTAACGTTATTCATAATACCATCAAATCTCTTAAGTTCTTCATCAAGTTTTCCACTTTCCATTGTCTTATCTTCTTCTTTGTTAAAGTGAGTAAATACACCAGTAAATGTATTAGACAGAAAAGATTTACCGGCAACAAAAAGTCCTAGCTGCATCATTATAATTGCTTGACCATATGATCTTAAGAATGTAGTTTTACCACCTTGGTTAGCACCTGATATATAAGTTATTCTAGCATTTGATGATAAAGTGTTTCCTACCACCTTAGAATTAGATTCAAGTGCTAACGCAACATCATACAATCCGTCACAATTAAAGCACACAGCATCAGAAACCTTAGGTGTGCATATAGGCATACCTTTTGCGATTAATTTATCATAAAGGTTGATAGCACCAATATAGAATGCCATTTCTTCACGGCTTTTCTTTAAATATTCTACTACATCATTGACTAAATTACAAATAGAAGGCGCTAATCCAAGTAATACTTTATCTGTAAAATGCATATAATCTGTTTCTGCAGATGCGATAGCATTTGGATTTTCTATTACCTTTTTATGTTTCCATTCTTTATCTTCTTTAATATCTATATCATATGTTTTAAACATTGATACTTTGTTTCTAAGTTGAACACCTGTAGGTTCTAATTTACGCTTTTGTTCTTTAATTGATGATTTTTCATCATACACTTCAAGATTTGCTAAATCAAGCCTTTCGTTTAAAGCACCTTTTACATAATAACCTTTAGGGAATCCAAGGTGTACAAATACATAATTTAATTTCTCGATGTATTCTAGTGTAAATACATTTAAAAATCTATCAATATATGATTTAAAACCTTCTGATTTAAATAAATCTTTATATTTATTATAATATCTATTCATATTCTCTAAAGCCATTAATAGCTTCTTTGATATTCTTTTGGTTGAATCAAAAGATTGCGTAATATGTTTTGTTTGAAGTTCAAATCTATCGTTATATATTTCTTGTAATAATTCTTGTATGAATTGATATAAATTCACTACAACTTCTCTATTCTTAATAAAATCTCTTAAAATTGCTTGTCTATAATATATTACATTCTTATCTGTTGTCATAAGACTTACAGGATTTAAGTATATTTCTTTTACGTATTTATCATAAACACATAAATGATTAACTATTGTAGTATACCAAAGATCAGAATATGTTTCTTTGTTATCAACTTTTATATAATCCCTATCTGGGTATAGTAAATAAGATTTCATTTATTCTACCCTCCTTAATATATCATCGTATGATACATGATTTTTAGCCGCAATCGATTTTGCGTATGTATTAGAGTTATCTGTTTTTCTTAATATCTCAAATGTTCTAATACTAGGATCACTAGCATCTACTATAGATCCCATCGCAACTGTACCCTCATCATTTTTTGATAATTCTTCAATAAATGTAACAAAGGCCATTTTACTTTTTTTATTTTTAACAAGCTCCATAATTTTCTTACCAAGTATTATACCATCTTCTAGGGCAGTTGATGCGAATACTTCGTTTAAAATAAACAATGAATTTTCTTGCATAGAATCCATAATGTTTTTAATTCTTAATAATTCAGATTTAAGTTTACCATTAAGATTTGAAGAAGCTTCTTCTACTTCATACATAGTGTAAATTCTATCTACAATATCAATAGATGATGAAATACCACCGACAGGAACACCAAGAGACGCTAGATAGAATACTTGTCCTAAATATCTACTAAATGTAGTCTTACCACCTTGGTTAGGTCCTGAAATGATTAATGCGTATTCATCTTTATTATACATAAAATCATTTTCAACAATTTTAGCACCTGTTACATAAAACTTAAGCGCTAAAGCCATATCATAACCTTTTGTGCAATAAGTAGTTCCTTCATTAATTTTAGGGATTGAAAAATTAAGTCCCATAGTTTTAATTCTATCCATAATTTCAATATATGAAATATAGAACTGAATATCATTAGAGAATCCTATTATAACTTCATCAATAAATGTATCAAAATGTTTACTGAAAAGTTCAAGGTGTTTAAATTCTATTGGATACATTTTAGAAATCTCACGATATATTTGTCCTAAGAAATGAACAGGTAATTGTCCATAATCAAGTGAGAAATCTACAGGATTTTCAACATGATACATAGAGATTACATCTTCTATTTTAGTACGTACTAATTCTTCTTTTTCATCTTTTGCGATTTTAATACTACCATTTTCAAAAGCCAAACGATATTTAACCTTTTTCATTTCTTCAGTGATAAGTGCCATATCATCTAAAACAAATTTCACTTTTTCGCTTGATAGGAAATCTTTAATATATGTTTTCATCATATTTAAAGCTTCTGATTTAAGTTCGTATTTAGATAAATTTTCAAGCAATTGTTTTAATATAACTATTACATCTTCTATTTTCTTTTTAAGTTCTATTTGTTTATAAGCTTCAAACTTCATAGTATTAGCTACCTTAAGCTCTTGAAGTTTTCTATTCATGGTATACGAAAATAAATTAAGATCATCAAAAAGGGCTTTATTCTCTAAATCTTTAAATACTTCTTGTCTATAAATAATATCTTCTTTATTCTTTAGGGGAGTATAATAATATTTTTTTATATCAAATAATTTAGCTCTACGAAGCACTTCAGATATAACATCATCAAGATTTAAATCTTTAAACATTATATCATTTTGATCATATGTATTTAATATTTCTTCTGTTTTAAAAAGTATACTCTTCATAAAAATAAATCACCTATTTCATTATAACATGAATGTATGATTTTACGTTAAAAAAATTATGTTATTTTTCACAAAATTAAAATAAAAAGTAGTTGCGATAGTATTTATCACAACTACTAATTTTATTTAAACTATTTCGTCAAAATCATCTTTATTAAAGTTTTCATCAAACTTAGCATAAAACTCTAATGCAGATTTATAAGTACCTTCTGGTGCAGTCTTTTCTACTACTTCATCATTATATGTAAAGTCTAGGCTAGCTTTTACTGTTTTAGCTTCTATATTAACATTACCTTCATCAGACTTAACTGTTCCTTTAATATTGCTGAAATCTAGACCCATAGATTTAATAAATCCTGTTGTAGCATCCGCACTAAGTGTTAATGAATAAACTGATTTTGTGTCTTCTAATTTAAAATCATCTGATAATAAATTAAATAAAGATGCAAATGCAGCTGATGTCATTGAAGCCTTAAATTCAACAGTATTTTTTGAAACATTTGATATTTTAACACCAAATTGTTCAACTAATGCTGATAAATCAACACCAGAGTTTGAAGCAAATTTAGAAATAGTGTTAACATTTAACATTCCAACATTTGTTTGAAGTTCATATAATATGTTGTTAGCCTCAACAAGATCATCATTATCTGCTGCAGCTATAATCATTGATGTTGGAATCTTATACTTATCTCCACTAAACGCAGAAATTCCTTTAATCTCATCATAAATTTCATATATTTCTGATGTTTTTGCGGCAGTAGTTACTACACTGCATTCTCCAAAATCAAGGAATACATTACCATCAGTACCTGCAGTCTTATAAGCCTTAAGCGCTGCATTATAAGTCATAGAATCAGTATTGAATGCGATTGATCCGCTTTGTTGTAATTCAGCATATAGCTTAGTGTTGTAAATAGCATTAAGCGCTTCATTACGATCTGCATCACTTAATTCTTCTTCATCATCAATTTCTTTATAAGTAACTCCATTAAAATCAACCTCTACTGCAGTTGTTCCTTTAGTACTAACTTTTGCAGTATCTGTTCCATCTTCTATACTTAAATCAAAATCATTACTTAATTTAACTCCAAACTTAGAAATGGTTGTAGTATTTGTTGAACCAATTGCGTTTAATGCAGTCGCAACTTCTTCCTTATCATCAGTTTTCTTGATTGTTACACTATTTCCTGAAGCGTCTGTAACCTTAACGCTATCATCACTATCAGAACATGAAACAAGTCCTACAAATGAGAGCGATGCGACTAAAGATGTTAATAAAATATTTTTTAATTTCATAGTGAATTCCTCCCTTTTTGCTTATTATACAATTTTTAATAATTTTATACAAGCAAACGCAAAATAAGCCTCACAAATGTGAGACTTATTATATTTATACACGCTTATTTAAATGTAACAGCTTTTAATCCTTCAAAGTACACCTTTTTATCACTATCATGGTAGATATAATAAACTTGATCATGTGTTCCTTGATTGTTAGAAGTTGCGGTCTTTCCATTAACTAATAAGTTAGTGAAATTTATGCTTATATTTTCAATTCCACCTATAACTTTTTTGTTTATGTCATCATAAGTTAATTGAATTAACGCAAATCCATCAAATTCAACCTCACTTGCTGCAGCAACATAACTATATTCATTATCCTTTATTTCAAAAGTGACACTAGCATTTGTATAATCAGAAATTCTTATAGGATTTGTATCTGAAGTAAGGATATTATAGAATTTGTTTCCAGTTAAATAAATAACTGCATTTTCTTCTTCAGTATATACATTAATACAATTATGTCTAATTGCTGTTCCAACAAAAGTATTATTTATAAATGACGTACCATTCTTTACAACTGTATCTTGGCCAAATTCAATAACGTTGTAATATGCTTTACTAATACCATCAAATATACAACCTTCGATACTTACTTTACCAGTTGTAGTTAACGAAATGTCTGCATTAGTTCCACCTTCACTAGCTCTCTTAATCGTTTTTTCAGCATATACTGTTAAATTCTTTAAAGTAAAATCTCCAGTACCTGAAACACTAATAATAGATGCGGTTTCTACCGATGTAGTTAATTTATGACCATTACCATCTAAAGTTAAAGTTTTATCAACATTGATTGTTGATGAACTTGAAACATCTTTAAGAAGTTTTACTGTATCACCAGCTGTAGCACCTGCGATAGCCTCTTCTAATGAATCGAATGCATTTGTTCCTACAATTGCAGCAGCATTTACTAATTTATTAATATTATCATCACTAATATTCTCTTGTTTTACTTGAACAGTGGCGTTAGTTTTGACTTCAATTGAAGCACCTGATTTACTTGCTACATAAGATATATTACTTCCGTTTTCAGCATATACCTTACCTGCTTTTGCAACTAGAATCTCAACTTTACCAAATTCGCTATAACAAGAAGTACCTGTTGTTACTTCTACCTTATTTGATTCTCCAAAATGATTTTGGTGACTTAAGGCATTTGTATCATTAATAGTTAAATTTCCACCATTTGAACGAATAATTACATCTTTTGCTGAAGTTGTTTTATTCTCATATGTAATATTAATATTTTCGTTATTTCCCACATCAATACCAGTGCTTACATTAACTTCTGTATCTTTATAAGAATCTTTTAAATATACACTATACCCTTCAGTTGAATATTTTTCGATCTCTTTTGATGTAGACACAAATGTGAAATAATTAGTCTTGTTTGAATCAAGTACTACACCTTCTGGTGCTTTTACATTATAATCTTCATCTAAAAGTACTACTTTTTCTCCTTGTTTTCCATTAATGTTAAGCGCAAATATATAATTATCTGCAGTAGGTGTTAATTTTTCTAAAATTAATCCACCCTCTTCTAGATCTACTACTGCTTCATGTGGAGTTTGATATGTTTTTCCACTTGTAGTTTGTGCATCTAGAATAGTATTCATTTGTTTTGTTAAACTTACATCGTTTGATACTTTGGCTTTCTTAGTAAAACTTGTGTAACCCACAACTGA
>CAVCDW010000060.1:0-32638 GCA_963601055.1 Elusimicrobiaceae bacterium
ATATTTTACTATATGCATGATTTACACATTTTTAATTCATATTAAAATTTTTAAATATAAAATCATCTTTTCCTTATCATTTAATACAAGTTCAAATTCAAATCTATGTATATAAAGAATAACATCTCGTCTAAATATATATCATCCTTCAGTTATATCTATAATTGTTACTAATTAATTTGGCTGTGCTAATAGTATTAATAACGCAATTATCGACGCAATTCTTCACATTGATTAGTAGTTACAAAAAAACAAACTGCCACCACAAAAGTTTATAGTTAGTATATATCTTTTTCTTTTATCAAAAAAATCCCTTACCATCTTCTATAGATGGTAAAGGAATTTATCAATTATCAAATTTTACTTTACTCAATGTTTTATCAATTAATAATGAACACGCTGGTATTAATAGTATTATCAACAATATAAATAGAATTATAATTATAAAATAATATTTAATATCAAAAATTATCATATTAGAAAATACTCCAAATATATCAATATTTTTATTTATCTTTGATGAGATAATCAAAGATGATACAAAACTTATAACAATTGAAATCACAACCGATGGAGCTAAAATCATGAGATTTTGTATTAATGTAAATAATCTTCTTTCTTTTTTCTCTAATCCAATTGCTTGACACATATCTAAAAAAACAATTTGCGTTTGTTCAATATATAAAATCATATGAAATAAATTTAAAATACTTATAAACAAAATAAATATTGATACCACAAACAAAGCATACTGAAAAATTGATAATACTGGATCTATTTTAATATAATATCTAGCTAAATCACCCAAACTTAAATATCTATCAGCTGAGTTTGCTTCATTAAAATTCAAATATTTTTTTATTGATGATTTGAAACCTGAAAAATCATCAAATGATAAAACATTAATATCATAGCTTTCCATATCAATTACAGCACTTATAGAAGCATAAGATTCCTCATTAAGCCAAAACAATGGTTTAGAATCAGCTGTCGTATATCTTGTTGAAATGTCATATATTTCACTATTAAAAACACCTTTTATAGTATAGTTATCAATTAATGGTATTGTATCAGTTTTACTAACATAACATTTATAACTGATTGTCTTACCAATTACCAAGTTATAATCTATATTAAAAAAATCACAAAAATCAGAGTTTATAAATACATAATTATGCTTAACTTGTTCATCTAAAAATACAAATTGTTTGTTATGTTTTTTGGCATATGAATTTTCAACATCTAAAATCATTTTTGAATCATCATTATAAAATTGTATTTGCTCATATTCTTTATTTAAGCTTTTACATTCCAGACTGTAATCATATACAATCCCATCAATTTCTATTATAGGATAATAAACTATTGTAGGCGCATGCCATGATTCATATTCCTTTTTTTGATAATACGATACAAACGAATTCTTATAAGATACTGTATCAACAATATTATTATCTTTTTCAATAAGAGAGTTTAATTTATTTAAATCATCATCATTTGAAGTTCTAATCTGGCATGATAACAGAGTCTTTTCACTGTTCATTTTTTTATTATAGCTTAAAGAAAATGATGTGGAAAAATAACAAATACATATCAAAATCGCAAATGCTAAACTTAATGAAATGGATACTCTTATAAATTTTTTATGATTCTTTTTATGATAAATTCTAGCAATTTTCCAAATAGAACTATCTAGCATATTCATCTAACCCCTCGAAATGTATATAATCTTTTTTATTCCTACTTAAAATTGATTTTAATAATATAATTATTATATTTAATATCCAAGGAATAACAAAAATAATAATATTGTTATAATAATCCATATCAATATCAAAAGAAAAGCCATCAATAAACAACTCAAACATTGTATAAACTAATTTTGATAAAAATTCTTTAGTCAAACTATACACACTATAAAATATTACTATTGATAAAAGTAACGATAAAAAATTAAGCAATATATTTTCAAGCACATTGTAGACTTTAATCTTAGTTTTTGTAAGACCATTAAGTCGCATTATTGCATAATAAGTACTATCAATTTTTTTATTTACATTAAATACATTTAATATTGCAATAACAGAATAAAGAGTTGCTACTACAATAAGTACTAAAGCTAACGCCGTATAGATATTTGTTATCTTATTAACATCTTTAATGGTATCTAATTCACTTGAAGTAAAAGAATCATTGTCACCAACCATGTTTTTCATTTCATCATATGTTGAAATCATATTCTTAATATCATCATTACTTAAATTATCATATCTTGCAGTAAACGATACTATCCTAATATCATATTTTTTTAATGACAAAACATAATTCAAATCAGCAATAACAGAATTTTCACCTTCAAAAAAGCCTAAAACCTTAAATGTCAAATCATCTATCTCATAATAATCACCAACAGAATATTCTTCCATAAAATCATTTGACAAAATCACGCAATCAGTATATTCACTTATATTTAATTTTATATCTGTGTTTATATTTAAATAATCATAATCATACAATTCAAAATATTTAGTTTTTGAATATATACTAAATATATTCTTATCAAGTTCTTCAAAGTGGTTTTTTAATTCTAAATAATATGATTTATCTATATTACTAAATCCATTATATATCATGCTAATATTTTGATTAGATAAGTTTGATTTAAATGTTTTCGAAGCAGTTTTTTTAATTGTAAACGTTGATGAAAGAATTATAAATAAAAATACATATAAAATTGTAAATATTAAACCAATTATTAAACTTCTTAATTTAGCAGTTCTAATTTTCTTTTTTAAGAAGACCTGCAAAAGCCTAAAAGTTTTCATTATTTATAATTTTCCCATCTTTTAATCTAATTATACGGCTAGAGTATTTATTCGCAAATTCTTCATTATGTGTAATGAAAACAATAGTTTTCCCTAAGGAATTCAAATATTTTAAATATTCTAAAACAATCTCCCCGTTTTGACTATCTAAACTTCCTGTAGGCTCATCTGCTAGTATATATTTAGGATCATTTGCTAAAGCTCTTGCTATACATACCCTTTGTTTTTCTCCACCTGAAAGATTTGATACACGTTTATTTGCCTTTTCATCTAGTGCTACTTTTTTTAATAATTCATGTATTCTTACATCATAATCTTTTTTCTTCTTTCCATTAATAATTAATGGAATAGATACATTCTCATAGACAGTAAATGAAGGTTCTAAATAAAACAATTGAAATATATATCCAATATTTTTATTTCTAAAAGCTGATGCTTCTTTATCATTCATTTCTGAAAAGCTTACATCATCAATTGTTATTTTACCACTTGTTGGATTATCTAATCCACCAATTAAATTTAATAATGTGGTCTTTCCTGAACCAGACATCCCAAGAATTGAAATAAATTCACCATCATTAATATTTATATTAATATCATCTAGGGCTTTTGTTTCGCTTTCACCACTAGAATAAATCTTTGATACGTTGTTTATTGATATCATATTTTCTCCATTAAATCTTATTTTGATAATGCGAGCATAGTCGCTGTATAGCTTGTATGTTCAAGATTATCCCACTCTAATTCCCACATATTTTGTGTTTTTTGTGTTTCTTTAGAAACACCAACATACAATTTTATATTTTGATTTTTCCAATCATCATCATTTTTTCCTGATGCGTCATATCTTATAACAAAATCATTGTTGTTTATATTTGCAAGATTTAACTCACAATAAAAAGTAACTTTTGTGTATGTAGTCACCTTTGTACTTCCCCCTAAAGAATATTTACAACCAGTTAACCATGTGGTATCAGATGTATCATCATAAATAAATATATGCTGATAACCTTTATCAACTTCTTTCATTTCAAGTTCTATTTCAACAACTAACGTTCTATATCCAATAGAATACATGGTATTTAAATCATATTGTCCTGCGTATAAATCATCAAATCTTACCGTATCATACCCATTTTTAAATCTTCCTGCATCACTTATTTTATATTCAGCACGTCGGATTTCTTTTGCTTCAAAATAATCTAATGCTAAATCTAAATTCACTCCATATTCCCCGATTTCACTTTGAGCACTAATATCTATTCCTAATATAATTATTAAAAACATAGTGCAAATAATAACAAATATTTTTCTTCTCATAACATTCTCTCTCCTTTTTAAAGTGTTTATAGTATAGCATATACAAAATGGTTTTACAACGAAACCAATTATAAAGAAAATTCTCTTTTAAATTTCAACTTTTCTAATATACGTTGATCTTATTTTATTCTTCTTTTAATGCATCCACTATTTCTAGATTTCTAGAAAATTTATTGTATATTAAAGAAATGATTTTAACAAATGCGTATATAATTAAACCAACTATCATAAACACAATTAATGTATGACAAAAATTAATATCATAAATACCATAACTATCATAATTAGTAGTTTTAATCTTACTATTCCACCTTAAAGTTATAATCAAGCCTAAAACTAATGATATTACAAAAGAAAATGAAATAGAAATTAAACATTGTAAATTTAATTGATAACTTGAAATATTTTTAACTTCATTATCATTTAAGCCTAAAGCTTTAAGCATTCCAAAGAATTGCTTCTTCCTGCTCTTTTGATAATCAATTATTAATACTATATTGATTATAGTCGCAATAAACACCGAAATTGTAAGTGTAAGTGATCCTAAAATCATTATAGTTATTTTAGGATATACATCTATATAATCTTTTAAAACCATTGTAGGCATGTAGCAATTATTTATAACATTCCCTTCATCTACAGATAGTTTAGCATACTTGCATATTTCATTGTATGCATCATAAGACGCATTAAAGCTATCATACTCATATAAGGAACAAAATATATCATCAGGTTTTCTTGAAATGTAATCTGGCAAAAAGAACTTACCTTCACTAGTGATTTTATTTGCTAACTCTATTGGATTTTCATTATAATAACATCTATAATTTTCTACATCATATGTATATAAATCACCTTCATATATATTATCATCACTAATCCAAAATATGGCATCTTCACTTATAATATTTCTAGAAGGAATAGAATATATATTATCATTAAACACACCTTTAATTATGTAATTAGAAAATATATTGATATATTCATCCTTCACTTCATATTTTATATTGTTGTAATATAAGGATGTTGCTTCTATAGAAGTCTTATATGAAACCTTCTTACCAATAACATCCTCATAATTAAGGTTTAAATCATCTAAAAGTTTAGAATTAATCATAATACTTTTTTCATTTGCTTTAATTTCACTACCAGCTAATATAGGATTTCCTAGATTATTATCTCGCATATATGTTTTTTCATCTTCTAAAATACAAGTATTATTTTTAAGATTATAAAATTTAATAGTATTTGCATTAGATCCATTTATTTTTATTGAATAAGTGTTGTCATCTATTGTTATTTTTGGATAATCAATTATAAATTCTCTAGTCTCAGGTATATAAGTATTACGACAATTAACATAAACTTCTTTATAAGAAACACTCTCTTTAATATGCGAATTATCTTCAATACTTTCTTGATACTTTGGCATCATATACCATCTATCTGTTTCACTATATTTAACCGTAATTGAGGAATATAGTTTCTCTTCCTTAACATTATTCATCACCACTATTTTGAATTCAAAAAATATAAATACTGATACAGTTAAAAAAGTAATGCATAGTATTAAAGGTATCATACTTCTAATACTCATTTTTTTGTTTAATTTTAAATACTTAAAAGATAGTGAATAAAGTTCTTTTCTTTTCATTCTACTCACCTCTCTTACTTAACTCAATCTTTTTTTCTGTCAACAATTTAAAACTAAATATAAGAGAAATAATCAAATAAATTCCTAAAAGAACTAATGGTCCCACTAAACTAACATTGAATTTTATGTTGTAAATGCCTAATAATTCTTCATATAAATTATCATTTAATATTTTTATTAAGCGTATAACAACAGTTTTATAAACACTAGAAAGTGCTAATATTAAAATAAATGAAATGAAAATAGAAATTAAAAATGCAGACATATATTCCACAAATTCTATTAATTTAACCTTATGGTTTGTAGCTCCCTGTAATCTTAGTATCATCAATGTATTCTTATTTTCCATATGTAGTATTGAAAATGAATTACATACAACTCCCATCATAAAAATGATGAACACTATTTCAAACATCAAAAGGAGATAATTATTTTTATCAGCCTTTGAATTATTTTCTAAATATTTTTCATAATTATATGAATTCACACTAATTATCCCTTTTTCTAACTTTTTTAAACCATCATATAATTTCCCAAAAGATTTAATGTCAGCGTTTTTTATCTCGTATTCAATAGTTAAAAACCTATAATCTACACCAATAGAATTTGTTAAGTCGCATATTGGTTTTTTGATAACATCACTTTCATAATATCCACCGACTATATATTCTTTACCTGATATATTAATTCGTTCATCTATACTATATGAGTTATCTTTAGAATTAATAAATGCATAATTAGAATTTCTATAAAGTACACTTGTATTTGTAATTTTTAAAAGTTCATAATCAAAATTCAGATAATCATAGTACATCGCATAACTTCCAATTGCATAAATATTTGAAATTGCATTATCATATTTTGAAGATTCATCCAAAACATAATCTATTTCACTTTTTTCAAAATTTTTATTTGATATAGATATTCCTATAGCAGTACCTTCAACCTCAATAATTTCATAATTCATTCTTTTTAAATTTTTGGTATAAGACATTGAAATAGACATCATTGATAATGTTAAAAACGAGAAAAAGACTATTATAATAGTCGTAATTATGAATATCCTTTTGTTCTTTTTTACTAACTTTAAAAATAATTTTAATATATCATTAAATCTCATTTAAATAATTCCATTTTTTCACAAACACTATAAAATCATCTTGTTCATTATATATTATCAATATTATTGAGCTACCTTAAGTTCTGTACATGAATAAGTAGTGTGTGCATTATTAGTCCACTTCATATGCCATATATTTGATGTTTTCATCAATTCTTTAGAAAATCCTACTTGAATACTAACATTTTTTATAATCCAATCATCATCATTTTTCCCCGACGCATCATACCTTATAACAAAATCTTCATTTTTGATATTTGCAAGTGGTATTTCACAATAAAATATATATTCTAACTCTTCTCTTTTCTTTTTCCCAGAGCCATGTTCAAATCGTGCTCCAGTTAAATATGTTGTTTTGCTTGTATCATCATAGAAATAAATATATTGATATCCATCATCAATCTCTGCCGCAGTAAAAGTAAGTTCGAAGCCCATGGTCATATATCATTGTTCCTTTAATTCTTCAAGTTTATATTTCCCATCATATAAATATTTAAAATTCACCACATCATATTGATTGTCAAATCTACCTGCATCAGTGATTACATATTTACCTTCTCTAATTCCTTTTTTATGAAAGAAATCGAGTTGATATGTCAAATCAACCGAATAACCCTGGAATTTCTACTCCCGCATACACATTTATTACCGACATTGAAACAGCTATTCCTAAAATAATCGTTGGTAAAATAATTCTTCTTTTCATATTTAATTCCTTCTCTCCATTTATGTTTATTATACTACATCATTATTTACAGTATTAAAAATATAGACTTCTTAAACACATCAGTAATTCTATTTTAAGTGTTTTAGTGAAAAAGTCAAGATAATTCCTACTATTAATAGTTAAGTGTCCAAGTTTTAAGCAATTTGTTTATAAGCCCAACAAAAAACAAAAACTAGGATTTAATAATATAGTGAACCCCTAAAGTCTTTCCAATAACCTGGTCCAACTTTAAGAGTTCCCCTTATAATCCTAGTTAAATTATTTAAAAATTATTTTTTGCATATATGTGCACTTTTTGAAAAATTAAATGATTAAAGTTTCTTTAATAAATATCTTATAATTTATTATTCACCAAATGAATTTAAGAAACCATATAGTGTAACAATTGTTATTCCAAATAAAGCTCCTCCAATGATGTCAGTTGCCCAATGTACGCAAGATAGAAGTCTTGTGCTAACTACTAAAATACATATTAACATTATCACTATATTTAAAAGTGTAGTAAATAATTTACTTTTAAAAATTATTCCTTTTTTCAAAAATCTATTATTTATAATAATTGTAGTTAAGCATAATACTATAGAAAATAATGTATGGGAAGATGGGAAGGATGCTTCTAGTGAACCATCACTTTCATATACAGGTCTATAGTTTATTACCTTTTTTTCAAATATGAAGTAAACTAAAATCATTAATACATATGAAATGACTAAGAAATAAATTTCTTTGTCTACTTTTTTTAGAGATTTACCTTTTATAAGTTCAACTAAACCGATTGCCGCAAAAAAGCCTACAAACCCAAATGGAATGTAACCCACATATTCTGATATATCGTATGCATAATCCCTTATTTTTAAATCTGATAAAGTTTCAAAAACATCTTTGTTGAATTTGGTAAATCCAATTGATGTATTATTTAATCCTTCGTTTGTAACATCCACACTTTTTACTGCGTATGTAAATACTACCGTTGATACTAAAAATATTATAAATAAAATACCCGTTATAATTTTTACTTTATTATTTGTCTTTGTGTTCATATAAATCTCCTTTTTCTACCTATTAATATTTTATCATATAAAATTTATTTTTTTTGTAAAAAATAAAGCATATGTGTACATCATATGCTTTAGCTTTTGTTATTTAATTATATTTAATACATCTTCAAATTTAACACCATAGTTATGTGTGTTATCATCTACAGTTTTCTTTATTGATTCCACAATGAAATCAGTTGCGGCATCTAGCGCTTTTTCTATACTATAACCATTAAGAATATATGCGATAACAACGCTTGAGAATATATCCCCTGTTCCATGATATGAATGTTCTTGCTTTTCTTTTAATACCTTACATGTATTTACGCCATCATATCCTATAGCACCTATTTTATTACCCTCTATAGCGCCTGTTAGAATTACATTTTTAGCACCTAATTCTTTTAGATCTTTTACTAATTTGATTTCATCATAAGATTCATAAGAATTATTTGTTAAGAAACAAGCTTCAGTAATATTTGGAAGAATATAATCCGCAACGCTTGATATCTTCTTCATACCACTAATTATATCTTCACCAAGTCCATAATACATTTTGCCATTATCAGCCATTGCTGGATCTACTACAAATAAGCCATCTTCTTTTAATAATTTATCCTTACAATTTAAAATATAATCAAATTGTCTTGCGTCTCCGATGTATCCTGTATAAATACAATCGAATTTGATTCCTTCTTTAATCCAATGATTAATGATTTTAGGCATTTCATCAGTTAAATCTAGAACTGTGAAATCTTTAAATCCTGCAGTATGTGTAGAAAGTATTGCGGAAGGTAGTATTGCAGTTTCAACACCAAATGCGCTAAGTATTGGAAGAGCTACTGTAATAGAACATTGTCCGTAACATGAAATATCTTGAATTGTTAATAATTTTTTACTCATTTTAATCACCCTATCTAAAGGGTATCATTAAATTATTAATTTAAATAGTCTCAGTTGAAATATTTTTTATGGTATCAGTTTCTGTTTTAGGTTTAAATGCTTTTTTATAAATATAGATGAAATATGGTATTTCAAATAGACATATTAATCCCCATGAAACTATGTAGACAATATATAATCCTACTATTGAATTCCATAAATATTTAAATACTGTATATACCCAAACTATTCTAAATATACAAGCTCCACAAATCATTGTGATTGTAGGGAACAATGTTTTTCCAAGTCCTCTACATGCGGCTGTAGTATTATCAAGGAAAGCACTAGTACAATAACAAAAACACATAAGTCTAAGTCTTTTTGTTCCAGCTTTTATTACTTCTTCATCACTTGTAAATATTTTTAAGAATGTTTTATCGAATGTAAATATAATAAGTCCTAAAATAGCTCCTATCGCAAAAGCATAGAACATACATATTAAATAGCTTTTTAATACTCTATCTTTCTTATTAGCTCCATAGTTTTGACTTACAAATGATGCACAAGCAGTATAGAACGCATACATTACTTCATATACTAAAGTATCCGCATTCATCGCAGCTGAGTTTCCTTCTACCATTATATGATCGAATGTATTTACTCCACTTTGTACGAATAGATTACCAAGCGCAAATATTGCGCATTGAAGTCCTGATGGTATTCCTATAAATAATATATTTTTAGCACTTTTCTTATCTAATCTTAATTCTTTAAATTTAAGTCCGTAATCAGTTTTAGAAAGTTTTAATGATGTAACTATTACAACAGCTAAAATATATTGACTTATAATACTTGCGAACGCAAGTCCTTTAACACCTAGATGGAATACCGCAACAAGCAAAAGATTTAAACTAATATTCATAGCACCTGAAATCATAATAAATATTAAAGGTCTACGTGTATTACCAACTGCGCTATATACACCATTACCATAATTATATATCGCAAGTGCAGGAAGTCCTAAGAAATATATTCTTATGTATAATACCGCATCATTAATAAGTTCATCTTTAGTCTTCATAACCTTTAATACCGGTTCTGCAAGCACTAACGCAATCACCATAATAACTAATCCATATAAAAGAGATACTATAAGTCCACTATGGACAGTTTTTCTAAGATTTTGGGTATCTCCTGCTCCCTTATAACGAGCCGCAAGTACATTTATCCCTACTCCAATTCCCATTAAAAGTCCTGTAAAAAGACTTACAAGCATTGAAGTTGAACCAACGGCACCAAGCGCAATTGAACCAGAAAATTTACCTGCGACAGCTATATCGGATAAATTAAATAAAACTTGTAATAAATTTGAAAAAATAACTGGAATACTAAAAATTAAAATGTTTTTCCATAACGAACCATTAATTAATTTATCCTCATTCTTCATTATAAAAACCTCCTGATTTATACACCATTGTATAAATTCATAACCATATAGATTTTAATACAATAAATTTAAAATTCAAGACATAAGAAACAAAATACATACAAAAAGGATAGCAGTCTCCTGCTATCCAAAATAGATTAAAATTATTTTTCTTCAAACATTTCGCGAACTTTGTTGCTTGCGACAATTTGAATATTATTTCTTGTACTAGGTCCTGTGATTATAAACGCATGACCTCTATCATTATTTATAATTTGATCTTGTTCAGTTTGATTGATTTTACCAGCTTTATCATATAGAAGACATAAGTCATCCATATCGTTTGGCGCAAGACTGAATATAAACGAATATTGACATGCATTAATTATCGCACTAGATTTTCTTGCAAGTTCTGGTGAACCTACAAAGTCTTTAATATTTTGAGTAATAACTATCTGCATACCATTATATTTTCTAATACGTTTTGCAAGTTGGTACATAAAATCTAAGGCTATAGGATATTTTTCATCAATGAATACATGTGCTTCATCAATTACTATTATTATCTTTCTATCTGTTTTATGTTTTAAGTTGAAATCTCTATTTTTAATAATTTCATTATCCAACCATTTTAATACTAATAACATTTGCGCATTCGCAATAGTACCATTCTTATTAGCTAATAGGCTTCTAAAATTGAATACCGCAAAGTTTTCTTGAACCGTAAGATTACTCTCTCCATTCCAAAGTAAGGCATTACGACCTTCATTTGAGAATTTAGCCACATAGTTTAAGATAATTCTTAAATTCTTTATATCATAATCATTAGTTGCTTTATCAAGTTTTGTTTTTACAAGATTATATAAGTCATCAAATATTGGATAATCACTTGCACTAAGAGTACTTAAATCGGTATGTGAGTCAATACCTTTAGTTTGATATAAGTCAATAATTAAATTATTTAAATATTCAAGTGGTTCACTTGATATACCTTGTAATATAACTTTAAAGAATTCTTCAAGAAATTGTAAATGTATTCCGAAGTTATTTACAGCCCCATCGCCTTCATCAGCTTCAAGTGTTGTAATAATATGGAATGGATTTAATCTTCCCGAAGTAGCTGCTCCTACATCAATAGTCTTTCCACCTAGGCTATCAGCTAAATATTTATATTCATCTTCTGGATCTAAGATAAATATCTTTGAATTTTCTGATGCTAAATGCGTAAGTATTGTCTTTGTCGCATAACTCTTTCCTGAACCAGTTTTCCCAATGATTACCATGTTAGAGTTAACTCTTTCATTATTTCTTTGGAAGAAATCAATAATTACAGGATATCCACCATTTACACCAATAAGTTCACCTTTAGGATCCATTATTGTAGATTCAACAAATGGGAATACTGCTGAAACAGATGTTGAATGAATACTTCTTGCATATTCTTCAAATAAATCAAGTTTTGATAAGTTAGATGATATAAAACATCTATTTTGTCTTGAAAAGTTATCTACTAAATCAAATCCATCTTCAGATAAAATTGATCTTAAATTCTTTTTAGCTGATTTTAAATCAGTTTTACCATCATCAAATAAAGTAATATGAATGTTTACTTTAAATAGTGTTTCATTATCATTTTGAAGTCTACGCATCAAGTCTACAAGAGTATTGATGTGTGTTTGTTTATCAATAATTGATGATGCCCTATAAGCTGTTTCTGATTGTGAAATCAATTCTTGTAGTGATCTATCAATCATCTTAACGGCTTTAGTTTTTTCATATGGTTCAAGGTTCATAACAACCTTTGTGTTTTCAATATTAAACATTTTATATCCCCAAGCATTAAGGACATAAAGTGGATAACCTTTAACTGAAAAGTTATATGTTTTTACATCATCTACTATAGTATTCTTAGTCGTGAATCTAATTGAATGTGGCAATGCCCATGATAATATCTCATCATTAGTTAATAAATCTATATCATTTTCATTAAAATCATACATGTAGTTATGTTTTAAAAATACTGCGGCTTCTTTATTATTTAGGATATGAGATACCATACCTGCATCTTTAAATGATTGAATTGCATTATTAAGTATTTCAGTAATAACTAATTTAGACGCATCGTATACAACAAAATAATAAAATGGTTTTTTTATAGATTCATTTTCATTAATACCTTTATAAGTATTAATTCTATCCATTATTATCTTTGTTCGTTCAAATAGTTCTTGTTCAGTCATTTCACCTGAATCAAATAATATTTTTAACTTATCTATTTTTTCTTCTTCAAGTCTAATATATTCAGTTAAATCTAGTTTTCTATCAATCTTAACTAAAGAAGCCTTAGTTTTACCTGCAATACTACGAATTATTTTTCCAAATTGATGGTCAATAATTTCATCTTGTCTATATCCAGATAATAGTCTAAATTCTCTAGGGTCTACTTCAAGAATTCCTGCATAGTAATTATCATATACAATAAATCCTTCTTCTACTCCTCTATATGGAAGAATATTAGAGATATTTGAAGATGCGCCTTCAGTGTCCATTGTATATCTTTTAATAGAGAATAGGTATTTAATCCCATCCACTATAACCATATAGAATCTTTGTCCATCAAATGGAAGGTATAAGCCAATAGCTATCGCAAGTATTACAAGCATAGAAATATATTTTATTGCCCCAAAGTTTGTAAGGAATAGTAATACCTCAATCATAAGGAAGAATAAGGCTATAACAACATCTACTATTGAAACATTTCTAAAGAATTGAATTTTAACTTTAGCTGTTTTAGGAATTATTCTCACTTAGCTCCACCTACCTTATTATCACTTGGAGGATTCATACCTGAATTACGTATTAAATCAGCTTGACGCTGGTTTTGTGCGTTTTGATTTAATCCTTGTGCATTATTATCATTTGAAGGATTGTTTCCTGAATTCATAATTCGTTGTTGAAGGCTATCATTTGAATTACCTCCACCACCATTAAATTTATTGCCTGATAAATTTTCTAATAACTCATTAGTTCTCTCTTGAGCTTGTAACTGTCTATCTTGGGTTGTAGGTTCGCCTTTAAATCCATTATATCCTAATGATCTTGCGAAACTATTTCCTACATTTCTTGCAGTTTGTGCTGGATGTAGGGCAGCTTTTAATCCACCAACTCCAGTATTGAATGTTCCTTTAATTCCTGATCCAAGTGCACGCATAAGTCCACCACGGTTCATCGCAGCTTCTCTTAATTCTTGAGATCCAGCACCTTGAGAAACTAAGTTTCCAACAAGGGACATAGACTTCTTCATAGATAGTGCTCCACCTATTATAAATAGAAGGATTACTAAATTATTTAAGAATGTATTGTCGAAGAATGTAACACCCATTACGGCATTTACTACAAGTAGATAAATATTAATACCTATGATGGCACCATATCCTACCGCAAATTTAGTGATTACTTGATCACGCCATAATTTGAATCTAGCTCCACCATCAATTACTGTAGATGCAATAGAAAGTGGGGATACAATAAATAATATAACTAAAGAAATTGCTCTATCAACAAATAATAATAGTGCCCACGCAATATTAATAAGTATAGCAGCTCCTGCAAGCCATGACATAAAGAATCCATATTCATTTAAATCAATATAATCTCTTACAAGAGATGTATTTGTCCACTCACCAGGATGAGCAGAGATAAAGTTTTTAGCATTTTCAATATCACTATCTTGTACGAAACATGTAAATAAATAATCACCTATTGATGCACTATTAGCAAGTGTTGCTTTATATAGCGCAATCATAAATACATTTAGTAAGTTTATTACTACAATCATTATAAATGGAACAAACATAAATGTAAGAATTGCTTTAAACGCTTTTACACAAACAGAGCCTGGTGTATCTTCCACTTTTTCTTTTACAGATACTCTAATTATTGCGATAATTGCTAAAATAACTACTAAAACTATTCCAATTACTGCGGTTGCTTTAAACGCAAATTGAATATTATCGCTTTTAAATAAATACGATATTAAATCAGTTTCTTCATCATTTATCTTTATAGGATCAATACCGCATATCATGTTTGCTACTTGCATAAGACCATCAATTACTTGAAATATAGCCTTTGATATTGAATATAAGAAGTTCCAAAACCAATTAAACATATTTTCACCTTCTTATTTAATTTTCTTTACTTATTAATATGTTTGAAAATCTAAGTTTTATAGTATTTTCTTCCACATTATTATTAAAAACCAATATGAGTTTATCTCCAGCACTTACATTTCTTGCATCGCTATTTAAGAAATGAATTTGATATCCATCAAGCGAAGTTTTTGAGCTGATTTTTTGAGATTGTTTTGAGGCATCACCAAAAGAGAAACTTTTTTTCTCATATGTTGTGCCATCTTCATTTTCTATTTCTTGAGTTTTAATTTCTATATCATTAGAAGTAGAATAGAAGTCTACATCTAGCACAGAATTTTCTTCTGTGTCTAGATATAGATAGAATTCTCCTATTGTTAAATCTTTTTCTACAGGAATTACTATTGCTTGTATATAATCTCTATCTTCTTTTTTAAAATACGCAGTATCATCAAGATTTTTATCTTCAAAAGTATCTTCATTGAAGAATTTATCCATATCAAGTGTTTCTGGAATAAAATCCTTATAATAACGTACTTCAGCAAAATAGTCATAGAAATCTGTACTAAAATTTCCATCACTATCTTTTCCACCAAAGAAACTTCCAAGATCTATACATGAAGATAGATAGAATACGAGTGGTAATAAAAAGATAATATATAAATATTTCTTCATTTTTTACCTTATGTTAAGCTTGATATCCTTCCCACCAATCTTGAAGAATTGGAAGACCAACCTTCAACATGATTAATAGAATGAATATTAATACGAAACCAATTACCGCATTCTTAATTGCTTTTTTAGCCTTATCATGTTCTTGTGGTTCATCAGCCTTAGAGAATTTTACGCATAGTAAAATAATCCAAATTGCCGCAAGTGCTCCTACTACAGGTAGTAAAACTAATGTTAATGTATCACAGAAATCAAGAATTGGTTGAACAATTTTTGTTAGATCTCCTTGACTAATTGTCGATGCTAAAATAGTGTTAATCATAAATAAAATCTCCTTTTTAATCTATTTTTTCTCTTTTTCTAGAGTATAGCCCTATGAATAATCCAGATGCTACTACAACTAATATTACTACAATAAATATGCTTGATGCAGTATTAGCTGTATAAGACCTACTAAACGTTAATGTTGTAGTGTTACCAATAGTGTTAGTAACTTCAATTGTGTATGTTCCCATTTCATCTATTACAGGACTTGCCATATTTGATGTCGTTACATTAATTGTCTTATAAAGACTACCATTACGATATATTTTAATTATATCTCCTTCTTGGTAACCAGTTATTTTAATATTTTTATTAGTATGTCCATTATTTTCAACACCTACAAGGGCAACGTTAGGTGCAGTATTATCGATATTAATTTCAAATGCTATAGTCTCATTCGAGGCTATAGAACGCATTTCTAATGAATAATTTCCATCTTCTTTAAGTTCAACATGGGAATTGTATTCATTTTGAACTATTTCATCAATATATGAAATAACATTTCCGCTCTTATCTTTGTATACAACCTTAGTAATTTGATAGTTATATGGTGTATCGTAGATAAACTTTGATATAGCAGTCTTATAGATATAGAAACTAAAGTATGTTTCATTTCCACAAGCATCCTCGATTAATAATTCCCATTTACCATTTGTATCAAATCTAGATGTTACATTCTCTTGAAGTTCACCATTTAAATAAGCTTTAACAACTGTAATCTTATCTTGATCTTTACTTGAGATTGTAATGTTTCCTATATTAGACACATCCCCATTTACAAGGGCACGGGTACTACCATCTTCAAGTGCTTCAAAAGATACTATTGTGTCTTTTTTAATCGTAAACTTAAGCGTGTTTCCTGCTTTATCAGTTAAACTAAACTTATAAGTTCCATCTTTACTTAATAATTCTTGTGCTTCATATGTATAAACTTTAGAATTCAACTCATAAGTCGCATCTATTGAAGAATCGAATAAGATATTAAAGTTCTTTGTTATAGTAGATACTCCATTAACATCTTTAATCTCTTCACTAGTTTCGTAACTAATTTGTTGTCTTATTAAGTAAACATCAAATGTATAATTAAATCCATATTCATCAGTATATGTTACAACTCTTGTGTAAGTTCCTGCTGAAGTTGCGCTTGGGAACGCAATCTCATAAGGGCAGTTTACTTTAACATTATCAACCTTAAATTCATATAGATTTGCTTCAGTAAAGAATTTAACTTTATTGTTAGTATAAATTCCTTCTTCTGCACTAGCTATTGTAATGTTAGAATATTCTGTTTCGCTACGAGTCATACGATAAACATCAAGAGTTGATGTTCCTCTATAATGAACCGTTTTTTCACAAATTTCACCATATTCATTACGGAATTTAATTATATATTCCCCATCCATATTATTATAACCTATGATATCTTTTAAATCAACGTTAGTGATTTTTGCTTGAGATATATTGTCATAAATAACTCTTTCACTACCATTATAAATTAATGAAATGTAGAATATTCCTTCTGTCGCAAAATAAGATTTGTCTATTGATATCATTTGGTTTGTATATAATTCATCACGTTTTAACGCTAATTGATTAAATCCAGTTAAAATATCATCTGAAATATTAAACTCTTGGTCTTTAATTGATACCTCTTGTTCACGAACGTTTCCTGAAATATCTAAAACTTTAATAGTATATTCTCCTATTTCACTTAATGTAAACATATCAAATACACTATTTGTATTATCTACTTCAACAGTGTATAACACATTATCTTTATAAATTGTTAACGTGTAATTTTTTGAATATATGATTATCGTTACACTCTTATTTGTGTAGAACTGTGAATTATCTACATCTGTGTAATCAATCACTAATCCATCTTTGTATGTAACCTCAGTTTCTACAAGTAATCTTCTTGAAATTACTATTAAATATTCAGTTACATTACCATATTTGTTAGTGATTATGAATCTATAGAATCCATCAGTTTCACCAAATGAATTATTATTTATATCAAAATCTTTATAATTAAAATCTTGATTACTATTATTATAAGCCCATTTAATTGATGTTATATTTTCATCATATGGTGTTTCTATCATAAATTCAGTATTGCTATACGCAACATAATTGCTGAAGCTTAATTTATTGCTATCTACAACGAAATCTAATTCTGATGTTTTTCCATAGATTTCAAAAGTATTATATAGCGGGAATATTGAATATTCACTTATTGTTCTAGTTTCAATCTTGTGAACTTCCTCATCAGATGTTTGAATCATTAGGTAGAAATATCCATCAAGATATCTATAATATACTTTAACACCATTAAGACTTGTTTGATATTCATTATATGTAGAAGTCGCATTAATCATTTCTTCTTTAAATGAATCTTCTTTATAAACGAAACTATATAAAATATTGTCTGCCACTACAAATCTTATATAAACACCATCTACAAGTAGAACTATATCTTCTATTTCGTTGAATTTAAATACGATATTATCATATCCATATTTAACTTCACTTCTTGCAGTCTCAGGGTCTAAGATTATTTGTTGCTCAGCACTATCTAAGAAATATTTATAGTAACTTGGCTTTTCATTTGTAAATTCGAATGTTGATTCATTACCAAGAATGTCAGTTGCTACAATCTTATATTTTCCATATATTGCATCAATATTCTTTTGTTTTAATATATCAATAATATCTAGTTCAACATTTCTTGTTGAAATATCATATACCACACTATAAATTTCTATTCCTTCTAGATAAATTACTAACTTCTTTAATGTTGTTTCATCACTTAAATTAAGTTTTAAAACATCACTATAGATTTTACTACCATTAGTAAGTGAATATATTCCTGAATCAGATATTTCATATCCTATACTTGTAATATTTTTATCATTAACTTTGATTTTTGAATAATCATCAAAAGTATATTCATCAACTGGAACATTTACATCAATGCTTGGTGCCTCTTCATCATATGATACAACATATTCTATATATCCATCTTCGTAATCGTTATAATAAACTCTAAGTTTAAATGATTTACCAGCTTCAATTGTAACAATTGTTGTTGAAGTACTACTAGATTCTTTTATACTTACACCATCAGATATTTCGTATCCGTAATCTTCACTAAATCTAAATTGAAGTTGTGCTCTTGTAGTAATTTCGTAATACGATTTAGAAACTGCACTAATTATTACATCTGATGTATCAGATGATATAGCACGATATACATTATCATCATTGTAATACCATGAAATAGATGGTGGTCTACGCTCTAATTCTATTGTTGATGTTTTCTTGTTTCCATAAACATCTTCTAGATAAACTTCATAGTATCCACTTTCGTTATAGTTTTTTCGTTTAGCATAAGTAGTATCTATTGTTGAACCATTTAGTTTAACATAGAATTTAAATATATCTGTTGTATCTATATCACATCTAAATGTAATATAATCATTATCAACATTTCTTAATTGATACGAAATTTCAGTTGAATTTACAGAAACTTGGAATGTAAAGTCATTTCCAAAACGGTCTGATACATAAATTGTATAGTTTCCATCTGAAAGGCTTATTCCATCATAAATGTCTTTTTTATAATAAGTATTATAATTCTTTTTATTGTTTGTGTAGTAAACAACAATGTATGCATAATCATCAAGAGAGTTTAAATCTGTAATTATAAATGATTTTACATTATATTTTGAACCATCAACTTCAAAGTTAAATGTATCTATCTCATTTTCACCTGATGAATTTTCAAATTCTACTTTAATTGAAGGACTACCCTCATTGTCTTTACTTACAATCCAAATAGGAAGTGATGACATTCCGTTTTCATCAATTTCTACTAGTTCGTATTTACCAGTTGTAAGTATTTCGTTCATTCTTCTTGATGACGCATCAGATATAGTTATTTCTTTATATGAATCACTTGAATCATAACCTTTATAATAAATTCTTGTAAATGATCCAAAATCTAATGTTTTAGTAGAATAGAAATAGAAATCTATATTTTTATCATCATCATGAATTTTTGATTGATAAATTTCCGCATCACCTTCGAAGTATGCATTCTTTAAAGAAATTGCTGTTTTTGTTTGAGATGCTTGTAGTTCAATTGGGTTAATTTGATCACTATAGACTACAGGTATTCCATCAACTAAATAATCTTCTGTTACAAGGTTAACCTTTGATGTACTAGCCTCAATTGTGAGTACTACTGAGTTTATTGCGGCTTTTAAATTGGCTTTTAAATCTTGAATATTAATTTGAGGAGTTGATTGTTCATATTCCTTATAGTAATAATAAACCCACTCTGTTGTAAGAGTTGAGAAGTTCCAATCACTCTTCTTATATCTTATCCATACTTGACCTTCTTTTGCGGTTTCAGTTTCTCCGCTCGCTTTTTTATAGTTTGCGTTTGAACCACTATTCAATTGACGAGCAATTGTAGATGTTAGTGTGATTGATGAAAGATCTTGATACTCATAATATTTAATATATGAGTCTAGATAAGTTTTTGATGAGAAGAATTGAGCTCTTGTCGTATTATTATAATTTTCTGTAAGTATTTGTGTACCATTATTATAATAAAATTTATTGTCTCCAAGTGAATATACTTCGTTGATAATTAAATCACTATTAACTATATTATAAGTTTCATCATTCGCATTACCATCAACTGATGTGTCTGTCGCAACATATATTCCATATGTACTAGAATACATTGACCCATCTACATCATATTGCACTTCATAATATCCTGTTTGTTTAAATGTTATTGTATATTTAGATGACATTGTATCATACAATACTTTATAAAGTTCATTTTCGAATGTTTCATAATCTGTACCAACAATTTTATTAATAGTTGTAGTACTAGCTATTTTCTTTTCAGAATCTCTATCATAACTATATTTATTAATTGTGGCATTAAATGAGTTACTAACAGTGACATCATTTCCAATAAAGAATTCTACACTAGTATTTGTCTTATAAACGCCTAATCCTTTTAATTCTTGTGATGTTTCATTAAGAATACTGTAATTGTCCTCTAAAGATTTTCTTGTATCAAATCTTAATCTTTCATACGCATATGTTGACATCACACTATCGTCATACATATTTCCAGCGACATCTGTAACATAAACTCCTACGTATAAATCAAGGAATTGACTATCACCATCAATAAATGATGAACCATTAGCTAGAATATCAGATAATTTTATAGTAAATGATACTTTTGAACCATCAATTTTAAGAGAGTAATATTTATTTTTACCATTATATACATTAAGTAGTCCAATATCACTTCTTAAATGGAAGCTTTCTAGCGAATAAACAAAATCAATGCTAGAGATAACATTTGAAAAATTATCTGTAGTAATTTTGTTATCATAATATGGAAGATCGTTAATATCAAACGAGAATGTATAAGCACTCTTATCTATACTACCATCAGTATTTACATTAGAAACATCAAATTTATTTATAACACCATCTGCATTCGAAATAGTTGGTGCTTCATTATCATACTTTAATAAATAATTTCCTAAACTATCAGCGTTAGAAACAGAATTTCCAAAATATGATGTTAATTTATAATAGAAATAATAATCTCCATTTTTACCATCATCACTAAATATAATAGATGTTTTATCATATAAGCTAATAAGATCTGTTTCTAATTCATAATTACCAGATTCATAATCTTCTTTTTTAATTAATTTATATTGGAATGTGAAATCAACTCCTACATTTGATATATTAATATAAAAATCTTTTGATTTAGATATAGTTTTCCATCCAGTTTGTTTAATGTTATCTACCTTAGGCGTACGTGAATCAATAATAAAATCAATTTGTTTTAATGATTCTGCTGAACTATCAGAAGATAAGCTAACGCTTTCTGACTCTAAATATCCACCATTGTAGTAAGTTTCATTACCAGATTTAAATTGAGTGTATTTATTAGAACTAAAATCTCTAATACCTGTTTTACTACTAAAAGTAAGTCCTGTTATTTTAGATAAGTAAACTTCTTGTGTAATTTCACTAGCATCTGCTTCAAATATTAAAGTTTGAGTACCATCACCATAATCTTGTGATGTGCTTAGTGTAAATTTAGGTAATTTATCATCTATTTTTACAGTTTGTGAATTTGTTTTAAGTGTGAAATAGATATTATCATCTAGTACTTGAACTGGTTCACTAAATCTTACTGCGATTTTAATTTTATCAGTTTTAGAAACGTTATCTACTCCGTTTAAAACATACATGTTTTCAACAACAGGGGCAGTAGTATCTGCAATAAAGGAATATGCTTTCCAATCCTTTAAATTAAGTTCATTGCTTGGCATTTCAGTTCCATTATATGTAGTTGATTCTACTTTGTTCGCAATTGAATATCTAACAGCCTTACTATAATTTACTATATTAACATAAGGATTTGCGGTTGTTTGGTTATCAATCTTATAAAATGATATATTATCATTTGAATGTGCTTTATATGATTCATTTTCATATGTTTCTTTAATATATGTTCTATCTTTCCATTTTGTATAATCAACTGTGGAAAAAGATGATGCCTTACTCCATTCAGTATTTCCTGATGATTGACCATCTTGTTGTCCTTCTCCTGGTGTTAACCATTCATATGAAAAAGATGAGTTTGTAACATATGCGGCTGTTGTCACAAGATTACCATTTCCACTTGCTAAATTGTATTCCATAAGAGTTGTATCAGTATAATAATGATCCCATGATATTTTACCTTCAACACCTACAAAATAATTCGCAAGTTTATTATAAATAAGTGTAGTATCTTTTGAAGAATATCTATTATTTACAGGTACGGTTAAAATCTTACTATCACCGTGATTTACTACATCTTCTTGACCATTAGTTAAATTATAAGATTCATAATTATAATTATATGCTTTAAGCGTTTTACCATAAGCATAATTCTCAACTTCATAATTATAATCACCGTTGACCATTATTTTAAGTTTACTATCACAACTATTTCCATTAACAGATGTCACTGCTAAATATAGATAGTTATTAGTACCTGCTGTAACAAGTTCTCTACCACTTGATTTAATGTTTACAAAAATTGTTTGTGAATATCCTATATATGAATCAGACGGGATTGTTATATCAACACTTGCGTCCTCTATTTGTGAATAATCTTTAGCTTCTGCAATAAGAGTTCCATCTAGAGTTTTATAATTGATGGTATATGTTTCACCTGGCATTCCTTCTACTGCAATATATACTATAGCGTAACTATATGTTGATATTTCTTCAATTTTCTTTTTATCTGTATTTGTAAAATACACATTATTCGCATTTAAAGTACTATCATTCGCTTTAACACTAACTTTAGTTTTAAAGAATAGAAAGGCTCCAATTGTAAGTACAAAAACAACAAACGGTATTAATAATGCATGTATTTTTTTCATAATTAGTCACCTTCCTTCATTTTAAGCGCAACTAACTTTAATAATTCTTCATCAGAGATGTTTGAAACATCTTGATAAAGTTTTAATTGATTTAATATAAAATCTAAATTCCTATTTAATAACATATCGTCAATGCTCTTATTTTCTTTAACTTTAAGTTTAAGTTCAGTAATAGGTTGTTTTTCTTCTACACTCTCTTCTGGTGTATTAGTATTTTCCAAAACATCCTCTGTTTCTTGCACAGGCTCTTCAGTTTTTTGTTTTTGATTAGCCTTTTGGAAGATTACTGCATTTCTTTTTGAAATATCATAGAACAATTCATTTTCATCAAAGAAATTGCTACTTAATTCTGATATGTCCATTTGTCCCATTTTATATTGTGAGACTTTAAAACTTGGTGTAAAGAATGTTTTAAGTGGATAATTACCAAATGTTACAATTATAGCATTACCAATATCACCTTGTTTATTAAGACGTTGTAATTCCGAAGGATAAATAAGAGGTCTTACTTGAGTTTGATTTGATGTAGATATTGAAGAATCCCTATCAGATGATGATGTGGATTTTGTTACAACAGTAATATTTCCACATAGTTCAGAGAATTCTTTACATGTTCCTATATCATTAGATCCGATAAACATTTTAACACCACAGTTACCTTTAATGATATCTGCAGCTTTATCTCCGTATACGTTATTTAATTGTTGATATGATTGAACAATCATATTAAACCAAATTTTACGTGAACGACCTACTGTTATCATCTTATCAAAGTTTTCAATTTTTGGCATATTTCCAAACTCGTCAAGGATGAAATATACATTACGTTTAAGACTCAAGTCTTTATTTGCACTCGCAACTTTAATTAAAGCTTTATATAAGTCTAGAATAAAGATTGCGGCTAAGTTATGTCTTGTAGTTTTTTCATCAGGTATCTTTAAGAATAGAGCTGTTGGATTTTCAGCTAAACTCTTTGGTGTAAAGTCTGAATTTGATGTTAATCCACAAATTCCTGAATCATTAAATAATGTAAGTTTCTCATATACAACAGACATGTAAGAAGCTCTTGTTGATTCAGCCGCATCGCAGACTTGTTTTGATAATGAATATGCTTTACTTAAAGGACTACGACCTTGGAAGTATCTTCTAAGTTCTAAATAATCTTGGTTAGAATTTTGAAGAATCTTTGTCATGTTAAAGAATGTAAATTTATCTTTAGTCATGTGAAGTTCTTCATTTTCACTATCTTCTAGCATCGCTAGAAGAACCGCAAGAGTAATGGCTCTAGCTCCTTTTTCCCACATAGGATCTTTTTCATTCTCAACAGGTATTAATACCGATGTTAAATCATTTAAATTTTCATACACTTCATCATATAATTTCTTCTTATGAATCTTCATTCCTAAAACTAGGGAATCATATGTTGCGTATGCTTTATTGTTAAATTCATACCATTTCTCTTTACCAGCAAAATCTTCTTGAGGATTAGCTTTTTCAAGGCCTGACTCTTCAAATGAATCAGTACGTTCAAATGCATTCTTATAAAGATTTTTATATTCATCGTACATATCATAAATAGAATCTAGTGGATTCCATCTATATGATGTATATGTATCTCTTAAATCTATTACCTTAACATCATATCCACAGTCTTTAAGATATTTACTATGAAGTGAGAATAATTCTCCCTTAGGGTCTGTCATTATCATTGATGATCCAGCTTTTGTTGTCGCAAGTATTTGAATCATAGGGTTTACGAATGTAGTAGTTTTTCCGGAACCAGTAGATCCGATGATTAAGGCATGTTGTGGCGCATTAAAAGCTATATTTAAATTCTTACCCTTACTATCAAGTTCAGCACGAACAGGTACACCATCTTTTGTGACATCTTTTAATTCATTATATTCATAATTTTTAAATAGTTTTTTCCTTTCTTCACTATTTAACCATCTTGAATTTTCTAGGTTCAAATCTACTCTATTTAACTTTCCTTTTCCAGATAAACCTAAATTTCTAATACCTTTAAGCATTTGTCTATCGAAGAATGTGAAATAGAAAATACTAAATCCGCTAAAGACAACCACCAATAATCCAAAATAAATAAAATTAAAATCTAATATTTTCTCAAGAGACCCAATCCAATCCATATTTGAGAATTTAAATGATGAATTGATGATTGAAAATAAAATATAAGAAATAATTGACGATATAAGTACTCCTGATGAAATATAGAATAACCACTCTTGTGCTCTTCCTGATGCGAACTTATTCGATAATAAAACATTAAAGAACAATGTTAAAATAAGCCACCATAAGAAAAACCACTTAAAGAATTTTGAAGCATTTAACATCTCGTTATAATTTAAGAATATTAGTACAGATACTAAAGATACTATTATTAAAATAAATTGTAATATTGAAATAAATTTAATTTTATCTTTCATAACCTATCTCCTATTCTACGATTGTAAGTTTAGCTTTAATTTCTTGTGTTACATAATACGGTGCTGAAAGGACAGCAGTTACTTCGTATTCTCCAACATCTTGGAATTCATTTCCATATGGATAAAATACATAAACATCTGCTGGAAGCACTCCTGATACTTCAAACTTATATACTTCACCTGTGTATTTTAATGTAGTATCTACAAACACAAAATCTGTAAATGTTCTTTTAACAACATTTACCACAACACTCTTTGTAGTATTGTTGTATGAAATGGTGAAAGTTTGTGAACCTTCTTTATAAAATGACATTTCAGTACCATCTTGTAACATATCTTTTGTAATTTGTGTTTTTTTACTACCTTCTACAATAAAGAAACCTTCAAGAGATGAGTCACCCATCAATACACTTTCAGGTGCACTTATTTCATAATTATCATTTTTATTATTTACTTTACATCCAAGAAGAGTAAATATTGATAATATTATTGTACATATTAAGATTGTTTTTCTTTTTAATTTCATATTATCACATCTCCTTTAATCTTCTTTCTTCTTTTTCTTTAAAACAAAGAATAATACTAAGCCAATTGATCCTAGCGCAAGTATTGCGATTATTATAATAAGCCAAGGTGGAAGTTTTTTAAAATCCTTCTTCTTTGTTTTTATTTCTTTACTCAAAGTATCTGAAGCGGCTTTTGTATCTGTTTCTTTTAATCTATATAATATATTGTATGTTTTTCCTGATTTTAAATCCTCAAAAGTAATTCTATTATTAGAATCTTTTGTAATCCAATCACACACAATATTTCCACTCGAATCTTTAAGCATATATTCTACATTTAATACTGCCTTTTCAATAACTATTGTTGAATCTGTTATAGAAACATTTTCCATGGAAATCTCTGCTGGCGTATTTTGTGCTTCTTTAATCATTAAACTGTATTGTGCAGATATTTTCTTATCTGTTGTAATAAGTGTAATTGTCGCACGTCCTACTTTTAAGGCACTAAGAACTCCTGTCTCACTTACTGATGCGATATTTTGATTAGACGATGTTATAGTATATGTCTTAAGTGCCGCATTTTCTGGTGTAAAGCTTATATTTAACTGTAACGTTTCACCAACGCATAATACCGTCTCAGTGTTTGTTATCTCTACACTTTCCACGTGATAACCCACATATAAATCTACATAATCCTCAAGTGTTCCATCAGGAGTTTTAACAGTAATTCTTACCATTCCTTCTTTAACCCCTGTAACAACACCATTACTACTAACAGTAGCGCAGTCATTAGATGATGTGTAGACAAGAGTTTTATCGGTTGCGTTGTAAGGATCTACACTAACCTTTAATTCTAATTTTTCACCAACTGGAAGAACAGGTGATTGAAGTGTTTCAATTTGAATAGATTTTATAGGAATAACCACTCTAAACCTAATGCTTTTCATAACATTTCCGTTGTTCGCATAAAGTCTAATAGTAACATATCCGTCATCATTTCTTGGTGATATGAATGTCACAAGTCCCGTTTTAGAAACAGTAGCTTTATTAATATCAGATGACTCATATGTAATTTCTTTATTTGTAGTGCTATCTGGTGTTACATATGCGACTATTTGGAATGTATCTCCTACATTAAACACATAATTATCTATTTCTTCTATAACAATATCAACCGTATCAGTGATAGCTACTATTGATTTTGATTCTAAATTATAATTATTTAAGGTAGATTTTTTATCTATATTTATAGTGCTAAAAACAAAAATAGTTAGAATAAATGCTATAAATATCTTTAACATTTTGTTCATAAATATATTCTCCTTTCAAAAAATCTATCTCTATTAATTATACCCTATTTACGTTTTATTGTCTATTATCTAAGCCTTCGTGCTAAAGCCCACAAAAGACTGCAATAACCCGCATGTTATTACAGTCCCTATTTTTTATTTTTTTATTGTATTGATATTTAATTCTTGTTCTATTTCAATATTTTTATTTTTATTTGATGTATCAATTATGCTTTCACTTAAATTAGATTTTAAATCATCTTCTAAACTATCCCTTTTATCTAGTTCATCTCTTATATCAACTAAATTTAAATTTCTTTGTCCTGGAATAAATTTTACATTATTAATTTTAGCAGTATGCGCATACTCTACATTAGTTTCATTAATTTTCGCATCCATTATTACATAGTTATGAGGTTTTACATATTTATCATTAACATATGTTTTAATTTTTTGTAATCTTGTATCATTAGTGTTTCTTATTTTAGCACTTAATGCACGCTCGACCGCGTGAAGTTCAGGAAGCTTAAAAAAAGTATGATCATTAAGCCACTGTCTAAATGGAGAAAATGTTTTGTTATAATAAACTTGATCCATATGGGATTTTAATTTAACCATTTTTATTGAGATTCCAACATTACCGCAACTATTTATAAGAGATACTTTTTCGATAATTTTTTCTTGTTTTATAGCAGTTTTTATTAAAAATCTTGTACAAAATCTATTTAATGAATCAGGATTGTTTTTATATTTTCTAGGGACATAATCTAGCATAGGTTTACCATCTATATAATAAGCCTTATACCACTCAGGAGCTCCAAATTCTTTATATGCTCTATCATCTGATGCATTTTTATTTCTTATAAAACCAAAAATAGTACTACAATCATCAAGACGTCTTGCCATATCATCTGATAGTCTATTATAATCAACATCCTTTGAATCCATATATAAATCAAAGATATATTTATCTATCGTAAAAGTCAAACTTTTATCTGTTTCATGATAACTTGTATAGAAATCATATCTATAACTTTCCATTGCAGACCTATCATATTTAGGCACTCTACCTGCATTAAATAATCTATTTTTTATATTAAGATCTGAAATAGTCTTACCTGCATATTTTGCGATATCTACATCTTCTGTTTCTAAATCTAGAATAACTCTATCTATTTCGTACTCGTTGTTAAAGTTTATAAGATCATCAGCCAAGCAGTTATCAAAATTATTTCTTAAATATTTATTTTCGTATGCAGGATAAAGCGATATAAGATCTGTCATTGTATCTGATAAAATCGCACTAAGAACCATAACTTTAAGTCCACGCTCATTAAGAATATAGTCACCTTTAATACATCCATCTACTATATTTCTAAAATATGTTAACATATCAAGATAAACTTCTACTTTATTAAGTTTTTGTGCTTCTAATTCCTCATCAGTTGTATTTTCATCTTTTTGTGGTTCATAGTTGAAATCTTTAATCATTCTATTTAGTCTATTCGCATATGTTTCATCATCAAGACTATAATCTATGTACTTAAAAAGTAATGAAAGACCAAATATATTCTCTTCTTTAATATATTTAGTATTAATCGTTACACCTTCCATATTTTTCAAGTATATATTGTAGTATTTGTCTATCTCATTTACAAATTCTAATAAATCTTCTTTTTTATATCTTTTTTCACCTGGTTTGGCTCTTGGTCTTTTTCTTCTATCTAAGATATCACTTTGCATATAATCACCACCCTATTTAACGATTTCATCTTTATGTAATTCTTTAACATTTATTTCTTCAATAGTATTCTTTTCAATTTTGATTTCATTCTTCAACTCATCAACAATCTTTCTTTCACCATCTGCTTTACCATCTAGTTTCTTTATTTCAAGGTTTGTTCCTTCAAATTTTTTCTTGATGTCAGATAAAATCATATTAAATCTTTCTTCTTGTCCGCTCTTATCATTGAATTTTCTATCAAATGTTCTTTGAATGTTTTTAATACCAATTCTAAATATGTGTCTTCTAAGCCATCCGTGGTTGGCTTTTTCATAATCTTCTTGATTATAAACAAATCTTACAGGTTCTATATTATATCCTAATTCATTTTGATATTTATTATAGCGAACCATATCAATACGTTTATCACCTTTTGTGATTGCGTTCATAAGGATAAGTGCTTGTGCTCTAGTTGTAAGTGCTACTTTATCAAATTCTTTATTAGGATCAACTTTGCCATCTTCACCTAGAATATTATAATTCTTTAGCCATTCAGGAAGATAATAATCTATAGGACGTCCATCTAAGTAAATACACTTATTGAAAAGACTTCCACCACTTAAATCGTTTTTTAGCACACTCTTTTCATTAGTATCATCACCTACAACCTTTAAAATCATATTAGTCGCAAGTTTTACTAACGTATTAGAATACGTCGAATGAAGAAGATCTTTTGTTGTGAATTTTGTTTTAGAAATATCATATAAATCTTTTAATACATCAAATTCAAGATGTGAAGGATCTTTTTGTTCTAAAGTTGCGGCTTTAAGCCCAATTTTTAACATCTTATCTTCTCTATCATATTCAGCGATTAATCTTTTAGCTTCTTCTATTTCAGTTTCTGTTTCCGCATCCTCTAAATCAACGAAATTATTGTTTTGACTACCAGCAATAGTCATATCTACATAGTTTTTAATATCAACTTTAGCATTAATAAAATCTGTTGTTAAATCGAACATATAATTTACAGAGAATTTATCTATCATATCATTCTTTTTAACTTTTTCTAGCGAATTAATTCTATTTTCAAAATACTTTTTATTCTCTTCCTTTTTAACACCAAAAGTTTGAGTTAGAGTATAATAGACAAGTGCCTTTAGGTAATCATCTTCATTTTTTGGTTCCATGAATTCACTATATTTTTCTTGGAACTCATATAACATATCAAGATGTGGTTTAATTCTTGCGTCTCTTTCTGCTTTTTCTTCTTCACTTAATTCTTTATTAAGTGAAAGTCCGTCAGCAAAATCATGCATTAAACCTCTAGATTTTTCTTTGAATTCTTCTATTGTAATATCAGGATTATTTGCGATGAATATATAACACATAGATTTTAAATCTCTTCCATCCATTCCGTTAAAATCTAGATTATCAAATTCTTTTTTAATTTCATCAATAATATCTCTACAATAAGCTAGTTTTGTTTCTGCTTTCTTTACTTTTTCTTCATCTTTAATATACTTATTATCTTCTAGCATAATTTATACCTCTCATTTTTTTAATTTTATGTTATTAATTTTTATAACATCATCGTGAACCACTCCACGTTTATTATCATCAAGTTTAATATCAATATTATGTCTTTCTTGTCGTTCAAGGTTTGTTTTATATCTTTCAATTTTGACATTAACTTTTATCATTTTATCAACTTGCGTTTTAATGATGTCAACAACATCTTCATCTTGATTATGCGCAAGTGTAGCTACTTCTGCTAAAGCTTCTTTTATTTTTTCTTGTTCAAGAACATATTGTTCTATTACATCTTTATAACTTAGGGCAGGTCTTTCTTTTATTTCATCAATAAATTTATCTGATTTATCTTTAAGTTCATCAAGTGATTCTTCAACATCTTCATTTAGATTGTGAATAAAATGTAAGAAATTAACAAAGTTAACATTATATGCATATATATCTGGTTCTAATAAATCTAACAGTCTTCTTTGATTTATAGAAACAAGTTCTGTAATTATTTCTCTATCTTTTTCTGCATCAGTTAAATTCTTCATATTATTTAAATCAGTAAAATATTTATTATATTCACTGTTAAGATCTTTTCTATCGATGTTTGAAAATTCATTAAATTTATCTTTTAAAGAATACTTAGTTGATAAATTCAATTTTAAAATATCTTCCTCGAGGTTCTTACATGAATATGCTTTACTAAACGAATTCGTTGCGCTATAGAATAACAATATAGCTTCTATATCTTTATTACTAATATCTTTTTGATTTAATTTTTCAGCAAGGTTATTAAACTTTAAATTTGCTTTAAATTCTTGTAATTCTTCGAGTAATTTTTGTTTAGTATCAATATCTTTAATATCTAGTTTCTTTAAATGCGCAATATTTAATATTCTATATAGGCTCTTTAAGATAAACATTTCTTTTATAAAATCTAAATCTGTAATATCGTTTTTTATAAAATCAATATCAATATTAAATCCAAAATTTTTATATAAATCTTTAAGATATAACAATACATACTCTAAATTAGGACATTTCTTTAACGCATCAGAAAAGTTTAGATTATCATTAAGCAAATCATCTTTAAAGTTTTTCATAACGAATTCTAATGATTCCTTAAATAATTCAAACGGTATATCATTTAGACTAACAAAATCTTCAAAGTTTTTATTTGTAGGCATTTCGTATGATATTTTTGATAAATCATATTCTTCTATTACTTCTTTTTCATTGATTAAAAGAATTAATTTATTGTAATCTGCATTCTTTAAATTAATATTTTCAATTGTTTTGTAAAGCAAATTATAATCATTATTTTGATATGCGCGTTTTAATATTTCAATATATTTATCTTGTTTTATCGATGATAAGAATTTATAAATCTTCTCTTGTTTTAAAATATTTTTAAAATATTCATACTTTGATATTGTATAATATGTTTTAACATTATAATTCATAACGCTTAAGAAAATTTTATAAATGTTTTCTAAATTAAATGCGGGTTTATTATTTAAGAATATATTC
>CAVCDW010000061.1:0-15058 GCA_963601055.1 Elusimicrobiaceae bacterium
CTTTTTATTTGTTTAATTCTTCTCTAAATTTTTTAAATACTAAATATGTATAATATGCATCTTCAAACGCATCATGTTTTTGTGCAGGTAGTTCTGTTTTATACATCAATTCATAAGATTTGAATAGACCTGGATCTTGTGATAATTCATAATAATTTTTAAGAAGTTGTGATAAATTAACAAATCTAGTATATTGTGAAAGACTTGCAACTCCATTTGTTTTATATGAACTTTCTAAGAACAATTTATCATTTTTACCAAAAATAATAATAGTTGGATTATATTTTAAAATATCTTTTTTAAACTGATTATAAAATTTCTTAAATGGTACACCTTTAAATTGTAATTCATCATAAGTGATATTTAAAAATTCAGTACATCTATCGCTTAAAAATTTATTGATGGTAGGTAGTATATGTAAATTAGTTTTAGTAATCGCATTAAAGTCTTTATCAGTTATTATATAAGATGCTTGAATAAGCTCAATTAAAAAATCTTTTGGTGCATTATATCCAGGCATAGTCATTTCAAGATCAATAAACATTAAATTATTAAGCTTATTAACAAATTCTTTTAATTCACTTGATATTCTTGGTTTAGAATAATGTTTAACCATTCCAAATTTATACACTGAATCAATTTCTTTAAAGAAATTAACTTGGTGTACTAAAACATTATTTTTTACAACTTCTTTATCTTCACACACAAAAGAAACTAGAATACCTTCAAATAAATATTTTTTAAACTTACGCATTAATCCATTACTGCAATAAAAATATTTTAAATTATTCCCTTCTTTTATAGAAAAAATTCTATTATTCAATTCAATATCATAAATAAGTCCTGTTATTTGCATAATTTCATCCAATTCTTTTATAAACAAATAAAAGGCATATTAAATATGCCTTATCTTGTAAATTTTTGTACTAAAATAAGTCCAAATAAAGAAACCACAAAAGCTATAGAAGCTGTCACAATACCTATAGTCTTATGGGCATCTATAAGCGCAAGTCCTGCAAAAACGAACACAAAACCAATAGATAATAACATACATATTAATGTAAGTTTTGTATTAGATAATTTAGAATGTGATTTATCTAAAGAAGTTTTTTCTACTTTTCCCATAAAAAATCTCCTCTCATACTGCCATAACTATTAAAAACACAAGGCCTGCTGCTTGTAAAATTAAAGATAAATATATAACCATTGAAAAATATATTTTATTTGTTTTATGATGATATATTAATCTTCCGATAAAAGCACCTAGTGCTCCACCAAGACATGCTAGCGAAAGTAATGTTTTTTCTTTAATTCTATTAGGTCCGGAATTCTTAGTTGCCATCTTCTTATCTTTTCCATATAGGTATATTGAAACAAAAGATGCTAGCACAAGCCAAATAATATATATAATTAAAAGTATTTGATTAAATGTCACTTTAAATCACTCTTTTCTTCATAATTTAGACTTTTGTAAATTAATTTAATTAGTCTTTTATTAAATAATTTATCAATTAAAAATATAACAATAGTTATTATAGATGTAATAAATGCTATTATTATATCCCACATTGTGTCTGATACACCATTCTTCTCACGCTCATCAAAAACATGTTGAACATCATTACCTGAAATATTACTCCAAGTAAATTCAATAATCTCCCAAAATGCCGCAAGTCCTAGCACAAATGTTAATAACAAAAACACTTTTATATATATAGGTAATTTTAAACCATCATAGTGTAGTATTATATAATATCCGAATGCTAGTGCTTCTATTCCAAATAGGCCATGTAAAAACATATCCCAATTTCTAAAGTATTCATACATATTAAAAGTTGTAGAAAAAGATAATCCCATTAACGTATGAAAACAAATTATAATTTGAAATAATATTGGCCAATCCTTTTTTACTATAGTTTGAGCACAAGGTAAAATGAAAGATATTATTATAGCTGCTATAATCGCTAAATAAAGATTTAAGCATGAATGATTTGTAATTATACCAAGAGGTATTAAAATAAGATTTAAAACTAGAAATATAAAAGCTATAATATAATTTATTTTTAAAGTTTTCATACTAAATAATTCTTGCATAGAATTTAGAAGCTTCTAATGTATCGTTAGTAATATTTGATTTAATTTCAACATTACCAAGTCTATCGATAACATAATAGTTTCCTTCAAGCATCTTTTTACGATTAATATTAAGTTTATTTTTGTTAGTATATGAAATAGTTCCTCTTCCCTCGATGATTGCTACAAGGTCAGAAATTATAGCGGACGCAGTTGGTATAGATCCTGCACCTTTTCCATAGAAAAGTAATGTATCGTTTGTAGAACCTGTAAATTGTACTGCATTAAACTCATTTTTAACTGTCGCAAGCGGATGATCAAGTGGTACCATAGTAGGTTCAACACGGATAGTTAAATCGTTTCCTTCTTTATGTGAAGAACAAACAAATTTTAAAACATATCCTCTAGATTTAATATCATCTAAAATATCTTTTGTAACAGATGTAATTCCATAATGGAAAATATCATCATTTGAAATATTTCCTTCGTATGCAAGGGAAGATAAGATATTAATCTTTCTTACTCCGTCTAGCCCTTCTAAATCCGCAGCTGGATTAGCTTCTGCAAAACCATTCTTTTTAGCTAGTGTTAATGCATCTTCGAATGATAAATTTTCATCACTCATCTTAGTTAAAATATAATTTGTAGTACCATTTAAGATACCAAAAATATCATTAATTTCATTTATTTTACTATTATCAATTAATGAACGAATAATAGGTATTCCTCCACCAACAGATGCTTCAAATAAGAATGAACAATTGTTTTCTTTCGCAAGTGTTAAGAATTCTTCAAGGTGTGCTGATACTACTTCTTTATTCGAAGTAATTACATTCTTACCTTTCTTTAAAGAACCAGAAATAACTTCATAAGGAAGATCATGTCCTCCTAGGGCTTCAATAACTGTTTCAATTTCATCATCAAAAATAACATCATTAATATCTGTTACAAGTAAATCTTGTAACATTTCTTTTTTGTTTGGAAGATCAAATACTTTTTTAATTTCTAAATTATATTTTTCTTTAATATTAGAAACTAAAGTAAAGACTCCTCTACCTATAATTCCATATCCGCATAATCCTAATTTCATATTCACCATATCCTTTTCAAATACAAAAACATTTTACCAAATTGTAGTATTTTATTCAATCTTTAAATAAAAAAGAGCAGTTAAAACTACTCTTCTGTACTAAAATCCTCATCAAATTCGTCAATATTCGCAGATTTTTCAATTAAATCCAACAACTGAACATAACTACTTTCATATTCTTCATTATCAATCATATATTCGCACATGTTACCAACTTCACCATTATCACGTTCTGCAAGTGTTGATAGTAGGTTAGATAGCCAATCTTCATTTTCATCATCGTGTGCAAGAATAATTGATGCATAAATACCGTTCATAAATTTTTTTCTTTCAGTGTGAATTAAAAATTCTCTGATTTGAAGTGAACCAGGTAGGTTATAATCTTTTAACCAAAAGAATAATAAATTATAAACATCTAGAATTTTATCTTCTCCACGAAGAATTAATACCTTTGAAAAAAGATCAAAGTATTTTCTATCATCGAAAAGATTACCTTCCATTTTTAAAATTGGAGCTACAAAATAAAGATTAGGTATTTTAGATTCTACAAGATCTAAAATATCATCTTCACTAATTTCTTCTCCCATTAAATAATCTTCTAATATAATACTCACAAAAATCCCTCTTTTCTTTAATTAAATAATAACATATTTTGTTTTGTAATTAAACATCAAATTTATTAAAATATTTAAAATAAAAGTATGCAGATGAACTATATTTAAAACCTAAATGTTCATAATATTCATCATTACTTGACAAAACATAAAATTTATTCGCAGAACATGTTTTAATTACTGCCGTAAGTAAATGTATAGAGGCATTAATTCCTCTATATTCTTCTAAAATCCATAAATCTTCTATTTTAGCATAATTCATATATTCTAACACACTAACATATCCAATAGGTTTATTTAAATAAAAAATCATAAAATAATTAAAATCGTGATTTTTTAAAATTGCCTCATGAATTCTATCTTTGATATTAATATCTTTAGTTACGGTTGTTATTAAATCATCTAAGATTTCTATATTACAGTTATCAACCAAATCCACTTCAAATTCATCATTATAATATAATCTAAAATCATCTCTTTTGACTTCAAAATAATTATATTTAACACAAATAAAATCATTTAAAAATGAACTATTTATCATATCTTTAGATTTTATTATCGTAAATAGTTCACCATTTCTATAGCATAAATAATTAACAAGTATTTCTTCATCGTAATATTCTATTGATAAATAATTTCTTCTTTCAAAGTTATTATTTATATCATCATTAAAAATTAAATTCCCACGAACTTCTTTAAAATTTGTGATTAAACAATCATATATGTTATCAATTTTATAAAATATCTCTTTTTCACTCATAAATATAACCTACTTCTTACATTATACCACAAAGATTGTTATAATAAATAAGAACGGAGTTGTTATTATGCCATTAGATGGATTAATGTTATATAAAATTTGTGAAGAAATAAAGCCTTTAATTGGAGGTAAGATAAACAAAGTACTTGAAGTATCAGAGTCTGATTATATTTTTCAAGTACGTTCAAATTTTAAAAATTATAATTTACTCCTAAGCGCATCAAATCAATATTATAGACTTCATCTTACAGAGAAAAAGTATGAATATCCTTTAGTTCCTAAAGCTTTTACAATGTTACTTCGTAAACATCTTGAAGGTAGTATTATCTTAGATATATCTACCATTTTCTGTGATAGAATTATAGAAATTAAAACCAAAGGTATCAACGAAATCGGTGATATGCAATATACTTCACTATTTTTAGAACTTATGGGTAAGGATTCTAATATTATACTTGTTAAAAATAGTATTATAATAGATGCTTACAAGAAAGAAAATTCTATTGAATCTAAACGTATTATTTTTCCTAATGCATCATATGAGCCTTATACAAATACAACAAAGATTGATCCTACAAAGCTTAATTATGATGAATTAAATCAAAAAGTATCAGGATCAATTGATTCTAAAGCATTACAAAATGTTTTTAACGGACTTTCATTTAAAACCGCAAATTTTATTATGAATCAAAAAAATCCATCAGAAACTTTTTATGATATTATTCATAATAATCCTACTCCAAACTCTTTTACAGATAATAAAAAAAGTGATTATTATTTTACGAATATAGGATATGATGTAATTAAGAATTATAATTCTATATCATCAATGCTAGATGATATTTATTATGATAAAGCTTTAAAGGAACGCATTAAGGAAAAATCTTCAAATCTTTTTTCAACAATAAAATCCAAAATAAAAAGGTTAGAAGAAAAAATATCTAAATTACAAACAGAATTAAATGAAGCTAAAAATCTTGATACATATAGATTATATGGTGAATTGTTATTACAATATGTAAATATTAAAGATAAAAAAGATGAAATTAATGCCTTAAATTATTATACAAATGAATATGTAATGATTCCTCTTGATAAGAAGTATAATATTGTAGATAATTCTAAAATATATTACAAAAAATATCAAAAAGCTAAAAATGCGACTATGCATATTGTAGAACAACTACAGATCGCAAATGATGACCTAAACTATTTTAAAATTATATATTCACAATTAGAAAATGCGAATATGGCTGATATTTTAGAAATAGAAAATGAGCTTGTTGAACTAAAATATATAAAAAAGAATCAAAATAAAAAGAAAAGAAAAGTAAAAACTAAAATATTAACCTATGAATTAGATGATGATACTAAAATATATGTAGGTAAAAATAACATTCAAAATGAATTAGTTACCCATAAAATCGCAAAATATAATGATATATGGTTCCATGTAAAAGATGCGCCAGGATCGCATGTTGTAGTATCTAAGAATTCAGAACTTACTGAAACTGATATTAGAACAGCCGCTATGATTGCGTCGTATTATTCAACATATAAAGACTCTTCTTCTGTTGCGGTTGATTATACGCAAGTACGTTATATCAAAAAAATCCCTGGCAAGAAAGCTTGTTTTGTAACATATACAAATCAAAAAACAATCTATATTGATCCATCAAAGGAATTTATAGATAATCTTAAATCATCAGTTACTGAATATTAAGACATCAAAAAAACTGTGAAAAACTCACAGTTTCTTTTTTTAATTAAATATTATCCTAAATATTGAACCTTCACCATAATTAGATTCTAGTTCTATTTTCCATCCTGCTTGATTACAAATTTTTTTAACTACAGCTAAACCTAATCCAAAGCCTGATGTGTTTTTATTATGCGATTTATCAACAGTATAAAATCTATCGAATACTTTTGTTAAATCTTCTTCTTTAATACCAATTCCACTATCTTTAACTTCAAATATTTTAAACACACCATCATTATATAATTTTATATCAATATTTCCGTTTTCTTTATTATATTTTATAGCGTTCATTATTAAATTAGATACCACTTCTTGTACACGTTCATTTCGAGATAAAATAATATCATTTGGAACAATATTCTTTGTTATCTTTATTCCTTTTTCAGCACAAGTGGGTTCTAATGATGATATTGTACTATTTATTATGTTTGATAAATTTACTTCGTATGAAGGTAAGTCATTACTTTCATATGATGAATAATTTATTATTGATTTTATTAGTGAAGTTAATCTATTAGCTTGTTCTAGAATAACATTTGATGCATGATTTACTTTCTCTTGATCTAATACATTAGATGATAATAATTCTGCAAAACCCTTGATAGATGTAAGTGGTGTATTCATCTCATGAGTAACATTTTGAATAAAATCATTCTTACTACTTTGAGCATTAATAATATCTGTAATATTAGTTATTAAGCATACAGTTTGTTCTTCTACAAAGCTAAATCTAAATGCATAGTTCTTATCATCTATTTTTTTATAAATGATAATATTCTTTTTGTTAAGAATTGCGTCTTTAAATTCAGAATCTTGTGAAAAATATATTACTTCATCTATTTTTGCATAAACTTTTAATAAATTTTTAGCTGCGTTATTTATAAGAACTATTTTATTATGCTTATTGATTATTACAATACCATGTTCCATATTATCTAAGACAATATTTGAAATCTTTTTGTTTTCTTTAATTGTGTTTATTTTCTCTTTGATTTCAATATTTCTTGAATTTAAAATATCACAAAGAGGAAGTAATTCTTCATATTTAGTTTGAACTTCTTTTCCTATTGAGGCATCATGCGCAATTTCTTCAACAGGACGTAAAATATGATCAACTAAAATAAACGCAACTATTGCGCATAATAATATATCAAATGAAAGAATCACAACAAGTGTTGGTATAGATTCAGAAAATATTTTAAAAGTGCTTGATGTAGGAATGGCAATTCTACATAAAATTGTTCCATTTGAAGAATCAACTTTACAACAATAATAAATTAAATCTTTACCTATTGAAGATGATTCTCTAACATCCTTTCCACTACCTTTTAGAATAGCATCTGATACTTCTTTTCTATCTAGGTGGTTTTTTAATGTTGAAACATCATCTACATCACTATCAGCAAGCACAACACCATCAAGGTTTATAAATGTTATTCTACATCCATTTAATTTTTCACTAAATAAATTTGCGCCATCTGAATCAATTGAATAAGTTGTATCAAATTGATTCATATAAACCTCAAGAGTATTTTCTTGACGATTAATTGAATTTTTGTAATAAACATCAGTTGCGGCAATCGCAAAGATTATTATTCCTATAAATGTTATAAGTAATTCTACTAAGAAAAATCTTTTTTTCATAAATATCACTCTCCTGTAGTGAATTTATAACCAACTCCAAATACAGTTTCTATATTTTCGATTCCAAGTTTACGAAGTCTTAACACATGGTTATCAACAGTTCTTGTTTCATAAGCACCATAACCCCAAACAGCTTCTAGTAGTCTGTCTCTTGTTATAACGATATCGCTGTTTTCTACAAAATAGCATAAAAGATCAAACTCTTTTTTATTTAAATTAAGTTTTTCTCCATTAAGTGTTACTTCGTGAGTTAATACACCAATTTCAAGACCATTAACTTTGTATGTTTTTTCTTCAAGACCACGTAGATGAGCATTTATTCTAGCGACTAATTCCATAGTACCAAATGGTTTTGAAATATAATCATCAGCCCCCATATTAAGCCCTTTTACTTTATCTATTTCAGCACCTAATGCAGAAAGCATAACACAAATGCACTTTTTGTTTTTATTTTTAACATATTTTAGTACATCAAGTCCATTTCCATCTGGTAACATAATGTCAAGTAAACATAGCGATGGCATTTTGTTATCAAATGCTTCAGTGAATTTTTTAACTGTTGGAAATGTTTCAATTTCAATATTTGAAATTTCAAGTGCACATTTAACAACATCAGTTATAGCCTCATCATCTTCTAATAAATAAACTAGTTTATTTGACATAATAATACCTCCTTGTTAGTCAACTACTTTATGAGCAATGTAATTCAAATGGTCTCCAGCACGTTCTAGATTTGATACTAAATTGATGTAAACTCCTGAATTATTAGGTTTACATTCACCTTTTTCAAGACGTGTAATATGATCTTTTATCATAGAACTACGAAGTGTATCCATTTGGTCTTCTAATTCATCAATTTTTGTGATTAATGAATAATTTTGATTATTTACTAAATCCATTACATTTTCGTATTGAGTTTTAAGCATTTCATTAAAATCTTTAATGTTATCATAAACTTCATTAGAGAATTCAAGATTATTTTCAACACTATCTCTTGTATATTTTGTCATATTATCAGCAATTTCTGCAAGTCTGTAGAAATCGCTTATCATATAATGAAGTGTAGAAACTTTCTTTTCATCTTCTTGTCCCATAGATGTTCCTGATATTTTAACAAGATATTCAACTATTTCTCTATTTAAAACATTAATTTTTTCAATTTCTTCTTTTATTTCATCTCTATGATCATTATCTCTTCTCACAAACGCATCAATAGATTTAGATAATGTATCTGTACATAAATTACCAAATCTTAGAATTTCACGCTCAGATTGTGAAATTGCGATTGCAGGGTTTGATAAGAAACGAGTATCTAAAGAAGTTGTAACATCTTCTTTTTTCTTGTCTTTAATAATAAGTGTTGATAATTTAACGAACCCATTAATAAATGGCAAGAAAATAATTGTACTTACTACATTGAAGAATGTATGGAACATCGCAATTTGTGTTTCAGGTTTTCCTGGGAACATTTTTTCAAGTGTTTGATGCATAAAATCTTTCCAACATAGTAACATTATAAAAAATAATATTGATCCAAACAAATTAAATAATAAGTGAATTACAGCAACTCTCTTAGCATTAGTATTAGCACCAAGCGATGATAGTAGGGCTGTGGCTGTAGAACCTATATTTGTACCAAGAATAAAATATAACATCGCATTACCACCATTACCGATAGTAAGTCCTGCACCTACCATAGAAATTAAAATTGTAGTAGTTGCACTTGAAGATTGTAATAACACTGTAAATACTATACCAATTAATAATAATAAAAATGGATTATCTACTTTTGTTAAGATGTCTTGAACTCTTTGTGATTCTTTAAATACTTCCATTGAATCTTTCATAAAATATAATGCTAAAAAGACTAGTCCTAAACCGACTATTGTCATACCAATAGTTTTAGTTTTATCTTTTTTACCAATCATTACAAGAGCTATACCAATGGGTATACAAAGCATTAAGAATGTTGAAATATCAAATGCGTTTAATGCAACTATTTGAGCTGTTATAGTTGTTCCTATATTAGCACCCATTATTAGGGCTGTTGCTTGAAATAGTGTCATAAGACCTGCATTTACAAATCCTACAACCATAACTGTTGTAGCACCACTCGATTGAATTATTGCGGTTACTGCAGCTCCTATTCCTACTCCAATAAATCTATTTTTTCCTGTTTTGTTGATTAATTTTTTTATTTTACCATTAGCCATCTTTTCGATGTTATCGCTTAACAGTTTAAATCCTAAAAGTAAGGCACCAAGTCCTGCTAAAAGTCCTATTACAGCATAAACATAAGTCATATATTAATTCACACTCCATGTAAATATTATATAACTTATGTCTACTTAATGCACATAATTTGTAAAAAAAATGTAAAATCTACTAGATTTCCTCTTTTGTTGTACCCTTAACGATATATGCAACCCATTCGGCAATATTAGTTGCGTGGTCAGCAATACGTTCAATATATTTTACTACTAGGGTAGTATATACAACAAATTTTTTAGCATCTGCTGTTGTTGTATCATATGTTGTAAGAGAATCTATAATAGTTTCATACATACTATCTATTATATCATCTGATTTAACAGTTTTTACTGCTAAATCATAATCCATATTTACGAAAGATAAAATTGCATTATCTACCATCTCAAGACTTTTTTTAAGCATAGTATCTATTGCGTTATTTCTCTTTTCGTTAATATCTTTTAATCTCATAGCCCATTCCATAAGATCTATTGCATGATCTCCAATACGCTCTAGATCTGAAACAAGTTTTAATACTCCACTTAATTCTCTTAGATCTTTTGCGTATGGTCTTTCTTTAACTAAGGTGTTAATACATATTTCATCAATTAATTTTTCATAATTATTAATTAATTCATCATTGATATCAATGAAATCTTTCTTCTTTAAATATAATTCAATTGCTTGTCTTATATTATATTGAACAGCTGAAGACATCTTTAATATCATTTCATTTAGATATTTCATTTCGCTATCTAACATCATAATTTCTATCCAAACCTTCCTGTAATATAATCTTCTGTTTTCTTTTCCTTAGGATTTTTAAATAAATCAAGAGTATTGTTGTATTCAACCATTTCACCTAACATAAAGAATGCTGTTTTATCTGATATTCTTGATGCTTGTTGCATGTTATGAGTAACAATAACTATTGTGTAATCTTCTTTTAATTTCAATATTAATTCTTCTATTTTAAGAGTTGCGATTGGGTCTAGGGCTGAAGTTGGTTCATCCATTAAAATAACTTCAGGTTTCATTGCAATAGCACGAGCGATACAAAGACGTTGTTGTTGTCCTCCAGACATTGCCATTGCGTTATCTTTTAATCTGTCTTTAACTTCTTCCCAAAGTCCTGCTTTAATTAATGAATCTTTTACAAGTTCATTTAGAACACCTTTTTTTCTTATTCCTTGACATCTAGGTCCGTATGCAACATTGTCATAAATAGACATAGGGAAAGGGTTAGGTTGTTGGAATACCATTCCTACTGATGTTCTAAGTTTAATTGGGTTAGTTTTTGTAATATCTTCATTTTTATATAAAATTTGTCCATCGATTTTACAATCACTTACTAGGTCATTCATTCTATTAAAACATCTTAAAAGTGTTGATTTTCCACATCCAGAAGGTCCTATAAAAGCTGTTACTTCATTCTTATATATTTTTAAATTAACATCTTTTAATGCATGTTTTTCACCATAATGTAAATTAAGATTTAAAACATCAAAGATTAATGGTTTAACTTCATTAACATTTTCTTCCATTATTTAGCCTCCATTTTATTTAACTTCTTAGATAATAGTTTTACCAAAATACTTAGAATTAATACTATTATCATAATAATTATTGATATAGCACACGCAAGGTCATAATTTGGATTTTCACCACTCATAAGTGACCAAATATGAACTGCTAGTGTTGTAGATTTACCAGTTATTGAAATATTGTCTTTAATTGTAACACCTATTGCATATATTAACGCAGCACTTTCACCAATTATTCTTCCAACAGAAAGGAGTGTGGCTGTAAGAATACCTGGTATTGAGTTTGGTAGTACTACTTTAAATATTGTTTGAGCTTTAGAAGCTCCAAGTCCAAGGGATGCTTGTCTTAATGAATCAGGTATTACATCTAAGGCATCTTCTGTATTTTTAATTATAGTAGGTAGTAAAATTATAGTCATAGTTAAAGCTCCTGATAGAATACTTCCACTATTACTTCCTGTAATACTTGAAACAAATGGTATGAACACAAGTGCTCCTACGAGTCCAAATATAATTGATGGGACTCCAGCCGTCATATCTATCATTACTCTAATAACTTTTGTAAGTTTATTATTTTTAGCATATTCATGTAAGAATATTGCCGCAAGTATTCCTAAAGGAAGTGCTATTACAAGAGTTAAAACTATCAAGTACAATGTTGTGATAATAGAACCTCTTATACCACCACCTGCACTATTTACTACAAGGTCTGTTATATAGGTTGCTTTATCCATTTCAATAGCCATCTTCTGAGCTCCATCTTTTGCAAGACTATAAAGATAATCATCAGATGCATTTGACATTACTATTTTTGAAATATATTGGCCTTTTTTTAATTTCACAGTATCGTTATCTTTAGCCTTATTATTTAAGTTTAAGAATACTGAATCTTTGGCTAAATAAGATATTTCAATAACCTTATTTCCTTCATTATCTTTACTATCTTTAAGACCTACACCAAAGACTTTTGAAAAATAAACATTATCTAATTCAGGATCTTCATATGTTGTAGTTGAAACACTTGAAGATAATGTATATGTTTTTGATTCATAATCTCCTGTTATCATTTTAAACGATAAGCTCTTAGATCCTTTTGTAAATACAAATATTAAGATTGCCAAAAGTACAATTAAACCAATACTTGAGAATAGGTAGGTTATAACATTTAAAATTGTATCTTTAATTACTCTTTTTTTCATTATTTCACTATCTTTCGTTTAACTAGATTTAATAATAAGTTTGTTCCAAGGATTAGTACTATTAATACTACTCCTACACTAAATCTTATATCGTAATCAATCCCTGATGTTTCGTTTAATCCTAACATCATTGTTGATGTAAGAGTTGATGTTGTATCAAATATATTAAGTGATATTCCAGATGCGCTGTTTCCGCAAACTAAAGATACCGCAGTAGCTTCTCCTAGCGCACGTCCTACACCTAAAATTATTCCAGAGAATATTCCACTCTTAGCAGATTTTAAAACAACTTTAAAATTTGTTTGGGTTTTAGATGCACCTAGTGCAAGAGACGCTTTTTCTATATTTGATGGCACAGCTTTTATAGCTGTAACACTAATTAATGTTATTGTAGGCATAATCATCATTACAAGTACTAAAACTGTTGATAATACTGATATACCTCCTGCGGTCTGTCTTCCAAAAGCATCCGCAATATTTTTTACTAGTTTTGTAATTAAACCTTTTCCAAAAACTCCGAATATTATCGATGGTACAGCAGCTAAAAGTTCAATTACATAAGTTAATGCAATACCTAAATATTTAGGTGCTATTTTTACAATAAATAAAGCACTAAGTATTGAAATAGGTACTGCAAGAATTGTCGAAAGGAATGTAATATAGATGGTATTTAAAACTATAAATCCTACATGGTATGTTTTAGGTGATATAAACCATTCAAGACCTATTAAGAATTGAGGCAATGAGGCTTTACCATAAATACCAGGTTCTAGTTCATAGTTTTTTACAAAGGGTTTTATACCTTGTTTTAATATAAATACAACTATAACAATAAGGCTTGACGCACAAATGAGTGTTACTAATAGTAACACCCATTTCACAATCAAATCAAACCTCGTCTTTAAAGTTATTTGCTTATCTGAGGCTACCATTACTTAATAATTGCACTCCATGTTGCATAAGTACCATCATAAATTCCTTTAAGTTCAGCTGCTGTAGTCTTATCATACTTTGTATTTTTAGAATTTACTGCTGCAACAATTGCATCTGTACAAATCTTTCCTGCTGTTCCTGTAGCTGCAGTTTCTGTTGATTTTAATTCTCTTGATAAGAATCCAATCTCCATACCATTTGTTCCATCTTTTTCACTACCTTGAGTTCCCTTATGGGCAGCACCAGATCCTGTATGATTATGTTCGGCAACAAAGTTTCCACATTTTGCTTTAAACTCTTGTGATAATGCTTTAGCAATCTTTTCTACTGAAGTTGATCCACCAAATCTAATTGTAACAGAACTGTTGTCGTCATTACAAATTGGGTAGTTAGCTTTTATAGAATCCCAAGTTGGATCACTGTTTGAAATTTCAATGATACCATCATTATTCTTAATTGTTGTTTTAGCATCTTTTGTTCCAAGATATGCAACGAATGCTTCTACAATTTGTTTTTTCTTATCACTGTCATAAGTTTCACGAGTGATATAATTGAAGTTACGTGTTAACTTATATGTTCCGTTTAATACGTTACTTTCTTCAGGAACTACTCCTTCATAAGTTAATCCTTTTAATCCAGAATTTTCTAGGGATGCAAGTGATATGTATCCGATTGAATATTGGTCATTCTTAACTGAAGAAATCATATCTCCATTTGAATTGATTTGAACATAACCACTCTTTAATGGTGTGTTATCAGTTGCGGCTTTTTCAAACCCAATTGTTGAAAAGAAACCGTCTCTTGTTCCTGATGTAGTATCACGAGTGTATACTGTAATATTTTTTGAAGTATCGAAGCTATCCTTAGTGTCAGTATCTTTATCCTTTCCACAAGATACTGTCGCAAGTACTACTGCTCCAGCTACTACTGCTATTGATGTATTAAATAATATTTTTCTTAAATTTGTCATAATTATCTTCTCCTTTTTTTGACACCTATATTGTATAAAATAGTTGTCTTAAAAAAATTCTTATTTTGTAAAATAAAATTCAACTTTTTGTTAATTTTGTTAAATAATTTTGAGACATTTTTTTGACAAAAAAAGCTCACCTTAAAGATGAGCATATATCTTATTTAAATATCAAATATGAAATAATTATTTAATTTAATACTTCAAATGACAAGTTTT
>CAVCDW010000061.1:15211-16564 GCA_963601055.1 Elusimicrobiaceae bacterium
GTTATAATTTATTTTACAATGATTACATCATTATTTATTTTTAAATCTACACTATAGAATTTATCCATTATATTGTAATATTCTTCTAAATCATAAACTCCTGCACTTTCATATGCACTATGCATCGCAAACTGTGGTAGTCCTACATCAACCATATGTATTGATATTGAATTTTGAAGAATATTACCAAGTGTTGAACCTCCAGCTATTCCTGGTTTATTGCGAAATGTTTGATATTTTATATCATTATCTTGACATAATTTTACAAGTATTGATTTTGAAGTTCCATCAGTTGTGTATTTTAGTGATGGATTTTCTTTTATTACAAAACCATTATTTAAAACAGGTGCATTCAAATGATCACTTTTATCAACGTAGTTAGGATGTAAGGCATGACCATTATCTGCTGAAATTGCGATTGAATTTGATAATGATTTTAGATAATCAATATCACTAAGTCCATTTTCAACAAATACTCTTCTTAGACTATCATCTAAGAATAATGATGCAGCTCCTTGCATTGAACTAGAACCAACTTCTTCATTATCAAATGATGCGAACACTTTAAAAGTATCTGATGTATTATTTATGAATGCATCAAGTGCTGTAAAGTGTGACGCAAGATTGTCAATTCTTGGCGCCATAAAGAATTCTTGTTCTGCTCCTACTATAACTCCTTGTTCACTATTGTATAATTCAAGTTCAAAAGATAAAATATCATCTTTTGATATATTATATCTATCCTCTATAACATCATATATATCTTTAGCATTGGAATAAATAGGTTTCATTTCACCTAAATTATATGTATGTCCATTATTAACATCTCTATTAAAATGTATACAAAGATTTGGAATCATACATATATTATCTAATGCTACTTCTTGTCTTTTAATTACACCTTCATTTTCATAGAATACTGCCCCACCTATTCCTAGTGGTCTATCAAACCATGAAGAATAAATAGGTCCACCATAAACTTCAGTTTGAAGAATATTATAGTTTGCGATTTCAACGTTTGAATTTTCATTTATCTTAAATGATGGAGAATCTGTATGCGTACATATTATATTTATAGATTTATTTTTAAAATCAATTGGTTTTGAAATCGCAATAACAGATGTATTGTTTCTTACAATAAAGAATTTATCTAATCCTTTGTAATCATCACTTTCTGATACTTCCTTATATCCTTTTGATTTTAAAATATCTTTTGTTATAGATATTGCTTGATATTTTGTTTTTGCGTTATTTAAAAAATTTAATAAATCAATAATCATTTTATTTATTCCTTTCAATTCTTGAAATAAAGATATTATCTTCACCACATTTACCTAAATAATAAATATATTC
>CAVCDW010000061.1:16627-31305 GCA_963601055.1 Elusimicrobiaceae bacterium
AAATGTATTCATAAACTTTTATAAGATCATTTAATCTTGTTTCTTTAATATAGTCTATATTCATTTTATTTATATAAAAATCATCAGGTAGTAAATCAATAATAATATCTGCATATTTAGAATTATTCATATGTTTATTATGATCTAAGTCTTTTTTTGATACTTTATGGCTACCTACTTCTTTAAAATTTATAAATTCAGGTATTTTGATTTTTAAAACATCGTTATAAAAATTATTTGTAACATATTCACCTGGGCCAAAATCAATATCGTCTGTTCTAGAAAGTCTTCTAGTTGTAGTATTTATTACAACCCACTTTGATATACCCCTAGCGACTACATCACCTAAAGAATCGTATAAAACATATTCTCTATTAAAATCAATTCTTCCTTTATGATGAGGCCATGTCACAAGTCTTCCTTTAGTTAATGGTTCTGGGTTTTTAAATATCTCAAATTCATTTCTAACAAGTACCCAATAATAACCTTTATTCAAAAGTGCTTCATACCCAACTCCTAAATTATATGCATGAAGCCCTGCGATATCTTGAAATAAAGATAAAATAGCACTTGCAGTAATATAGTCAGTTGAATCAAAATCTAATGTTCTAAACCATACATCTGTTTCAAATTTAATTTCTTCCATAATTAACTCCTAAGTGGTCTATCTAGTGACTCATCATGAATAGTATCAAGTACTTCTACATCTTTTTCATCTATTTTAAAATCTAAATCAATATTTTCATAAATTCTATTTTCATGTATTGATTTAGGAAGTGGTTCAGTACCTTTTTCTATACAATATCTAAGACATACTTGAGCTGGTGTTTTATTATATTTATTAGCAATTTCTAATAGTGTTTCATTCTTTAAAATATTGCCGGTTGCAAGTGGTGAATAAGCACTAACAAGTATATCATTTTTCATACAATATGATGTGATTTTTGGTTGTGTATTTCCTAGGAAATATCTTATTTGGTTAACCATTGGTTTTACACCAGTAGCATTCCATATTGCGTCAATATCTTCAGGATGGAAATTAGATACACCAATGGCACGTATTAATTTTTTGTTATACAAATCAATAAATGCCTTCCATACTTCTATATTACCACTTGTGTAATCACCACCTACATTACTCCATGGCCATGGAGCATGTATTAAATATAAGTCTACATAATCTAGTCCTAAATTCTTAAGTGATGTATTAAATGCCTCCATAGCACCATCATATGTTTTTATATCAGCAGGACATTTTGTTGTAACAAATATATCTTCTCTTTTAATATTAGAATCTTTTATAGCTTTTCCTACTGAAATTTCATTTTTATATACTAATGCAGTATCTATATTTCTATATCCTGCTTCAATTGCCCATTTGACAGAATTATAAGTATCTGGTCCATCTTGAGCTTGCCATGTTCCAAAACCAACCTTAGGCATTAAAACACCATTATATAATTTATAATCTTCATCTTTAATCATTTAAATCACTCCGTTCACAAAAAATATACTACATATATTTTATCATAATTTAATAATGTTTAACATTTGGAATTTAAATTCTAACCTAAAATAAAAAGCACCATAAGGTGCTTATAATTAATCTTTTAATAAAGTAACCATTACAGCCTTTTGAGCATGTAATCTATTTTCTGCTTCATCAAATATTTCAGTTGCATGTGCTTCAAATACTTCACTTGTAATTTCTTCTCCGCGATGTGCAGGAAGACAGTGTTGAACCATTGCGTCTTTATGTGCAACTGATAATAATTCCTCATTAATTTGATATTTTCCAGCAAATACAGCTTTTCTCTTTTCAGTTTCAGCTTCTTCACCCATTGATGTCCAAACATCAGTAAAGAATACATCAGCATCTTTTGCGGCTACCATAGGATCTTCAGTAAGTTCAAACATTCCAGGATATTCTTTAGCAAAATCTAGAACTTTTTGTGCTGGATAGTAACCTTTAGGACATGCAACCGCAACTTTCATACCAACTTTTAGTGAACCTACAATAATAGAGTTTGCCATATTATTTCCGTCTCCGATATAGCATACCTTTAATCCATCGAATGCACCTTTGTGCTCACGAATTGTCATTAAGTCAGCTAAAACTTGGCAAGGATGACAATAATCAGTTAAAGCGTTAATTACTGGTTTTCCACTCCATTTTGCTAAATCTTCTACTTCTTTTTGTTCAAAAGTACGAATCATAATTCCATCAAGGTATCTTCCAAGTACTCTACCTGTATCTTGAACTGGTTCTCCACGTCCAATTTGAAGATCACGTGATGATAAGAATAGAGGATATCCTCCAAGTTCATACATACCAACCTCGAATGATACACGAGTTCTTGTTGATGATTTTTGGAAAATTAATCCTAATGTTTTACCTTTTAAAATAGGATGAGGTATTCCATTTTTTCTTTCAAATTTTAATTGATCTGCTAAATTTAATAAATCAATTATTTCTTCTTTAGATAAATCTTGTAATGTTAAAAAATTCTTCATTATTTTTCCTCCAAAATTGATAATAAAATATCTAATCCTTTTTCTAAAACATCAAAAGGAATATTTAATGCTGGTAATAATCTTACTTTGTTTTTAGCTGTAAGCATAATTACACCTTTTTCAATACCTTCTTTTACTATATCAGAAGATTTTAATCCTTCTTTTAATTCTATTCCAATCATCAATCCTTTTCCTGAAATAGATACGATGTTTTTATGCTTTAATAATTTTTCTTTAACAAGCTTATTACACTCTCTTACATGTGCTAGTAATTCATCATCAATACGACTTACTATTGTATAAGCTCCTGCAGTACAAATAGGATTTCCACCAAATGTTGTTCCATGCTGACCAAATCCTAGAGTATCTTTAACTTTCTCGCTAAATAATACTGCTCCAAGTGGTAGTCCTCCACCAATTCCTTTTGCAGTAGTTACTACGTCAGGTGTAACTCCATATTCCATATATGAATAGAAATATCCAGTTCTACCATTTCCAGTTTGAACTTCATCAACAATAAATACTAAGTCTTTTTCTTTACAAACTTCATCAATATGTTTAATGAATTCTTCATCTAGAGCGTTTACTCCACCTTCACCTTGAATAGTTTCAATCATTATTGCACATGTTTTAGATGAAATAGTTTTATCTAATTCTTCTATATCATTAGCATGTACGTATTTGAAACCATCAACAAATGGCATGAAATATTGATGGAATACATCTTGACCAGTTGCGCTTAAAGTCGCAATTGTTCTTCCATGAAATGAATTAACTAAAGTAATTATTTCATATCTTCCTTCTCCATATTTATCAAAAGAATATTTTCTTGCAGTTTTTATTGCACATTCATTTGATTCAGCACCAGAATTTGAGAAGAATACCTTTTTCATTCCGGTTTTTTCACAAAGTAATTTGGCAAGTTCTACTTGAGGTTTTGTATAATACAAATTCGATGCATGTTGAATTGTATTAGCTTGTTTTGTAACAGCATCTACCCAAATCTTATCATCTATACCAAAAATATTAGTTCCAATTCCAGATGAAAAATCTATGTATTCTTTTCCATTCTCATCAACTAATATAGAACCATGACCTTTAGTTAAAACAACTTCAAATCTATTGTAGGTATTAGCTATATTTTTCTTATCTTCACATATAATATCCATATTGTTCCTCCTACTTGAACATTGTTCCAATTCCTTCATCAGTTAAAACTTCAATAAGTATAGCATGAGGAACTCTTCCATCGATTATAAATACTTTATTAACGCCTCTACGTTTAGCTTCAACACAACATTCTACCTTAGGAATCATACCACCATCGATAATTCCTTGTTTTTCAAGTGTTTTAAGTTCTGACACATTGATTTCAGAGATAAGTGTACTATCATCATCTTTATCTTTTAATAAACCTTTAATATCAGTAACTGCAATAAAAGCTTCTGCCTTTAGGGCACCAGCAATTCTTGCGGCTGCAGTATCAGCATTAATGTTATAACTATTACCTTCATCATCAATTCCTACTGTAGATATTACAGGAATGTAATTGTGCTCTAAGGCTGTAGTTATTACATCAGTATTGATTTCTTCAATATCACCTACGAAACCATATTTAGCTTTGTTTTTAAACTTACATTTAATCATAGAACCATCCATACCAGATAATCCCATTGCTTTACCACCTTTAGTTTCAATAAGTTTTACTAAGTCTTTATTAACTTTTCCAGCAAGAACCATTTGAACGATATCAGCACCTTCAGAATCAGTATATCTTAGGCCATCAACTTTAATAGTTTCTTTTCCATATGCTTTATAACAAGCATTAATTTCAGGCCCTCCTCCATGTACTAAAACAACTTTTACACCTACAAGTGATAGTAATACAACATCTTGCATTACTGATTGTTTTAAATTTTCGTCAATCATGGCATTACCACCATATTTAACCACTATAGTTTTACCATAATATTCTTGAATATATGGAAGTGCGTGTACTAATATTTCTGCTTGTTCTTCGTTTGAAAATTTCATAAAACTGCCTCTTAGCTTCTATAATCTCCGTTAATTTTTACATAATCATATGTTAAATCACAACCATAAGCTTGTGAATTATATAATCCATCATTTAAATTACATCTAATTGTAATTTCATCTTCTAATAAAATTTCTTTAGCAATTTCTTCGCTAAATGGAATTCCTGATCCATTCTTACATACATCTAGAATACCTTTTCTTGATTCAAATGAAACATCAACTTTATTAATGTCTACATTAGCCTCTGAATAACCAATTGCACAAAGTACTCTTCCCCAGTTTGCGTCAGCTCCAAACATAGCGGCTTTTAATAGGGAAGACATTACTACAGATTTAGCTACTTTTTTAGCATCTTGTTTAGTTTTAGCATTTAAAACATCAACAACTAAAAGTTTAGTAGCTCCTTCACCATCTTTTGCGATAGCCTTACATAGACTTGTAGCTATTTCTTCTAATGCTTTATAGAAAACATTATAAGCATCATTTTCTTCTTTTATTTCATCATTTCCTGCAAGTCCATTTGCAAGTACTGTTACAGTGTCATTTGTTGAAGTATCACCATCAACTGATACCATATTAAATGTATCTTGAATTACAGCGCTTAATGCTTTTTGAAGCATTGCGCTAGAAATATTACAATCAGTTGTAATAAAGCATAACATTGTTGCCATATTTGGTTTTATCATACCAGAACCTTTACAAATTCCTCCAATATGACAAACATGTCCATCAACTTCAAATTCAAATGCAATCTCTTTCTTCTTTGTATCAGTTGTACAAATTCCTTGCCATGCAAGATCAGATGCATCAGGAGTATTTGAAAGTCCATCTACAAGTTCATTAATATGATCCTTTACTGGTTCAATATTAAGTACTTGTCCAATAACTCCGGTTGATGCGATTAGAATATCATCCGCAGGAAGACCTGTAGCCTTAGCTGCATATTCACACATTTTTTCTGCTTTTTCTACACCATCAGCATTACAAGTATTTGCATTACCACTATTACAAATGATTGCTTGAGCATATCCATTTTCACTATGTTTTTTAGTTACTAAAATAGGTGCTCCTTTAACAAGATTTGTTGTATAAACTGATGCAGTTGTACAAATCTTATCAGATACTATTAATGATAAATCCTTTCTTCCTGGATTTTTTCTAAGTCCTGAGTGAATTGCGTTTGCTTTAAAACCTTTAGCCGCAACAACACCACCATTAATTTGCTTCATATAATATCCCCCTCTTAAAATTCGAGTCCAGTTTTAGGGTCTAATCCTAAAACAATATTCATTGATTCAATTGCTGCACCACTTGCACCTTTTCCAAGATTATCAAGAGCACATACAATGTTTATTCTTTCATTATTTCCAGCAAAGTATATTTCCATATAATCCTTACCAGCTAAATGATTTGCAGATAAATATCCATCTTTTGTTCCTTTTTCTTCAAGTGGCATAATTCTAACGAATTCTTGTCCCTCATAGTATTTAACAAACATATCATGAATTTCTTCTACACTATATTTTTTATTTAATCTATCAACATATAATGGAATTGTTACAAGCATTCCTTCGTAAAAATCACACACATATGGATTAAATAATGGTTTTTCTTTAAGGCCTGCAATAGTTTGCATTTCTTTTAAATGTTTGTGAGCCATGCTCATTGCATAAAGTCTTGGAGCATCATACTGTGAAGATCTTGCTTCATCATTATATTCAGCAATTCCTTTTTTACCAGCTCCACTATATCCTGATATCGCATTAGCTGCGAATGGATAATCACTTGATGCAATACTCATTTTCACAAGTGGATATACAATAGACATAAATCCTGATGCATAACATCCTGGATTTGCTATTCTTTTTGAATTTTTGATTTTAAGAAATAATTTAGAATCTAATTCCGGAAATCCGTAAGCCCATGATGGATCACATCTATGAGCAGTTGACGCATCAATTATTACTGTATTTGGATTTGTACATAATTTTACAGCTTCTACTGCCGCATCATCAGGAAGGCAAAGAAATACTATATCAGCTTCATTAATAAATTTGGCTCTTTCTACTTCATCATGACGTTTATCTTCTTCAATTTGAAGAATTTTTACATCATTTCTTTTCATAAGGCGTTCATTTATTCTAAGTCCTGTTGTACCTGATTGACCGTCTATATAAACTTTATACATTATAGTCCAAGCTCCTTTTTAATATCATTAATTTGTTTTGTTGTAGATTCAATCGAAGATGCCCCTTCGCTATTTCTTCTAAAAGTAGCGTTCTTTAAATCAATCGCATCATATAAATCTTCATCAAATAAATCACTTAATACCTTATATTCTTCTAAAGGAAGTTCTTCAAGAGTTGTATCAAGATCAATACAACGTGCTACAAGAGTACCTGAAATCTTATAAGCTGTCCTAAAAGCCATTCCTTTTTTAACTAAATAATCTGCAAGATCTGTTGCGTTAATAAATCCTTTTGCAGCAGCACGCTTCATATTGTTTTTATTAATTGTCATAGTTTCTAGCATAGGCGCAAATATCTTAAGACAATCTTTAATAGTATCTACAGAATCAAATATTGCTTGTTTATCTTCTTGCATATCTTTATTATATGCTAAAGGAATACCTTTTAGCATTGTTAAAAGAGTAATTAAGTTTCCATAAACTCTTCCTGTTTTACCTCTTACAAGTTCAGCAATATCAGGATTCTTCTTTTGAGGCATTATTGAAGATCCTGTAGAATATGCATCATCTAGATCAATAAATTTAAATTCCCAAGATGACCACATAATTATTTCTTCACTAAATCTTGATAAATGCATTTGCATAATTGCAATAGTTGATGCAAGTTCTACGCAAAAATCTCTATCTGATACACCATCTAGTGAATTTGGTGTTACACCATCCATATTAAGAAGGCTTGCTACCATACCTCTATCAATATTATATGTAGTTCCTGCTAGGGCACATGATCCTAAAGGATTTTTATTTAATCTCTTCTTTGTATCATTAAGTCTTTCAATATCACGTTTAAACATTGTAGCATATGCTAATAAATGATTTGCAAATGTAATAGGTTGTGCTCTTTGTAAGTGAGTATAACCTGGCATTATTGTTTCTTTATTAGCATCCGCAAGATTTAATATTACATTTATTAAATTTATTGTTAAACTATGAATATTATCTATTTCATCACGTAAATAAAGTCTTATATCTAAAGCAACTTGATCATTTCTAGATCTTGAAGTATGAAGTCTTTTTCCAACTTCGCCAATACGTTTTGTAAGTTCAGCTTCAACAAACATATGAATGTCTTCAGCTTCATAATCAAAAAGTAATGTTTTATTTTTAATATCTTCTAAGATTTCAGTTAAAGTTTTTACAATTAAATTTGAATCTTCTTTAGATATAATATTTTGTTTTCCTAGCATGGTTGCATGAGCGATAGATCCTAAAATATCTTGCTCAAACATTCTACTATCAAAAGAAATTGAAGAATTAAAATCATTAACTTCTTTACTTTCTTCTTTTTTAAATCTACCAGCCCACATTGCCATAATTAGTCACCTTTATTACTTATTTTTTTTGCTATTTAATAATGCTTGAACCTTAATTGGAAGTCCAAATAGGTTAATGAATCCAGCAGCATCAGCTTGATTATAAGCACCTTCATCATCACCAAATGAAGCTATTTCTTCATTCCATAATGAATTTGGAGAAGTTATAGATGCTGGAGTAATATTTCCTTTATATAATTTAACTTTAACATCACCAGTTACAGTTGTTTGAGTTTGATCAACGAATGCACTTAAAGCTTCTCTTAATTGAGTATACCAAAGTCCATCATATACAAGTTCTGCAAACTTGTCTGCAACTCCTCTCTTGAAATGCATTGTTTGTTTATCAAGAGTAATAGACTCTAACATTTCATGAGCTTCGTATAAAATAGTTCCTCCTGGAGTTTCATAAACACCACGAGACTTCATTCCTACAAGTCTGTTTTCAACGATGTCAATAATTCCTACACCATTTCTTCCACCAATCTTGTTTAATTCCCAAACAAGATCAACAGCGTTCATTTCTTTTCCGTTAACAGCTGTTGGAATACCTTTTTCAAAATGAATTGTTACATATTCTGCCTTATCAGGAGCTTGTTCTGGAGAAACTCCCATTTCTAAAATCTTATCGTATTTAGGCTCATTTGCAGGATTTTCAAGATCTAGTCCTTCATGTGATAGATGCCATAAGTTTTTATCTTTTGAATAATTTGTTTCTCTTGAAATCTTTAAAGGAATATTATGTGCTTCTGCATAATCAATTTCCTCATCACGAGATTTAATATCCCACTCACGCCATGGTGCGATTACAGGCATATTTGGCGCAACTGCCTTAATTGCTAATTCAAAACGAACTTGGTCGTTTCCTTTTCCAGTACATCCGTGAACGATTGCATCTGCACCTTCCTTAAGAGCTATTTCAGCAATTCTCTTTGCAATAATAGGTCTTGCGAATGAAGTTCCTAATAAATATTTTCCTTCATATTTAGCTCCTGCTTTAAGTGTTGGGAAAATATAGTCCTCAACGAATTCTTTATTTAAATCTTCAACGTATAATTTTGATGCTCCAGTCTTAATTGCTTTTTCTTCAAGACCATCAAGTTCATCTGCTTGTCCTACGTTTCCTGATACTGCGATAACTTCACAGTTGTTATAATTTTCCTTTAACCAAGGAATGATAATTGATGTATCAAGTCCTCCTGAATATGCTAATACTACTTTTTTAATATTCTTCTTGTCCATTGTAAAAATCTCCTTTTCCTATATTCTATCATAATGTACAAAAAAAGTCTCTTTCTAATTAACGAAAGAGACGCAATTTATCGCGCGGTACCACTCTAATTGCCTAAAATAAGGCCACCTCGAATCTTTAACGCAGATGATACGTTTTATTCTACTACATTTTTCAAATAAACATCTAATAGACGCGTTCATTAATTCTTATTACTAATCTTTCACCAATCATTAGCTCGCTTTTTCAACAAGTTTATTAATTACTAATTCTATTTACGATTTTATGTTTAGAAAAATAAAAAGAGACTAACTCAAGTACTTTTATTAATCTCCTATTTGAAGAGATTAATAATTATGAATTATTCTCTCTTCATAATTATACTCAAGTTTGATTTTATTCTAAACTATCTTTGCAAAATAGTCATCCGAAATCGGAGGCATTACCCCTAACTCTAGATGACATTTATTATTATATTCTAACAAGCAATAACTGTCAACTATTTTTCAAAAAATTTCATACTTTTTGTGAAAAAATTACATTTTTATAAAATTACCAAAAATGTATTTTATCATTTTGATTATCACTATTTTTTTATTAATTATAAACGTACCAACTTACTATATTAAAATAATTTATAACTGAAAACTTTTTTTAAAAAATATATGATATAATATTTGAGGTGATTATATGAAAGATTATATTTGTAAAGCTTTAGCTTATGATAAAAAAGTAAGAATTTATGCAGCATCTTCTACAAATCTCGTTGAAGAAGCTCGTAAAACATTTGGTTTATGGCCTACATCTTGTGCAGCACTTGGTAGATGTCTTACAGCAGCTGCTATGATTTCAGCAAATTACAAATCAAATGAAAATTTAACAATTAGATTTGATGGTGATGGACCTCTTGGCATGATGGTTGTAGAAGCTTCTAATGGATATGTTAGAGGTTATGTTTCTAATGCCGGTGTTTTCATGCAATATAACAATGGACATCTTGCAGTAGGTAAAGCTGTTGGAAATGGTACTATGACAGTTATCAAAGATTTAGGCTTAAAAGAACCTTTTACTACTACAATAAATATCCAAACAGGTGAAATTGCAGAAGATTTTACATATTATTTTGCGGCATCTGAACAAACTCCTTCTTCTGTAGGACTTGGAGTATTAATTGAAACAGACAACTCATGTAGAGCTGCTGGAGGTTTTATACTTCAATTGATGCCAGGATGCAATGATGAGACTATCACAAAGATTGAAGAAGTTTTAAAAAATATTAAACCAGTCTCAGAAATGATTGATAGTAAAATGACACCTGAAGATATAATTAAAGTACTTGCTGGAAATTCAGATTATGAAATTGTTGAAACTTCTGAAATCGGATATAGATGTCCTTGTTCTAAGGAAAATTATTATAGAGGTGTTAAATCACTTGGTCAAAAAGAAATTGAATCAATTAGAGATGAAATAGGTTATTGTGAAGTCACTTGTATGTATTGTAGAAAAAAATATGTATTTGATAAAGATGACTTAAACCAAATGATTACAGAAATTAAAAATAAAGAATAAACTCCAAGAATTAAATCTTGGAGCTTTTCTTTTTATTTTAGTAATTTTCTTTTCTTACTTCGAAGTAAGCCTTTGGATGTTTACATACAGGACATACTTCAGGAGCTTTTGTAGAAATTACAACGTGTCCACAATTTCTACATTCCCAAACTGTAACACCGCTCTTTTCGAACGCTTCCTTTTCTTGAACATTCTTAAGTAATGCTCTAAATCTTTCTTCATGCATCTTTTCGATTGCCGCAACTCCTCTAAATTGAGCTGCTAGATCATGGAATCCTTCTTCATCAGCAGTTTTAGCGAACTCATCATACATATCAGTCCATTCATAATTTTCTCCATCTGCTGCGCTTTCAAGACATTCTTCAAGAGTTCCAATTCCTCCTAATGCCTTTAGCCAAAGTTTTGCATGTTCTTTTTCATTATCTGCAGTCTTTAAGAAAATTTCAGAAATTTGTTCATATCCGCTCTTCTTAGCAACTGATGCGAAATATGTATATTTATTTCTTGCTTGTGATTCTCCTGCAAATGCAGTTTGTAAATTCTTTTCTGTTTGTGTTCCTTTTAAATTATTTGTCATTTTTATTCTCCTAGTCTTTAAAATAATGTTTTAATAATGCTTCTAGTGCTTTACCATGTCTTGCTTCATCTCTTGACATTTCATGAACAGAATCATGGATAGCATCTAAATTTTGTGCTTTTGCTTTCTTTGCGATATCTAGTTTAGAATGGCACGCCCCATTTTCACCAGATAACATCTTTTTAATATTTTCTTTTGTTGAATTTGAAACAAGTTCTCCAAGCATTTCTTGAAATCTTGCCGCATGTTCAGCTTCTTCATGTGCAATTTTTTCAAACGCTAGAGCTACTTCAGGATATCCTTCTCTGTTCGCAACTCTTGCCATACATAAATACATTCCAACTTCTGAACATTCACCATTGAATTGGTCTCTTAATGAATTTACTAAATCCTTATCAAGACCCTTGGCAATCCCTAGTTCATGTTCTGCTGGCCATGTTAATTCCTCATTTTCAACATAAGGTACTAAACTATCACCACTAGCGTGGCATACAGGACAAACAACTTCTTCACCATCAGGTATTTCAACAATTTGTCCGCATACTTTACATCTATATTTTGCCATTTTAATATCCTCCTTTTTCTAGTCTTATCTTATCAAAAAAAAAAGCATCTTTCAATCAAGATGCTTATTTTATTTTATTAATTATCTTTTAATAGAAACGAATGCTCCCATACCAGGATATTCAGCAATCTTTGCTTCACCATAAAGGTTTAATTGATCCTCGATACGCATTAATCTATTATATTTTGCAATTCTATCAGTACGAGATAATGATCCAGTCTTGATTTGAAGTGCGTTAGTTCCAACTACGATGTCAGCGATTGTAGTATCTTCAGTTTCACCAGATCTGTGAGAAACAACTACTGCATATCCAGCTCTCTTTGCCATTTCGATAGCATTGAAAGTTTCAGTAAGAGATCCGATTTGGTTAACCTTAATAAGAATAGCGTTAGCAACTCCTAAAGAAATACCTTTAGCAAGACGTTCAGTGTTTGTAACGAATAAGTCGTCACCAACTAGTTGTACATGATCACCGATTGTCTTAGTAAGCTTTTGCCATCCTTCCCAATCGTTTTCATCAAGACCATCTTCAATAGTGATTATTGGATAAGTCTCAGTTAAAGTCTTTAAGTATCCGATCATTTCATCAGTAGTTAGAGACTTGTTTTCAGCCTTAAGATCATACTTCTTAGTTTCTTCATTGTAGAATTCAGATGATGCAACGTCGATTCCTAAGAAAATATCTTTTCCTGGAACATATCCAGCTGCCTTAATAGCTTCATCAACGATTTCGAATGCTTCTGAATTTCCTTTAGCAAGCTTTGGAGCATATCCTCCTTCATCACCTACTGCAGTATTATATCCTTTTTTCTTAAGAATTGACTTTAAGTTATGGAATACTTCAGCACCCATTCTTACAGCTTCTTTAACTGAAGTTGCAGAAACTGGTAAAATCATAATTTCTTGGAAATCAATACAGAAATCTGCATGAGCTCCTCCGTTAAGGATGTTCATCATTGGAACAGGCATCTTCTTAGCGTTGAATCCTCCAAGATAGTTGTATAATTCTACACCATCATAGTTAGCTGCAGCCTTAGCTACTGCCATAGATACTGCTAAAATCGCGTTAGCTCCTAATTTAGATTTGTTAGGTGTTCCGTCTAACTCTAACATTTTCTTATCAACGAATAATTGGTTATGTACATCTACACCAATTAATGCTGGTGCTATAATTTCATTAACATTGTTAACAGCCTTAGTAACACCTTTTCCTAGGTAACGTGATTTATCTCCATCACGTAATTCGATAGCTTCATGTTCTCCAGTAGAAGCTCCTGATGGTGATATTGCAGTTCCAAATGCACCACTCTTAGTATAAACTTCAGCTTCAACAGTTGGGTTTCCTCTTGAATCTAATACTTCTCTTGCATAAACTCTTGTAATAAATGGCATATTATTTTCCTCCTCAAATAGCCTTAAGTTTTTGAATACAATTTAATGTATTTTCCATATAATATTTTATACTACTTCGTAGTAAAAAATCAATCATTTTTTTGTTTAATTATACTAAAATATGAATCCTTCTTATCTATTGCGACATCGTTATGTATCCTATTTCCAGATTTTATTAAATATGAAACATATTTTTCATCATATTCTTCTACTAGTTTTGCATAAGGGAATTCATAGTTATAGAAAGTTCTATTAACCTTTGTATAATTTTTAAAATATTCATAGAAAGAATCAACATCTTTCGCACGAACAATTCTTGAATTAATAAATACAATATCTTTATTATTAGCTACAATTTCATCTAGAGTATCTTTAAAGTCTTCAACTGCTTCATTAAATGCTGCTCCAAATAGTACAACATCAAATGATTTGATGAATTGTTTTGATATATTTTGTAGTTTTAATCTATATGATGCCTTATAAGAAACATTGTCTAAATCAATTGATGGATAATATCCTGATTTTAATTCGTTTAGAGTATAAACATCAATTTTATTTTTACTTGCAAGTTCTAAACCTTGAAGTTCAAGGTTTAATTTTGGCGCAATAATTAATACTTTCTTAATTTCTTTAGTTGAATTATTAATTACTTTTTCAAATAATTCTTTATAATCATAAACGCTCTTTAAGTAGAATCTACGAAGATATTCTAAAGCACCTTTTTCAGTTTCAGTTTTTATAGTATTTGCATCAGTGTAATCACTAATAGGTGTCTTTTTTGCAAATATATCTTTCATGATTGTTCTATAGTTTTCACTAATATTAGGTTTTCTTTCATGAATATTATACATTGTTAAATCTTTTAACAATACATTCTCAATTCTTCTTTCAGAGAATTCTAATCCTAATAAATCTTTAATAGCTTTAGCTTCTTCTTTTGTAAATAATGATGCATTATAAGCAGATTTAGTTAATAATACTTTAAAAGAATTTTTACTTACATATTCAATATTTAAATACATATCATTATGAATCAATATAGTTCCGTTTTCTTTGTTTGATGTATTAAAATTCAAATCAAACGTTGCCATATAATTCTCTACAGCACCATTATCAACCATACGTCCTTGCTCGTAATCTGATTTAGCGTCTTCTGATATCGTATATAAATTTTTATCAGAATACATATAATAATTCTTGGATTTTCTTCTTAAAATTATTCTAGGATCAAT
>CAVCDW010000062.1:0-27050 GCA_963601055.1 Elusimicrobiaceae bacterium
GACAAAATTAAAAGGATTGACGCCTATAAAATATAGACATCAATCCGAAAATAACGTAATTTAATATTAAATTAACTTAAAGTCCAACTTATTGGGCTCAGTATATGCAACACGTTTTTTTATTTGCCTAAAGCACGTTTGAATTTTGAATATGATGGCCTGAATTCAATATTAAATTCCTTAAGAATTTCATCGAATTCTTTCCTACCTATAGTAGGATCAGATGCTTCATATTCTAATTCATAATCGGTTTTATTATTATAGGTTGATTTATCTAGAAATAAGAAACCAGTTTTATATTTGATTTTAGATCTATATGTTGTAAGCTCACATATTTTATTTACATAAATAGGCTCTGAAATAATACTTGCATCAAATCCATTTAGAAGCATATTTAATGCTTCATCCTTAGTGATATAAACATGGTTTTCTATGTTACCTACATCACCTTTAGATTTTTTGGTAAGTTTATATTGATCTCCTTTCTGTCTTATTCTAAGAACCTTCTTATCACCTTCTAAAGTGTGATTTAAATCATCAAAATAATGATTTGTTTGAACTAAAATATTATCATTTAGGGAAAGTTTATTTAATAATTCTTCATATTTTTCTTTAGTTAAAAAAGTTTTAAATTCAATTTCTGTAGATGTTATCATTATATGCCTCCTAAGTGAATTATGTAAAAAAACTTTAAAAAATGCAAGCATTATGGTAAACTATTTTAAGAAAATTAAAACTAAGGTGATATTATGACTTATACTATAGTAACAAAACAAGATGAATATTCTATTGAACTTGCAGAAATTATAAAAAAGAAATTAAAAATAGAATACGATGAAAAAACACCAGATATAGTAGTCTCTATTGGTGGAGATGGAACTATTCTTAAATCTGTAAATATGTATAAAGATAGATGTGATGAAATAACAATATTTAGTATTAATACTGGTCATTTAGGATTTATTACAAACTTTACTGTAGAAGAAATAGATAAGGTTTGTGATATGATAAATAGCAATATCTATGATACTGAAACAGTAGGTCTTATTGATTATGAGGTTATTACATCTTTAGAGAAATTTAAAGGAGTAGCTTTAAATGAGGTAACATGTATTAACCCTACAAGAACTTTAATTGTTGAAGTTTCAGTTGATGGAAAATCATTAGAGTTATTTAGAGGAACAGGACTTTGCATATCATCTCCTTTTGGATCTACAGGATATAATAAATCACTACATGGTTCTGTTATTGATCCTGCGCTTAAATGTTTTCAATTAACAGAAATTGCGTCAATAAATTCAAGAGCATATAGAACACTATCATCACCCTTAATACTAAGCAGCGAGAAAACAATTACTATTGAAAACAACGAATCTCAAGACACTTGGATTACTGTTGATAATACATCATATAGATTTACAAATTTTAAGAGTCTAAGTGTAGGATATTCAAAACATGTAGTTAAAATGGCTAAAAATAAAATAGAATTTATAGGAAGACTTAAGAAAGCATTTATAAATAATTAAAACGTTTACATAATGTATATTAAACGTTATAAAAATAAAAATAATTGATTTATATTTTTAATCGTGTTAGAATAATAACCGAAGTAAGAACACTTACAAATATAGGAGGAATTTTAAATATGTCAGTAAGAGTAGCCATTAATGGTTTTGGACGTATTGGACGTCTAGCATTTAGACAAATGTTCGGAGCAGAAGGATATGAAGTAGTTGCAATTAACGACTTAACTAATCCTAAAATGTTAGCTCACTTATTAAAGTATGATTCATCACAAGGTAGATATGAAGGAACAGTTGAAGCAACTGAAGATTCTATCATTGTAAACGGAAAGGAAATCAAAATTTACGCTAAGGCAAATGCAGCTGAACTTCCATGGGGAGAATTAGATGTAGATGTAGTTCTTGAATGTACAGGATTCTACACATCTAAAGAAAAATCTATGGCACACATCAATGCAGGAGCTAAGAAGGTTGTAATTTCAGCTCCAGCTGGAAAAGATTTAAAGACTATCGTTTATTCAGTTAACGAAAAGACTTTAACTGCTGATGACCAAATTATCTCTGCAGCTTCTTGTACAACTAACTGCTTAGCACCTATGGCTAATGCATTAAACAAGTTAGCTCCAATTCAAAGTGGAATCATGACAACTATTCATGCTTATACAGGAGATCAAATGGTTCTTGATGGACCTCATAGAAAAGGTGATTTAAGACGTGCTCGTGCAGCAGCTATTAACATCGTTCCAAACTCAACAGGAGCAGCTAAGGCAATCGGTCTAGTTATTCCTGAATTAAATGGAAAATTAATTGGATCTGCACAAAGAGTTCCAGTACCTACAGGATCTACAACTATTTTAGTTGCTGTAGTTAAGGGTACAGTTACAGTTGATGAAATCAACGCAGCTATGAAGGCAGCTTCTTCTGAATCATTTGGATATAATGATGAATTAATCGTTTCATCTGATATCATCGGAATGCGTTATGGATCATTATTCGATTCAACACAAACTATGGCAACAGTTATGGAAGATGGAAATACTCAAGTTCAAGTTGTTGCTTGGTATGATAACGAAAATTCTTATACATCACAAATGGTAAGAACTATTAAGTATTTTGCTGAATTAAAGTAATATATACTAATAAGAGGTAGTAAGTAATTACTACCTTTTTTTAATTTTGGATAAAAAAATTATAAAGTTGCATATTTAATGTTTTTATACTATAATTAAATAGTATTTATTTTAAAAGAAAAAGGATGTTGTAGAAATGTTCAAAAAATTATTTGATGATGGAAGAAAAGAATTAAAGAGAGTTCAAAAGAAATTAAAACTTATTCTTGCACTAGATAGTGAGATGCAAAAATTAAGTGATGATGAACTTAAAGCTAAGACTCCATATTTTAGAGAATTATTAAAAAATGGTAAAACTTTAGATGATATTTTACCAGAAGCTTTTGCAGTAGTACGTGAGGCTGCATATAGATTTACAGGAATGAAACCATATCCTGTTCAATTAATCGGAGGACTTGTCCTTCATGGTGGTAACGTTGCAGAAATGAAGACAGGAGAAGGTAAGACATTAACTGCCGTAGCTCCTGCTTATTTAAATGCTCTTTCAGGAGAAGGAGTACATATCGTTACAGTTAACGAATATCTAGCATCTCGTGAAGCTAATGGACAAATCGGAGATTTATTTAGATGGTTAGGATTAACTGTAGGATTAAATGTTCGAGACCTAGATCAAAAAGGTAAACAAGAAGCTTATGCTTGTGATATCTTATATTCTACAAACTCTGAACTTGGTTTCGATTACCTACGTGATAATATGGCACGTGATGCTGCTTCATTAGTTCAACAACGTGGACTTAGAACAGCCATTATCGATGAAGTTGATGATGTTTTAATTGACGAAGCTCGTACACCACTTATTATTTCTGGTGGATCTAAAGAATCACCTAAAATTTATCAATTAGTTGATAAGTTTACAAAAGGACTTTCTGAAGATGATTATGCAATAGATCTTGAAACAAGAACAATTCAATTAACACCAAAAGGAATGGGTGTTGCGGAAAAGTATTTTAATGTTAAAAACTTATATGATCTTGAAAATGTTAACTTAGTTCATAGAATTAATAACGCCCTAAGAGCTAACTATATATTTGCGAATGGTGTTGAATATGTAGTTCAAGATGGAGAAGTATTAATCGTAGATTCATTTACAGGACGTATTTTAAAGGGAAGACAATATAATGATGGTCTACACCAAGCAATTGAAGCTAAAGAAGGTGTAGAAATCAAGCAAGAGATGCAAACTGTCGCAACTATTACTTATCAAAATTTCTTCCGTATGTATCATAAACTTTCAGGTATGACAGGTACTGCTAAAACTGAGGAAGAGGAATTTAGAGAAATTTACAACATGTATGTTGTAGAAATTCCTACTAATAAACCAGTTATAAGAGAAGATGCACCAGATTACTTATTCTTAAAACTAGAATATAAATGGAATGCATTAATTGAAGAAGTAAAAGAACGTCATGCTAAAGGACAACCTATCCTAATTGGTACTATATCAGTTGAAACTTCAGAAATGCTTTCTGAAAGATTAAATAGACTTGGATTAAAGCACGAAGTATTAAATGCTAAAAACCATGCTCGTGAAGCTGAAATCGTAGCTCTTGCTGGAAACAAAGGAGCTATTACTATCGCTACAAACATGGCAGGACGTGGAACAGATATCAAGTTAACTGATGAAGTAAAAGCATTAGGTGGATTATGTGTATTCGGTACTGAACGTCATGAATCACGTCGTATCGATAACCAACTTCGTGGACGTTCAGGACGTCAAGGAGACCCTGGATTCTCTAGATTCTATACATCTTGTGAAGATGAATTATTAAAGAGATTTGCAGGAGATTCATTTAAAAATAAACTTCAATTAGCTGTAAGATTAAATTCAGATAACGATGAGACTAAACCACTTGAATCTAGAATGTTTACAAAAGTTATGACTCAAGCTCAAACAAGAATTGAAGGTCAAAACTATGATGCACGTAAGAACGTCTTAAAATATGATGACGTTATTCGTGTTCAACGTGAATTATTCTATAAACAACGTATGCAAGTAATTAAGGGTGAAAATGTTGAAGAAATGGCTAACCAAATGATGAAAACAGCTATTACTCAAATTACTGATCGTTATATGGAAGAAGTTGGAAAGAATAGATATAACATTGATGACCAAGGAATTGCAGATATTTTTAATACAAAATATTATGGTGATAATAGTGTCAGTGTTGAAAAACTAAGACAATTAGATGAAGATGGAATTAGAGATTATCTATTTGAAATCGCATCTAAGGATTTAGCAGAAAAGAAAGCTATGTTCCCAGATGAAGCATTTGATGGATTCGAACGTATGATGTTACTTCGAGTAATTGATATGCATTGGACTAAGCATATTGATAAGATGTCAGGATTAAGACAAGGAATAGGTCTTCAATCTTATGGTCAACAAAATCCTCTTACAATTTATAAACAACAAGGATTAGAGATGTTTAACCAAATGACAGCAGATATTAATGAAGACGTGTTACGTTTCTTAGTACGTACTAAGCTTAGAGTAACAGTTGAACAACCAAAAGAAGAGAAACTTGTAACTAATCAAGGTGTTGATGATTCAGTTAAGAAGGCTCCGATCGTTAATGCACGTAAAGAGCTTGGAAGAAATGATTTGTGCTACTGTGGAAGTGGAAGAAAATATAAATACTGCCACGGACGTTAATAAATAGAAAGCTCATTGTTGAGCTTTTTATTCTTTAAGGAGTAAATTATGGAAAGATATGAAATAAATAAATATATTGAATCATTTAAAAATAAAGTAGATGATTTAAAATTAGCTTTAAAAATAGATGTTATTAAACCAGAACTTGAAGAATTATCTAAAAAGATGAATGAACAAGATTTTTGGCTTGATCAAGTTAAAGCTCAAAGTGTTATAAATAAAGCTAACTCTTTGAAAGAAAATGTTATGTGTTATGAAGATGTTAAATCTGATTTGGATAGTGTTTTAATGCTTGATGAAATGTCAGGTGAAGATAGTGAGGCTTTAACTTTATTAGAAGAAGAAATATTAAAATTACAAAAAAAATTAGAAGAAGCTGAAGTAAAAGTAACACTATCTGGTAAATATGATAATAGTAGCGCAATACTTACGCTTCATCCAGGTGCTGGTGGTACAGAGTCTATGGACTGGGCTTTAATGCTTTATAGAATGTATACAAGATATTGTCAAAAGAAAGGATTTAAAATAACAATCCTAGACTATCAACCAGGAGATGAAGCGGGTATTAAATCTGTCACAATCCAAGTTGATGGACCTTATGCATATGGTCTTTTAAAAGGAGAAAGAGGAGTACATAGATTAGTTCGTATTTCACCTTTTAATGCGGCTGGAAAAAGACAAACATCGTTTGTTTCATGCGATGTAGCGCCTGAAGTAGAAGATACTGATGAAATAAAGATTGCAGATGATGATATTAGGGTAGATACATATCTTTCATCAGGACATGGAGGACAAGGAGTAAATACAACGTATTCTGCCGTTCGTGTAACGCATTTACCAACAAATATAGTTATCACTTGTCAAAATGAAAGAAGTCAAATTAAAAATAAAGAAACATGCATGAAGCTTTTAAAGTCTAAATTATTACAACTAGAATTAGAGAAGAAAGAAGCAGAAATGAAAAAACTCAAAGGTGAGATGATGGATATTGGATTTGGTTCACAAATTAGATCTTATGTTTTCCATCCATATTCAATGGTAAAAGATCATAGAACTAATTATGAAACATCAAACATCGCAGGAGTTATGGATGGTGGGCTAGATGAATTTATTAGTGCCTATCTTAAATTTTTAGCAGGTGGAAGAATATGAAAAGAAAAATAAAACAATACTTATGGATAACATTAGGTGTTATATTAATGGATATCGCATACTACTTTTTCTATTACCCAACAAATTTGGTAACAGGTGGAACAATGGGTCTTGCGATTATTGTAAAGGATTATATTCCTTTTAAAACATCAATATTCTTATATATTATTGATGGAATATTATTACTAACAGGATTTATTTTACTTGGAAAAGATTTCTTTAAGAAAACATTGTTTGCGACAATATTATCGCCTACAATAGTTTTAATTTTTGAAACCTTTTGTAATAGCGATATTTTTAAATTAAATGAATCTCAAACACCATACCTTATCGCAGGTATAGTTGGTGGTCTCTTATCATCAATTGGTCTTGGTCTATGTTTTAGAAATCAAGGAAGTACAGGTGGAATTGATGTTATTCAAAAATTACTATCAAAATATCTACATATTCCATATTCATATACAATGTATATGACAGATGTTGTAATTATTATCATCGGAGGATTCTTCGTAACAGAAGGATTAAGATATGATATCTCAATGGTTGTATATGGTACAATAACTGTAATAGGAATTGGTTATGTAGTCGATAAAATAGCACTTAACGCAAGAAATAGACGTACTGCCTACATTATTACTCAACGTTATGAAGAAATAAAAGAAATGATTTATAACACAATTGATAGAGGACTTACAGTTACTAATGTATATGGTGGATACACAGGACATGAATTTAAAATGATAATATGTACTATGGATAAAAGAGAAGCATACATCTTACAAGAAAAAGTAATGAAAATTGATAAGAATGCGTTCACCTTTATAACAGAAACCAAGGAGGTAGTTGGTAATTATGAAGGACTTAGCGATTTTAGAAGAAAAAGAAGTAGCGTATAAGGTAACATCAATACAACCACTTAAAAATTGTATGTTTAAAGTTGTTTTAAATGATAGTGAGGAACTTATTTTAAATGAAACAGCTGTTGTTAAATTTCGTCTTCTTAAAGGTAAGGAATTAACAGAGTTAGAATATAGTAAAATACTTGATTCTAAAACTTTTTATGATGCGTATGAAAAAGCCTTAAAATACTGTAATACGTATTTTAAATGTTCATATGAGATATATTTATATTTAATTAAAAAAGGGTATTCAGATTCTATATCTAGCGATGTATGTGAATTACTAATTAAAAACCTTGTTTTAGATGATTTAAAATACAAAGAATTGTATGTATCAAAACTTATTCGTGACGGATTTGGAAGAAATATGATATCATATAAATTAAGGGAGAAAAAGTTATCAAATGATTTTGTTTTAGATGAAGAAATGTATTATGATTCAATGAATAAGATTATGAATTTAAAACTAAAAACATTAAAAGATAATAAAAGGGAAAGACTTTATAAATATTTGATACAAAGAGGCTATACTACATCTGATATTAATATAGCTTTGGAAGGAGTTTCTTTTGAATAATAAGCTTAACGAATTAAAAGAAAATTTAGAAAAAGAAATAAAAGAAAAAGAAAGAATACTTGATATATTTTCATATTCGCGTCTTTTATTCTTTATTCTTGCCTTAGTATTTTATATACTTGCGGCATATAAGCATGATACTATAAAAACACTATGTTACGTTTTAGGTGGCATATTTACAATAGTTTTTGTAGCTGTTGTGATAATACATAGTAATAAAGCTTCTAAATGTGATTATATGAAATTTATGGTCGCATCAATTTCTGATTATGATTTAAGAAGAAATAATAAATTCAATCGATTTAAAGATGGTGGAGAAGAATTTATTGATGAAAAGAATTACTATGAATATGACTTAGATTTATTTGGTAAATCATCTGTGTATAAGTATTTAAATGTATCTCGTACTGGTTATGGACGTAGAGCATTTGCGTATGCTTTAAAAGATAAAGATATTAAAAAAGAAGATATTTTAAAAAGACAAGAAGCAGTAAAAGAATTAGCTTTAGATGAAAAAACTCACATTGAGTTAGAAGCTATTTCAAGAATGTATGAAAAAAGAGTAGATGATAGAAGAGCAATTTCAATGGATAATGCTTTAAATCTAATTGAAAATGAACAAGTAGTACCTCCTTATGAATTGTTTATTGCGCTCATTTCTAACATACTTGTAATATTATCTATAATACTTTCGGTATTAAAGGTAGTATCACCCACATTTATTGTAGGAGCTATTTTGATATCGTTTATTCTAAACACGTTTGTTGCGACATCAATAAGACCAATTAGAAAAAACCTTATTCCAATTAATAATTTATTTTCTGGTTATGACCTTTATATTGATTATATTTCTAAAAAGGATTTTAAATCAGAAGCCTTAAAAGAAATAAAAGAAGAATTGATTAAAGGTAATGCTAAAGAAATAAAGAAATTTAATATTATAAATGGTTTTATTATATCAGGTAATAATATCTTATTCGAAGTGATTTTTAATGGTTTATTTGCGCTTGATTCATACCTTGCCATAATTTATACAAAATGGCAAAAGAAGTATGCTAAAACAATAAGATCTACAGTAACTAATGTAGGTGATTTAGAATCATATTTATCACTAAGCACCATAAATCTTGTTCGCTCTGATGTAGTGTTACCAAAAGTTTCAGATGAATTTAAATTTAAAAATTTAAAACATCCTCTAATTTCACTTGATAAAGTTATTGGTAATGATTTTGTGTTTAATAACACAAATATTATTACAGGTTCTAATATGTCAGGTAAAACAACATTTATGCGTTCAATTGGTGTAAACTACCTACTATTTAAAGCAGGTGGATATGTTGTTGCCGAGGAATTTGAAGCATCTACGTATAAATTATTTACATCAATGAAGGTATCAGATGATGTATCTGATGGTATTTCTACATTCTATGCAGAAATATTAAGAGTAAAAGCTATTATAGAATATGCTAAAACAGGTAATAATATGCTTGTTCTTATTGATGAAATATTTAAAGGAACAAATACTAAAGATAGACTTGAGGGTGCAGAGGCTGTTGTAAAACATTTAAGAAGAGAAGGAATTAAATCTATAATTACAACTCATGATATGGAATTATGCGCGGTAGATGGTGTATTTAATTATCATTTCTTAGAACATTACATAGATGATAAGATTTGTTTTGATTATAAAATTCATGATGGCGTATCTACAACAAGAAACGCAATTTATTTATTAAAACTTGCGGGAATTATTGAAGAAGATAAATAGTTTGGAGGTGAGGTCTGAATGCTTGCGAAAGTAGGAATTATAAAATTAGACTATGAATTATTAATAGTCCTTTTAATAGGAATATTAATAGGAGCGTTAGTATTCGGACTTGCGCTTTTAATTATTTATTTAATGACGCATAAGAAAAAGATTAAAATAATAAAATCAGATGAAGAAGTATCATATGATGATTGTCTTCCAATTATTTTGGAATACACAAATAAATATCATACTGAAATATCATCTGTTAACGATATAGCAAAAATATTTGATATTGTTTATAATATGTCAGAAGATATAGCATCTCTTTTCTTTCCTAAAAGTAAAAATCCTTTATTAGAACTTTCAATAGATGAAGTAATAAAGTTTGCACAAAGTTTTGCGGATTCATTTGATAACGCAATCTATGAAGATAAACTTTTGAAAAAGATTTATACAATGGATTCTAAAGTATTAAAAATGTTTTTCCAAGATGGTATAAAAATATCAACACTTTATGGATTAAAGGATAAAAAGATAGAAATATCATCAGAATTAAAAGAAGCTAAAGAAAATGTTTTTTCAAAACTAAAAAAACATGTTGTAGATAAAATAAAAGGAATAGGTATAAGAGCCTCAGTTAAGTATTTAGAAGGTTCTAATATTACCGAGAGAATATGCATGTTACTTATAAATGTATGTGCTGCAGAAACTTATCAAGCATTTAGTCATAAATTATATAATAAAGAAGTAGATATTGATACATCGATTGCAGATGAAAATATCGAAATAATAGAAGAAGAAAAAGAACTGTAAAAATAGAATTTACAGTTCTTTTTTTATTAGTTATTACAACAATTTTAAGCTTTCGGCATGATGCGCTATTTTTAAGGAAAAACAGCGCTTCTTATTTAATGAGCTAGACGTGTTGGTAAATCGATGGTAGCCATTCAGTTTGCAGAAAAAGACTATGAATAAGCCTTGTTTTAAACTACTTTTCACAGTCTTTTAAGTGCTCAATTAAGAAATGATAAACACCTTCGTTTTCGCAATTAAACTCAGTAGTATATTTCGCAATATTTCTAACTTCAATCTCAGCGTTTGCCATCGCAACACTAACCTCTGCATTTGAAAGTGTTTCTAAATCATTTACACCATCTCCAAATGCCATAAGTTCTTTAAAATTATAACCATAATGCTTTAAAACACGAGAGATTGCGATTGATTTATCAACTTTTGAAAGTGATATTTCATATACCGCGTTCTTTGTGTCATAACCTAATAATCTATACGCAATTTTTTTAGTATTATTTATATAGTCTTCAAATCTTTTTCGCTCTGCTGATTCTATTATAAATAATGCGCCATTAGGTGCTTCTAGATTTTTAACATTATCGTAAGCGCCGTTTATAACAACAGTTTCAGGGCCTATGTGATAAAATGGTTCAAGTTTTGGTATTCTATTATAGATGTATGCATTATTACCTACAGAATAAAATGCATTTTTGATAATATCTTTATTATCTTTAAATAAATCTAGGAAAAGAGATTTACTAAAACGTTTAAGTTCACGAACATAAGACTCATCCATATTACCTATGTATGCGCCATTTTCGCTTATTAATATTAAACTTGGTGGAAATAATTTAGCGTATTGTAACATAGATCTATAAGGACGACCTGAACAAAGAATTAGAAAATAGCCATCTGATATTAAAGAATTTAAATAATTAACTGTTCTTTCTGGAATTATGTGTTCTTTGTTTAAAAGAGTTCCGTCTAGATCAATCGAAATAACTTTTATCATAAATTATCACCCTTGATTAGATTATTACATAATATAGTTTTATTTTCAAATTGTTTAGGCTTTATCTTTAAATAAATCATGAAATATTATATAATATTTGTTATGGAGGTTGGTAAAATGCTTGTCCAAACAATTGGTATTTTTAAAATTTCTATATTATCAATATACACCTTCATTTTTGGTATTGCACTTGGACTTGCGATTGCGACCATCATTTATCTTTTATATGTATTAAGACAAATGAATTCAGCTAAATTTAAGGAAATGACTAAGATTAAAACAAAGGATTATGAATTTAATCCTTCCGTTTTAAATAAAAAAGAAAAAGTTAAATTTGATGAATTTAAATCCTCATTAGACAAACAAAAACAAGTATGTGCCCTTATTTTAGAGTACGAAGAAATATTTAATGATAAAGAATTAAGAAAAGGACGCACAAACTTTGAATTTACAAAATATCTTTCGTGGTCATTAATTCAAAATGTTGCGCATATATATAATCCTAAATCTAAAAGACCATATCTTGATATCACTATATCAGATGCGACTAATTTGTTAAGATATGCGTCAAAAAGAATGGATGAAATTCTAGATTTTAATGGGCTTAGAATACTTCGTAGAATTAATATTAATACATTTAGAGGAACTTTTACTTTTTACAAGAGAGTTTATGATTTTAAACTTGTTAAATTGATTTATAAATATAAACTAAATAAGATATTATTTGGCTTTAAGGTATTGATTAATATTATTAACCCATTATATTGGGTAAGAAAATTTGTAATTAATTCATCTTTTGAAATAATTACAAGAAGAATTTGTGTTAACGTAATACAAATTATTGGGGAAGAAGCTTATAACATATATTCTAAAAATGCTTTTGATAAAGGGGTTGTTTTAATTGAAAATTAATAAAGAAAGAGACAGAGGACGTGCAAAATCTTTTAAAATTCCACAAAAAGATTTTAATGTTAAAGGACTAAGAGATAGAAGACTTGATTTCAGACCATCGATTGCGGCTACACCTTTTTTTGGTACTGATGTTCGTGATGAAGTTGTAGTAGATGATATATCTAAAAAAGTTGATTTAGATGTAAGAAAGAATTACGATTTCGCAAGAGAACATAAGACTATCAGTAAACAAGAAATGATTGATAAATACGGAACAGAGTATCCTGAATTCCGTACTATTACAAGTGAAGATAGAAAGAAAATATATGGTCATGATATTACTATCAATAATAATAAAACAGAAGTAAAACCTAAAGTAGAAGAAAAGAAGGAACAAAGTATTGGCTTTGATTTTATAAAATCTGCATCTGATGTTTTAGATGAAAAGAAGAATAGTGAAGAATTAGAAGAATTTAATTTTGATCAATTTAAAACTGAAAATGATAGTGAAGAAGATGATTCATCTGATGATATGGATTTATCATTTGGTTCGTTTAAACCACGTTTTGATACACCAAAAGAAGATAATGTTCATACTACTATTGTAAGAGGTAAAATGAGTTCTTATAAAGAAAAAGTTGTAGAAGAACCTAAAGAAGTTAAAACATATGCTGAACTTACAAAAGATCATGAAGGTCTTCCTACTCCTAAGGATAGTGAAACAAAACAAATATATGATTTTAACGGACCTGCAAAATCATTTGAACATGTACCAAATTACAAAGAAGGCCAAGCACCTTCTATGACTGCTCATAAAGATTTCTCAGGTTTTGAAGCACCTGAAAATGCAGACCCATACAAAAATTATAAATTACCACCACGTGATATATTTAAAAAGGGACCTGCATCATCTACTGAATTACCTGATTGGATATTTGAGAAGAAAGATATTTTAGATAATACACTTTCTGCCTTTGGTATTGATGGTCATGTAACAAATATGACTAAAGGACCTGCATTCTCAAGATTTGAAATAACAGTAGAGCCTGGAGTACCTATTAAGAAAATAACTACTATAACATCAGATCTTCAAATGAACTTAGGAGTTAAAAAACTACGTATTTTAGCACCTATTCCTGGTAAGCATAGTGCCGGTATTGAAGTCCCTAATGATAAAACTGATACAGTTTATTTCGGTGATATTTTAAGCGATGAATTCTATGATGATAAGCCATTAAAGGTAGCTCTTGGAAAAGATATTGATAATAACGCAATATATACAAGAATAGATAAATGGCCTCATGGTCTTATTGCCGGAAGTACTGGTTCAGGAAAATCAGTATGTATGAACACAATGCTTATATCATTACTACTTAAAAATAAACCAGATGATTTAAAATTAATACTTGTTGACCCAAAAACAGTAGAACTTGCGTCATATAATGATATTCCACATCTTATCACCCCAGTTATTAATGATCCTGAACTTGCGTCAGAAGCTTTAAAATGGGCTTGTGAAGAAATGGATAGACGTTATAGAATGTTTGCGGAAAACAAGAGTAGAAATATTGAAGATTATAACAATAAATGTAAGACAAATAAGATGCTTAAGAAAATGTGCTATATAGTAATAGTTGTAGATGAACTTGCGGATTTAATGCAAGTTGCATCAAGCGATATTGAAGGATCTATTCAACGTATTACTCAAAAAGCACGTGCCGCAGGAATTCATTTATTACTTGCGACTCAAAGACCTACAGTTGATGTAGTTAAAGGTACAATTAAAGCTAACATTCCAGCCCGTGTTGCGTTCCGTACAAATTCAGGAGTAGATTCAAATACTATTCTTGATGAATATGGAGCTGAAACATTACTTGGAATGGGAGATATGTTACTTAAAGATGGTGGAGAAGAAGTTAAACGTCTTCAAGGTGCTTGGATTCAGGATAGTGAAATTGATGCAGTATTAGACTTTATAAGAGGTGAAGCTGAACCAGATTACTTATTCTTACATGATGATTTGAAGAAGAGACTTGCATCTACGGATGCCGCATCTCCTACATCAAATCAAGAAACACCAGAAGTATTGTATGAAGTAGCACTTTTCTGTATTGAACAAAAGACTTGTTCTATAAACGCTATTTCAAATCAATTTAATTTTGGATTTAACCGTGCATCTCGTATTGTAAATACATTAGAAAGTCTTGGTATTGTATCAGGTAAGAATGGTACTAAAGGAAGAGAAGTATTATGCGATGCATCAGAACTTGATAAAATATTTAGTCCAGGAGATAGTCAATAGTGGAAAAGAATTCTAAAGAATACTTTATAAAAAAGATGAAGATATCATCGATTATAAGCATATCTTTATCTTTAGTAATGCTTGTACTCTTTATAACGTTATTAAATACAGTTTCAAAACTATCTATTGTAAGTCCTTGGTTTTTCTTCGCACTACTTATATTATTTTTGATATATAACATCATAACTATATTAATATCTACAAAATTTAATGATAAATTTGGTTTAGTTGATACAAAATTATATTTTAAATTTTATGATACTATCAATTTTATAATAAAAACTATTTTAGTATTATCAACTATTATTATGTTTATTGTAACACCTACAACAGTATCAGGAAATTCTATGAATGATACTCTTGAAAATAACGATAAAATTCTTGTGTGGCATATGGGCTATAAGGTAAAGCGTAATGATGTTGTAGTAATAAATGTTACAAAGAAGAAATATGGATCAAAAATAAGTGTTGATGATGCACTATACATAAAAAGAGTAGTAGGAACTGCAGGGGATATAGTAAGTTATGATATAGAAACTAATGAATTCAAAGTAAATGATGTGATAGTAGAGTCAAATGTTGAGGGTATGTCATATTTAAGTTATATTAAATGTATTAACCTTAATGGAAAATCCGATAATATGGATTATACATTTAAAATCCCAGAGGGATATAGTATAGTTATGGGAGATCATAGAACTAATTCCCTTGATTCAAGAGAATTAGGATTAATTGATAATAATGATATTTTAGGAAAAGCTTTTATAAGATTATTACCTTTTAAAAGTTTTGGTAAATTAAACAAAAAAACATCATATAATTAAGGAGGAATAATATGCCAATACAATGGTATCCTGGTCACATGGCTAAGGCTAAAAGGGAAATAGGTGAAGCTTTAAAAAATGTAGATATTGTAATAGAATTAAGAGATGCTAGAATACCTTATTCATCCGCAAACCCAATGGTTGATGAAATAATAGGTAATAAGCCTAGACTTATTTTATTAAACAAAGCTTTAATGGCTGATAAAAAAGAAACAGCTAAATGGATTAAATATTATAAAGAAAAAGGTATAGTTGCCTTAGATATAGATTCTATTGAAAAATATAATATAGATTCTGTTTATCCAACTGTAAAACAAATACTTAAACCATATATTGATCGTCAAGAGGAAAGAGGTGTAGCTAATGTAAGCATTAGGGGGCTTATAATAGGTATTCCTAATGTTGGTAAATCCACATTTATTAACCTTTTAGCGGGAAGAAAAATTGCGGTAACAGGTGATAAACCAGGTGTTACTAAAATGAATCTTTGGATTAATATAAATCCTCATTTTAAAATTATGGATACACCAGGTATTTTATGGCCAAAGTTTGAAGATCAAGAAGTTGGTTATAAATTAGCCCTTTGTGGTTCGATAAAGGATGAAATACTTGAAATCGAAGGAATAGCTTTTAAAGGATGCGAGTATATGCAAAAATTATACCCAAGTCTTCTTGCAAAAAGATATTCTCTTGATGAAGAAGAAATAAAGAATATGGAATTAATAGACCTTGTAGATGCGATAGGTATTAAAAGAGGTTGTCTTATTAAAAAAGGACAAATTGATTACAATAGAATATGTAAATTAATTATAAATGATGTAAGATCACAAAAAATTGGAGCGATGACATTTGAAAGAGCAGAATGAAGTAATTGACAAGTATAAATATGAAGATGAACTCATTGATACTGGAATAAATTATATTGCCGGCTGCGATGAGGTAGGACGAGGACCTATTGCGGGTCCTTTAGTTGTTAGTGCTGTAATATTGCCTAATGGGTTTAGAATTAAAGGAATTGATGATTCTAAGAAATTAACTGAAAGAAGAAGAAAAGAACTTTATAAAGAAATTAATGAAAAAGCAATTGCGATTAATACTGTATTTATATTTGAAGATGAAATAGATGAAAGTGATATATATAGATGTACACAAAAAGCGATGAGAGAAGCTATATTAGGACTTAAAGTAACTCCAGAACATGTATTAATTGATGCGATGCCACTACCTGGTCTTGAAATTCCACATACATCAATTATAAAAGGGGACTTATTATCCGCATCTATAGGAGCTGCGTCTATAATTGCAAAAGTCACAAGAGATGAATATATGGATAAAATGGATATTAAATATCCAAATTACGGCTTTGCGCGTCATAAAGGATATTGTACTAAAAAGCATGTTGAAGCCTTAGAAAAATATGGTCCATGTAAGATTCATAGAAAGAGCTTTGCGCCAGTTAATAAATTCTTTAATAAACAAATTAAATTTGATATTTAATAACAAATAGCCAAAACAATGTTTTTTACTTAAGAAGTTATTGCGTTCGCGAAAATAGCTATAAAAGAGAAATTATATTTTTAACATTTCATAGAATAAATACAAAATAATGTAAAAGTTTCTATTTATATATAAATAGGGACTTTTTCTTACTTTTTTATTGCTTGACATTGAAAAAAATAAATTATATTATACAAAATGAAATTTTAAGAATAGGAGTAGATTTTATGCAAAAAGTAATAATAGTAGAGTCACCATCAAAATCTAAAACAATTGAAACTTATGTTGGAAGTGATTATAAAGTTATTGCGTCTATAGGACATATAAGAGATCTTGCGACATCTGGAAAAGATGGACTTGGAATTAATATTGAAAATAATTTTACTCCATCATATAGAATAATAAAAGGGAAAGAAAAATTAGTAGATACTATTAAAAAGACTTGTAAGGATAAAGAAGTATTGCTTGCGACAGACCCTGACCGTGAAGGAGAGGCTATTTCATATCATTTAGCTGAAGTACTAGGGCTTGATTTAACTAAGTGCAATAGAATTGAATTCCACGAAGTCACAAAACCTGCAGTACTTGAGGCTATAGAAAATCCTAGAAGTATTGATATGAATCTTGTATCATCACAAGAAACACGTCGTATGCTTGATAGAATTATTGGTTTTAAAGTGTCTAAATTATTACAATCAAGAATTAAATCACAATCTGCTGGTCGTGTTCAATCAGTTGCGTTAAAGCTTATTGTAGATCTTGAAGATGAAATATCAAAATTTGTTAGTGAAGCATACTATGAACTAAAAGCTCATTTTAATGATTTTTCACTTGATTTAGTTAGTGAAGATGTTATTAAAAATAAGTCTGAAGCTTTAAATGTAAAATCATCACTAGATGATTTATTTGTAGTTTGTGATATTCAAAACAAAAAGGTAAAAAGAGAATCTAAACCACCTTATACAACATCAACACTTCAACAAGATGCATATAACAAATTAGGTTTCCAATCATCACGTACTATGCGTATTGCGCAAAGCCTTTATGAAGGAAAAGAATTAAATGGAGAACATGTAGGTCTTATTACTTATATGCGTACAGATTCAACACATTTATCGAAACTATTTGTAGATGATGCGTCTAAATTCATTTTAGATACTTACGGAAAAGATTATTTAGGACACGCTAAAGAGAAAAAACAACTACTTTCTCAAGATGCACATGAAGCTATTCGTATTACATCAGTTTATAGAACACCAGATAAGGTAAGACCTTATATATCAGATGATGAATATAAATTGTATTCGCTTATATATAAAAGATCTCTTGCGTCATTAATGATGGCATCTGTGTTCAATCAAACTAAAGTAATATTTAAGAATAATAATACAAAGTGGCAAATTTCAGGAAGAGTATTAGAATTTGATGGTTATACTAAAGCATATGGTCTTGAAGAAGATGATTTAAATATCTTAATGCCTAAATTTAATTTAGGTGATGAATTTAAGGCATCAGATGTTGAAATTTTAGAGAAATTTACTAAACCAAAAGCTAGATATACTGAAGCTTCCCTTGTAAAAGACATGGAACGTCTTGGAATTGGAAGACCTTCAACATATGCTCAAACAATTTCAACCCTAAAGGATAGAGAATATGTTAGTGTGTCAAAAAAGTCACTAGTACCTACTGAACAAGGAATACTTACAACAAATATTTTAGATAAATATTTCAGTTCAATATTTAATGTAGAATACACTGCAAATATGGAACTAGATTTAGATAAAATCGCAAAAGGTGAAGAAAAAGAATTAGATGAATTACAAAAATTCTATAATGATTTTGAACCAATTTTTGAAGATGCTAAAAAGAATATGGATAAAATATATCCAAAGCCAACAGATTTAACATGCCCACAATGTGGTAATCCTCTTGTTATAAGAAAAGGTAAGTATGGTGAATTTATTGCATGTTCAACATACCCAACTTGTAAATACGTAAAACCAAGCGATGATAAAAAAGATAGTGAAGATGAAATAATAACTATTACAAATAGTAAACTTGGTGAAGTTAAATTTGTAAAGAAGTTATGCCAACGAGGAAGAAATAAAGGTAATTATTTCTATGCTTCAAACGAACCTAAACTAATTTATAACGACCTTCCTACATCAGAAGAATGTCCTAAATGTCATGGGATAATGTTAAAGGATAGTAATGGTAATCTTTATTGCGCAGATAAATGTGATGTAAGTAAAGAAGATAATAAGACTATATTATGCCCTACATGTAAAAAAGGATATTTAGTTAAAAGACAAGCATCAAGAGGAAAATATAAGGGATCATATTTCTTTGGATGTTCAAATCTTCCAAGATGTAAGGCGATTTATCAAATACTTGATGAAAAATGTCCTTCATGTGGAGAGTCTATGATTTCTTTTGGGGATATAAAAATATGCCCTAACAAAGAATGTGAAACAAACAAGCAAGCCTAAATAAAGGCTTGTTTTTTCATTGTAAAAGATTATGTTGTATGATATAATTTTTTTGATTGGAGCGATAATTATATGGGATTATTTGGATTATTTAAAAATAAAAATAAAACGAAAAAAGAAAAATACAAAATGGGTCTCCATAAAACAAGAGAGGGAGCACTATCATCATTAAAAGAAATTCTAAATTCTGATACTAAAATTGATGATGAATTATTTGATTCTCTAGAAGAAATATTTATAACAGCTGATATCGGTGTTGATACTGTTATTGATTTTATTGATAAATTAAGGGAAGAAGTAAATGTAAAGAAGATTACTGACGCAACTCTTCTTCAAGAAATGATTATTGATAAAATGTTTGAAATATACTTAAAAGGTGAAGTTGTTAACGCAAACATTAATGTAAAACCTGATAGATTAAATGTACTACTATTTGTAGGAGTTAATGGAGTAGGTAAAACTACATCGATTGCTAAAATTGCGTATTCTTTGAAAAAACAAGGAAAGAAAGTTTTACTTGCGGCTGGTGATACATTCAGAGCTGGTGCTATTGAACAACTTTCTGAGTGGGCTAAAAGAATTGGTGTTGAAATTGTCACAAAAGAGGCCGGTTCTGATCCTTCATCTGTAATTTTTGATGCGTGTGTTAAAGCTAAAAATGAAGGATATGATGTATTACTTTGCGATACAGCTGGACGTCTTCAAAACAAAGTTAATCTTATGAACGAACTTAATAAGATTAAAAGAGTTATTGAAACAAATGTTCCAGGTGCACCACATGAAACATTACTTGTAATCGATGCGACTACAGGACAAAATGGTATGATTCAAGCAAAAGCTTTCAGCGAAGCTACAAACGTAACAGGTATTATTCTTACAAAACTTGATGGTACAGCTAAGGGTGGTATTGTGCTTGCGATACGTAATGAGCTTGGAATACCTATTAAATATATTGGATTAGGAGAGCATTTAGACGATTTAGAGCCTTTTGATATTGAACAATATCTATATGGTCTATTTGCAGATTTCTTTGAATAATGGATATTTTAAAAAGAGAAGAGTTAATCACTTTATTTGATATTTATAAAGGATTATTAACCGAAAAACAAAGAAATTATTTTATGGATTATTATTATAGCGATTTATCGCTATCTGAAATCGCATCAAATTATGATGTTTCACGTAATGCAGTCTATGATAATTTAAAGAAGGTTGAACAAAACATTTTAGAATATGAGCGTATTTTAAAAATCAACCAAAAGAATATTAAAATCATAGAAATTATAAATGAAAATAATAATGATGCACTAACTAAAATAAAAGAAATTATAGAGGAGTGAAAATATGGCTTTTGATTCATTATCAAGTCGTCTTCAAATGGCAATGCGCCGTATGACAGGGCGTGGAAAACTTAATGAAAAAGACATCGAAGAAATGTTAAGAGAGGTAAGACTATCTCTACTTGAAGCCGATGTAAACTATAAGGTTGTTAAAACTTTCCTTCAAAATGTTAAAGAAGAAGCTTTAGGCGAAAAGATTTTAAAGGGATTAAATCCAGGTGAACAAGTTGTAAAAGTTGTTCGTGAACAATTAAGAAAAACATTAGGATCTGAAGTTTCAGAATTAAACTTTAAAAAAGATGGAATGACTATTTTCATGATGGCAGGTCTTCAAGGAGCAGGTAAAACTACAACTGTTGGTAAACTTGCGTCATTTTGCCGTAAAAAATTTAATAAAAAACCTTTCTTAATTGCGGCTGATATTTATCGTCCAGCGGCTGTTGATCAATTAGTTCAAATTGCTAAACAAATAAATGTTCCATATTTTGAAATGGGAACTAAAGAAAAAGCTACTAAGATTGTAAAAGAAGGACTTAAAAAAGCAAGTGAAGCTGGTTGTGATCTTGTAATCATCGATACTGCCGGACGTCTTCATATCGATATGGAATTAATGGATGAACTTGTAGATATTAAAGAATTATGTAATCCTGATGAAATCCTTCTTACAGTAGACGCAATGACAGGACAAGATGCTGTAAATGTTGCGCAATCATTTAATGAAAAATTAAATGTGACAGGTGTTGTTCTTACAAAACTTGATGGAGATACTCGTGGAGGAGCTGCACTTTCAGTAAAGGCTATTACAGGTGTTCCTATTAAGATTTCATGTACAGGTGAAAAACTTGATGCGATTGAAATATTCTACCCTGATAGACTTGCGGATAGAATTCTTGGAATGGGTGACGTGCTATCGTTAATCGACACAGTAACTGAAAATATTGATGAAGATGAAATGATGGGTATGGCAGAAAAGATGATGAGTGATAAGTTTAATTATAACGATCTTCTAAAACAAATGAAAATGATTAAACGTATGGGATCATTATCTAAAATCTTAGGATTCTTACCTGGTATGAAACAAGTAAGAGAAGCTGCTAAAAATATAGATGATAAACAATTAGATTTTATAACAGTTATTATTAATTCTATGACTGAAGAAGAAAGAAAGAACCCATCTTTAATTGATTCTTCTGCAAAACGTCGTGAAAGAATAGCTAAAGGTTCAGGAAGAACTGTTATGGAAGTTAATAAACTAAGACAAATGCTTGAAGCACAAAAGAAAGCAGCTAAACAAATGTCTGGTATGACAGAGGCTGATATGAAGAAGATGCAAGCTGATGTTAAGAGTGGAAAAATGCCACAAAACTTTGCTGGAGGACAATCATATTCTAAAGGTAAAGGAAAAGGCCGTGGACAGGCTAAATTTTTAAAATAAGGAAAAGGAGATGATTTAATTGATTATTGCGTCTATTAAATCATTTTCTCATTTTATGGAAATAAGAAATATATGCGATGGAGTAGTAATATCAACTAAGTATTCTACTGCATATAATCCTATTTTAGATGATGAGGAAATCAAAAATATTTTAGATAATAAACAAGATAAAAAAGTTATTTTAGACATCTCTTTTATTGTTGAAGATAAAGATTTAGATGGTCTTAAAGAATTCATTTTGGCATATAAAAATGAGGATGTCCTATTTTTATATACTGATATTGGAGTACATCAAATACTTAAAGAATATGGGCTATATCATAAAGGAATATATGATCCTAAAACACTTGTTACAAATTCCTACGACGCAAACTTATACCTTGATTTAGGATTAAATGCTGTAGGACTTTCTAATGAAATACCACTTGATGATATAAAAACTATTACTCTTAAGAAAAAAGGGAAAGTTTGGCTTAAAGTATTTGGATATCATCAAATGTTTTATTCAAAAAGAAAACTTATTTCTTTATTTTTAGAACACAAGAATACTACATGTGATTTTAAAAGGGATAATACATTTATAAAAGAAGAAACAAGAGATGATTTATATCACATTGATGAAAATAAATATGGAACTATTATTTATAGATCATATGTCCTATCTTATTTAAGAGAATTAGATAATATTAAAGATGTTGATTATATGTTTATAGATTCCTTGTATATGGACAAAGATGATTTTAATGATGCGCTTAAATTATATTATGATGCAGTAAATAGCGAAATAGATCCTATTATGGCTTTAGATTATCTAAATGAAATGTTTATGATTGAAGATGGATTTATGTATCAAGATACAGTATACAAAAAGGAGGAGTTTAAATGAAAAAAGTAGAATTACTAGCTCCTGCAGGCGATTTAGAAAAACTAAAAATTGCGGTAATGTATGGTGCTGATGCAGTATTTATTGGCGCAAAAAAATTTAGTTTAAGATCAAGAGCTTCAAACTTCTCTTATGAAGATATAAAAGAAGGATGCCTTTTTGCGCATGCTCATAATGCCAAAATTCATGTAACATGTAATATCCTTCCTCATGAAGGTGATATGGAAGGATTAATAGATCATTTAAAAAAATTAGAGGAATGTGGTGTAGACGCAATTATTTGTGCATCTATCTACATTTTAAAGATGGTAAAAATGCATACTAAAATGGAAGCTCATGTATCAACACAAGAAACTACAACAAATATATGCGCTGTAAGATTTTGGGAAGATATGGGAGCAGATAGAGTTGTTTTAGGGCGTGAGCTTTCAATAGAACAAATAAAAGAAATTAAAAAGAATGCAAAAGCGGATATTGAAGTATTCATACATGGTGGAATGTGTGTTTCGTATAGTGGAAGATGCATGTTATCAAATAATATGACAAATAGAGATGCGAACCGTGGTGGTTGCGCTCATTCTTGTAGATGGAATTATGATCTAATTGTTGATAATAATAAAGTAAATGAGGATGAATATTTTCAAATATCATCAAAAGATTTATGCGCAATAAAAGATATAAAAGAATTAATTTTAAGTGGAGCTGATTCATTTAAAATTGAAGGAAGAATGAAATCACTACATTATATCGCCACAGTTGTAAAAGCGTATCGTATGATAATTGATGATATACTTAGTGGAAATTCTAATATTGATTATGACTTTTATGAAAAGGAAATAAAAAAAGCTGAAAATAGAGAAACATCTCATGGTTTCCTTCATGGTGATGTTACAATAAGTGAACAATTGTATAACAAGAGATCAGAAGATGTATCACAAACATTCTGCGGTATTGTTAAATCATACGATAAAAATACTTCTATGGTATATGTTGAATCAAGAAATTTCTTTAAACCAAATTCATATATTGAACTATTTGGGCCAAATGTTCAAAAGGTAATAAAAATAGATGAAATATATGATAAAGATAATAATGTTTTAGATGCTTCAAGACATCCAGGAGATATCATTCATTTCAAATGTGACATAGAACTTAATGAATATGATATGATAAGAATTTATGAAGATTAATGTATATGATTTAGAACTAGATGTAGAAGTTCAATATAAACCATTAAATAGAGGGCTCTATATCAAATACTTAGGTGAGAATAGTTTTAAGCTTACTACCCCAACTTTGCTTAATAGTAATGAAATTCTTGATTTATTTAAGAACAATTATAATAAGATAAAAAAAACAATGCATGCTTATATGCCAAAATCTAACACAATTCATTATTTAGGTAGAGTTTTAAATATAAGGGAAGAAGTGGGCTTAATAAATAATATTTATATTACAGAAGATAGTATGAATATTGTTTATAAAAAAGAAGCGTTCAAAGAAAAAATAATAAAAAACTTCTATAACGAAATGATTAAATCATATGTAGTGGAAGTGTTTGATAGCCTATTTCTTAAATTTAAAAAATATAATTTAGAAAAACCAAGATTAGAATTTAAATACACAACTTCATTTTATGGTAAATGTTATCCTAAATTAAATCTTATTGTAATATCAGGAATGTGTATGAAAATGAGAAAAGAATATATTGATGTAGTAATATGTCATGAAATATGCCACTTGAGGGTATTAGGACATCAAAAAGATTTTTACGACATGTTTGAAGACGTATTACCAGGAGCTAAAAAACTACAACATGAAATGAGAATGCAGAGATATAAGGATGTAATATAATGAAAGTTATAACATACATTGAAAAATACAAACAAGATTTTATAGATATGAATCTAGCGTGGATTAGTGAAATGTTTAAAGTAGAAGAAAATGATATTAAAACCCTTAATTCAATTGATGATCAAATTAAAAATGGGTCAGAAATATTATTTGTGCTAGATGATGCGGAAAATGCTTTATCAACAATACTTATAACTAAAAAAAGTGATAGCCTTTATGAAATTGAAAAGTTTGCATCAAACAAAAAGTATCGCTCAAAAGGGGCTGGTAGTATGATACTAGACTATGCGATAGATTATGTAAAAAAAGCAGGCGGAAAAAAGATAATACTTGTCACAAATACTAAATGTGAAGCCGCAATTCATTTATATCTTAAAAAAGGATTTTATGAAATCCCAGTAGACAAGACTATATTTCCCTATGAAAGAGGAAATATAGCATATGAAATCACATTGTAATCTATTTTTAAGAAATAATTAATTTATAATGTTTGATTTTTACAAAAAACAATGTATAATATAAAATATTGAGTACGGAGGAATATACCATGGCTGAAAAGAAGATTATTGAAATAACTGCAGAAGGTTATGCAAAAATTGAAGAAGAATATAGAGAATTAAAAGACGTAAAAATACCTGCAAACGTACAAGCTTTAGCAGACGCAAGATCTCAAGGAGACTTATCAGAAAATGCTGATTATGATGCGGCTAGAGATGAACAAGCACGTTTAAACGCAAGATTAAACGAACTTGAAAATATAAGAAAATATCATAAGATTATTGAAGTTGATAAATCAAAGAAGGTTTCTATTGGAAAAAACGTAAATATTACTTATGTTGATTTAGATAAGACTTTTGATTTCGCGATTGTAGGAACTATTGAAGCAGACCCTATCAACGGAAAGATTTCATCTGAATCACCTCTAGGAAAAGCATTAATAGGTGCTAAAAAAGGTGACACTGTTACTGTTGTTTCTGAAAGTGGAAAAGAATCTAAAGTGCTTATCAATTCAGTTTCAAGCAAGTAATATAATTAGTGCCTTAAAGGCACTTTTTTTATAAATAATAAAAGAGGTATTTATGGCAAGACATAACAATAAACACTTTGATGAAAAAGATAATAAAAAAGAACAAAAAAAGATTATATATACTAACGTATTTAAGGTAAAAGAAACTACATACCTTCTTGATTTCTTACTTTTAAAAATGAATACTTCAAGAAATGTATGTAAAACACTGCTTGCGAAAAATCAAGTTTTAGTAAATGGTGTACCAGAACGTCAATTCAACTTAGTCCTTGCGAAAGAGGATGAAGTCGCAATTTCAAAATACTCTGTTGAAGGACCTGTAAAAAAAGTTGTTAAAAAGAATAGAGTTGAAAAGCCAAAAATTGATATAATATATGAAGATGAGGATTTCATTGCGATTAATAAACCTGAAGGTGTATTAGCTGTTGAAAATGAAAAAGAAAAAGAATCTTGTTACCTATATGTGTCAGAATATTTAAAAATGAATGGAAAAGGTGAAAGACCATTTGTAATTCATAGAATAGATAAAGAAACTTCAGGTGTTTTAGTATTTGCTAAAAATCCATATATTCAATCAAAACTTAGATTAGAATGGAATGATTTCGTGGTTTTAAGAGAATACATCGCAGTAGTCAGTGGTGTTATGGATAAGAAAAGTGATAGAATTATATGTAATCTTTTAGAAGATAAAAACAATATGGTATATGTAGCTCGTGGTAAAGATGGAAAACAATCTATTACAAATTATGAAGTATTAAAAACTGATAATAAAAATTCCATGTTAAAAGTAGTAATTGAAACAGGTAGAAAAAATCAAATAAGAGTTGTTTTAAAAAGTCTAGGACATCCAATCCTTGGAGATTTAAAATATGGTGATGGTCCATCACCACTTATTAAAAGACTAGCACTTCATGCATCAAAACTTGTTTTTAAACATCCATTTAAAAATAAAGAAATTTCATTGGTTGCTAAAACACCATCATCATTTAATGTAATTAAATAGGAGTATATATGATAGAG
>CAVCDW010000063.1:0-24871 GCA_963601055.1 Elusimicrobiaceae bacterium
TAAATAATGTAAAAGGCTCTTGCTAGATTTCTAGTAAGAACCTTTTTTACAAAATACGCTAAAAAAAATTGACAAAATAGAATTGGTATAGTAGAATACTTTTGTTGACTTATGGTCGAATGGTCAAGAGGTTAAGACGGGACCCTCTCAAGGTCCAATCCCGGGTTCGATTCCCGGTTCGACTACCATTTAAAAAATAACGGCTTGATATAGTAGATAATACTGTTTCAAGCCTTTTTATTTTATAAAAAAGGTTAGAATAGACAAAAACTTTTACATGTTCTCTATATATTGACGTTCAATTCTTTTAATTACAGTTTTTGAAGCTTTATATCTTATTGCAATTTTAGCAACACTATAACCTTCTTCGTATAATTTAATAATTTGTAGTTTATTAATTAATGTTAATTTCATAATAAAAAAACTAAAGTCTTTTCAGTAACCTGGTCCAACTTTAAGGGTTCACCTTAAGGTGGTCTTTTTTCTTTCGTTATTAAATGATAAAATATTTAATGAATTGAGGTTTTAATAAGAATCATATATAAGATGTAGGAGGGTATGTTATGGTTGATAATGTTTTATATGATGAAAAAATAGTTTTTATAATTGATGGTTCTAGCAGAATAGAGGAAAAATGTGATTTAGAATGTTACGGGGCTAGTGGAACTGATTTAGATGGTATTCTAAAAAAGTTAAATAATTTTGATTCAAAAAATAAGAGTGATTATAGAGTTATTAACTTAAATACTCTTGATTATTTAAATTCTAATAATCTGCAAGAAGTAGAACCAAACGATGATAAATATAATAAGGGAAAAATTTATAATGTTTTAAAGGATAGGGAATATGTCATTTGTTTTGGTGAATCCGCAATTCATATTGTAGATTCTATAATAAGAATATATGAAGATATTAATTTAAATGTTATAACTTCAAAACCAAATTTGAAAGAAAATGATAAGAAAAAAGAAGATATATTTAAACTATCAAAGAGGATAATTAATTGTTTAGAAAAAGAACAGGAAGAGCCAAAAATTTCACACAGTACTAATTTGTTTAAAATCACACAAATAAAAATAACAAATATTATTATAATGTGTGTATTAGCAATTCTTACTATATTTCCTTTTTTGAAAATATATCATGAATCCGCAAATCTTCCAGCGTATGATGCAGATGGGAATTTTATTCTTACAAAGGAACATTATTATTATAGTTGTTTTCAAAATTTAGGGGGTATAGATGACTTAAAGGCTATCACAATAATTGTTGTTTTAGAATTAGCTATTATTTCATCAATAGTTGTCTTATATATGGATATGAAAAAGAAGATTAGATATAAGAATATATTATTAATATTCACTTGTGTCCTATTTGTTTCAATAATGATTATTGCGTCATTTTTTAAAAGAGTGTATTAGGAAAATAATTTACGTGTGATAACCGATTTTAATTATAAACATAGTTAATTATTTGCTACCAATCGTGATAAATTAGAAAGAGATAAATAACTTAATATTTTTATAGCGCTAAAATATGTAATAAAGGTTAAAAGTAATTTAAGAATTATTTTTAATGTGATAAAGGTAAATAAAAAGGGAGAGAGTTTGTATGAGAAACATATTTTTTTGCACTAAGATACTTACAACATTTATTAAATATTAGATTATAAAGGATTTAGTTTATATGAGATTTTACTTAACGATAGTTTTTATTGTTTCATTGCTTTTTGAAATTCTAGCATATGTTATTTCAATATATAGAGAAAAACTAAATAATAAATTTATTGAAAGTAGGCATGACTTTTTAGCTGTTATTTGTCATCATTTATTAGCATTTCTTAATGTTGCGCTTTTAGTTATATCATTTCTAGGGTTGATTTTTTATACGCTTTTATTATTAACGCTATTTTTTTCTTTATTTATAGATAGTGAAATTAATTTAAATCCGATTTTAAATATTCCATTTTCAATAATGTCTATTATTTTTATTGTTTTAATTTTTATTATTTTTGAAATATTGGTCAAAAAGAATGAAATAATAAAAATGACAATTGATAGATTATCTGATGTGGATAAGTCAAATAATGATGAACAAATGGGAATAAGTGGAAATCTAAGGTACATTATTATTGTATATGTTATGCCCCTTACAATACTATTATTTTTAATAAACTTGTTATTGGGTGTAGAATAACTTTTGATTAATAATATATCAAAAGTTAAATAAAAGTTGTAAAATAATATATGATGAAAGGATTTGATGAATGTGAAATACGTACTTAAAAATTGTAATATTATAACTGGTGTAAAGAATGAAGAAATGTTTAAAGGAAACATTTTGATAGAAAATGATAAGATTGTTAAAATATCAAAGGATGATATTAAAGATGTAGATAAGGTTTATGATTTAACAGGGAAATATGTGTTACCTGGTTTAATTAATGCGCATGTACATTTACCTGGATCTGGAAAACCATCTAAGAAGAAACATGATGAAGAATATGTAGGTAAACTTTTAAAGCATAAAATAGTTAGAAAATTAGTTAAAGGTATGTGTAAGAATTACGCAAAGACTGAATGCCTTTCAGGAACTACAACTATTCGATTAGTTGGTGGGCTTGAACATATGGATACAGAAATCAAAAAAGAATTAAGTGAGTGTGGTCCTAGAATACTTTCAAGTGATTACGCAATTACTGTACCTAAAGGGCATATGGCTGGGACTGTAGCTAAAGTAGGACATTCAAATGAAGAATTTAAAGTTTTATTAGATGATCTTATAAAGAATAATGTTGATTTAATTAAAATAATGATTACAGGTGGAGTTTTAGATGCGACTAAAAAAGGTGAACCTGGAGAACTTCGTATGCATGATGCAGAAGTTAAATTTATTTGTGATTATGCTCATGCACATAATTTAAAAGTTGCGGCTCACGTTGAATCGCCAGAGGGAGTTAAAGTGGCTTTAAGAAATGGTGTTGATACTATTGAACATGGTGCTAAAGTAGATCAAGAAATTATAGATTTATTTAAACAAACTAAAGCACAACTAGTATGTACAATATCTCCTGCCGCACCAATGAGTTTTTTAGATAGAAATATTTTACATCTAAGTGAGGAACAACAATTTAATGCTAAAGTTGTATTTGATGGTATCGTAGATTGTGCTAAAGAATGTCTTAAAGAAGGGGTTATTGTAGGACTTGGAACAGATACTGCATGTCCTCTTGTAACTCATTATGATATGTATAGAGAATTAGTATATGCTAATAAATATTTAAATGTTTCACCTCTTGATGCTATAAATATGGCCACAAGTGTTAATGCCCATATTTTGGGTATTGATAACATTACAGGTACAATAGAAGAAAATAAATCAGCGGATTTAATAGTATGTTCATCTAATCCACTTTTAGATTTAAGCGTATTAAAAGATTTAGACATGGTTATTTATAAGGGTTCTATTAACCATAAAAAAGTCAAGAAATATAAAGAAATAGATAAGATGCTAGATACTATAGCTTAATTTAAGATTAGTTAAAATTTAATAGATAAAGGCTATGTTAAAGTAAGTGGTAATAGAAAAGTAACAAAATATAGTGTATAATAATAGGAAATAGGGCTCATGTGCGAAGTTGCATATAGAGCTTTTTTACTAAAGAAAGAAGGAATATTATGTGTACAGCCGCATCTTATAAAGCAAAAGATACATATTTTGGAAGAACACTAGACTATGAAATGTCTTATGGTGAAAAAGTTGTAATAACACCAAGAAATTACCCTTTTAATTTTAGACATATAGGTAAAAGTGATAATCATTATGCAATAATAGGAATGGCTCATGTATGTGATAATTATCCTATGTATTATGATGCTATGAACGAATGTGGGCTTGGAATGGCTGGTCTTAATTTTGTTGGTAATGCGCATTATAATGAAGTAGAAGAAGGGCTTGAAAATGTTGCGCAATTTGAACTGATTTCATATATATTATCAAATTGTAGTAATGTAACTCAAGCTAAAGAGAAACTTAAAAATATTAATGTTGTAAGCACAAGATATAGCGAACTATATCCATGTGCAAGTCTTCATTATATTTTAAAAGATAAAATGATGTGTATAGTTGTAGAATTTATGGAAGATGGATTACATATATATGATAATAAGACAGGTTGTCTTACTAACAATCCACCGTTTAATTATCAACTAGAAGCCTTGAATAAATATAGCCAACTTTCATGCGAAGACTTAGAACATAGTTTTAAATTTGATGATAAATTTTATTCACGTGGATTAGGATCATTTGGTCTTCCAGGTGATTTAAGTAGCCAAAGTAGATTTGTGCGTGTGGCTTTTGCGTCATATTATTCAAAATCAGAAAGTGATGAAATATCAAGTGTTAATCAATTCTTTCACATACTAGAAACAGTATCGCAAACCAGAGGATTATGCAAGGTTAAAGATTCATATGAAATAACAATATATACTTCATGCATGAATCTTTGTGAAGGCATTTATTATTATAAAACTTATGATAATTCACATATAAGTGCTGTAAGCCTTAAGAATGTTAACCTAGATTCTAAAGAATTATTTAAGTATGAGTTATTAAAGTGTGAATTTATAAAACAAAATTAAAGAGGTATTTATATGTTTGTAAGAAAAGCTATTATTGATGATATTCCCACAGTGGAAGAAATTTATAATTTATTACATGAAAAAGAAGAATTAAAACAAACTTCAATTGGTTGGATAAGAGGAGTGTATCCTACTAAAAATACGGCGTTAGATGCACTTAAAAGAGAGGATTTGTTTGTTTTAGAAGATGAGGGTGTTGTAGTAGGATCAGCTATAATTAATAAGAGACAATTAGATTCTTATAAAAATGTTAGTTGGATTCATAAAGTACCTAGTGATAATGTTTGTGTTTTACATACTCTTACAATCTCACCTATTTGTAGTGGAAAAGGTTATGGTAAATTCTTTTTAAAATTCTATGAAGAATATGCGTTGAAAAATGGATGTAATGAGCTAAGAATTGATACAAATGAAAAGAATTCAATCGCAAGAAAAATGTATAAAAATAATGGATATACTGAAGTAGGAATTCTTAAAACAGATTTTAATGGTATTAAAGATATAGGACTTGTTTTATTAGAAAAATATTTAGGATAAAAAATGGCACTAGTGATAGTGCCATAATTTTTTTATTCAAGTTCAGTTGAACCAGTCGCAAGATTATAATATACACCTTTTTTAGCAATTAATTGTTCGTGATCACCACGTTCAATTATTTTACCTTTTTCTAATACCATAATTGCGTTAGCATTTCTAACTGTTGAAAGACGGTGTGCTATAACGAATACAGTCTTACCATCCATTAAGTGATCCATACCTTGCTCAACAAGATGTTCAGTTCTTGTGTCAATTGATGAAGTAGCTTCATCTAATATTAAAATAGGTGATTTTGCGATTGCGGCTCTAGCGATAGATAGAAGTTGACGTTGTCCCATTGATAGGTTAGCTCCATCTGAATAAATCATAGTATCATATCCATTTGGAAGTCTTTTAATAAATGAGTGTGCGTTCGCAAGTTTTGCGGATGCGATAACATCTTCATCTGACGCATCTTTATTTCCATATTTGATATTTTCAAATATTGTTCCTGTGAAAAGGTGTGTATCTTGAAGAACAATACCCATTGATTTTCTTAAAGAATTTTTCTTTATTTGTCTAATATCAATTCCATCAATTTCTATATGTCCACCTTCAAGTTCATAAAAACGATTTATAAGATTTGTGATTGTAGTTTTACCTGCTCCTGTAGAACCTACAAAAGCTATTTTTTGTCCGGGTTTTGCATATAGTGATAAGTCTTTTAATATAGTTTTTCCTTTTACATATGAAAAATCTACATTATAAAATCTAACATCACCCTTAAGTGGTGTTAATGTATTATTCTCATCTTTCCATGCATATGTATTTGTTTTATTTGTAGTCTCTTTTAATACACCATTATCAATATAAGTATTTACAAGTAATACTTCACCTTCATCTATTTCAGACTGTTCATCTAGAAGAGAGAAGATTCGCTCAGCACCTGCTAAACCATTTAAAAGAAGGTTTGCTTGTTGCGTAAATTGGTTTATAGGTAGAGCTCCTTGACGCACGAATACTAAGAACGATGCGATTCCACCTACTGTAATACTAGTAAATGAAATATAGTCTAGCGCAATTAATCCACCAAAAATTGCGACTATTGCGTAGTTTATATACGATAAGGCAACTACCATTGGAACCATGGAAGTAGAATAACGTATCGCAATAAAATTTGAATGTTTTAATTTCTTATTATGTTCTTCAAATTCATTTATGTTTTCTTCTTCATGATTGAATACTTGAACAACACGTTGACCACTAAATGTTTCTTCAACGAAACCATTAAGTTTAGCCATTTCTTTGCTTGATTCTAAATAATAAAGTTTACTCTTTTTTGATGCATATATAACGTATGAGAACATTATGATATAGAATACGATACAAATAGACGCAAGTAGTGGATTTATGATTATAATTAAAATCATAAGTCCTAATATTTGCATAAAATTAGATATTAACATTGCGAACGCATTGTTTATGGCATCTGATAATGAATCAATATCATTAATGTAAATTGACATTATTTCACCATGCGTACGTTTATCAAAATATGATAGAGGAAGAGTCTGCATGTGCTTAAATAAATCACTACGTAGTTCGTATATAACCTTTTGTGAATAAGAGGCCATTACTTGTGAATATCCAAGTGTCGCAAGTACTCCTACAATATATATAGAAGCTTCAAGTGTTATAATTTTCCATAAATCATTATATTTATCACCATCGATATAATCATCGATTACGACTTGAAGCATATATGTACCAAGAAGATTACATAATGCGCTAAGAAGAACTAAGAATGCGACAATTATAAGGATTATTTTGTGTTTTCCCATATAATCAAGGAGTCTTCTTACAGTTAGTTTTAAATTGTTTGGTCTTTTTCTTGAAGTAGTTATCGCCATATTATTTACCTCCTAACTGTACGTCGCATAATTCTTTATAAATTTCATTGTTATCGTATAAGAAATCATGATTTCCAACCATATCTACGTGTCCATCGTTTAAAACGATTATTTGATCACAGTCTTTTACTGATACAATACGTTGAGCAATTATAATATTTGTAATATCATTAAGACTTCTTATACCACTAAGTATTTTACGTTCAGTTTCCATATCACATGCGGATGTGGAATCATCAAAAATTATTATTTTAGGATCCTTTAATAGTGCACGTGCTATACAAAGACGTTGTCTTTGACCACCTGACACATTAACTCCGCCTTGTCCTAAATCATAATCTAGACCACCAGGTAGTCTATCTATAAATTCAGATGCGCAAGAAATATCAAGAACTCTTTTTATTTCTTCATCGGAAGCATTCTTATTACCCCACAAAAGGTTTTCTTTTACAGTACCTGTAAATAAAACGTTGTTTTGAAGGACGATGGAAATACTATCGCGTAATTTCTTTAAATCATAATCTTTAACATTTTTACCACCAATTAAAACTTCACCTTTTGAAACGTCATAAAGTCTTAAGATTAAAGATACTAGGGTTGATTTAGAAGAACCAGTACCTCCAATAATACCTATCGATTGATTTGGTTTAATATCTAGATTGATATCTGATAAAACATATTCTTCACTAGTTTCTTTATATTTAAAATAAACATTTTTAAATTCAATATGATTATCTGTAACAGTGTCTTGACTATTGCTTGTAATAGTAGGCTTTTCAACAAGGACTTCATTAATACGTTTTGCGGACGCAAACGATCTATTCATAAGTAAGAACATATTAGAAATCATCATGACGGAATTTAGTACTTGTAAAACATATGATAGAAGGGCGCTTAAATCTCCAACTTTTAGCGTGTTTTTATGACACATAACGGCACCAAACGCAAGCATAAGAGTTGTTACAGCGTACATTGAAAGTTGGAATGCTGGAGTATTAAGAACTGCTATTCTATAAGTTTTTGTTGTAGATTGTTTAATATTTTCATTAGAATTATTAAATTTAGATACTTCATCATCTTCTTTAGTAAAAGCTTTAACTGTACGGATTGCGACAACATTTTCTCTTACTACAAGATTTAGATTATCAACATTGTTTTGGATAATGCTATATTTAGGTGCTGTATATTTAATTATAAAAAATAAAATTAAAATTAATACAGGAATAGCAAGTACAAAAATCCATGCAATACCTGGCGCGATCGCAAATGATAAACCAACACCCATTCCAAGCATAACAGGCGCTCTAAATATTGGCCTAATGGAACCTAAAATTGTATTTTGCATAATTTGAACATCATTTGTAACCCTTGTGACAAGGGATGATGTTTCAAAATGGTCTAAGTTTGCAAAAGAAAATTGCTGAACAGATTTATATAAATCATTTCTAAGATTATATGAATAATTACTAATAACTTTTCCCATAAAAATTGAATATAGATGTCCTGTAATTAATGATACTAAAGCACACGCAATAATAATTATTCCTGATAATAAAATTTGGTGCATATCACTTTCTAGAACACCTTTATTGATGATATCTTTCATTAAGAAAGGTATTATAAGCTCAAAGGCTGTTTCAACAATTATAAAAAGTATCGCAAAAGTTAAGTTTATTTTGTCTTTTAACAAATATTTTAAAACTGATTTTAAATCTTTCATAGAAAATTACCTCCGAAAAATTTCATGCATATTAATTATAGTCCTATTAAATTGTTTTTAAAATGATTTGTATCAGGAAAACGTTTCATATGTGGTATAATAAGTACATGCTTAAATATATGAAAGAGGTTATGGAAATGGATGTTAAAGAAAGAATCTTAACAATAACAAATTTATTAAATCAAGCAGCCTATGAATATTATGTACTTGATAATCCTTCAATGTCAGATTTTGAATATGACAATTTATATAAAGAATTAAAGGATTTAGAAGAAAAATATCCACAATATGCTTTAGATAATTCACCAACAAAAAGAGTTGCGGATAAAGTTCTAGATAAATTTCTTAAAGTATCACATCAAGTTAAGATGATGTCTATTGATGATGTTTTTAATGAAGAAGAAGTTATTAAATTTGATAATGATATTAAAAAACAATTTCCTAACGCTACATATAATTGTGAGCTTAAAATCGATGGGCTTAGTGTTTCTTGTGTATATGAAAATGGAGTTTTAATTCAAGCTTCAACAAGAGGAAATGGTAGTATTGGTGAGGATATTACTTTAAATGCTAAAACTATAAAATCTATACCACTTACTATTTCTGAGAAGAGAAAGATTGAAGTACGTGGTGAAATATTCATGCCCAAAAAATCTTTTGAAAAACTTAACAAGGAAAGAGAAGAAAATGGGGAAGATTTATTCCAAAACCCTAGAAATGCGGCTTCAGGTTCTATAAAACTATTAGATTCAAGCGAGGTTTCAAAACGTGGGCTTGATAATTTTATGTATCAAATCATAGGAGATTTTACCAAAACTCAAAGTGAATCAATAGAATACCTTAAAGAACTTGGGTTCAAAGTTAATAATGAAGGTAAGAAATGTAATAATATTGAAGAAGTTCTAGATTATATTTCGTATTGGCATGATAAGAAAGAAGATCTTTCGTATCCAATAGATGGAATTGTAATAAAAGTAAATGAATTAGATACTTATAATGAAATAGGATATACAGTAAAATGCCCTAAATGGTGTATAGCTTATAAATATCCTGCAGAGGTTGCGTCAACTAGACTAAACAACATAGTGTTCCAAGTAGGACGTACAGGGGCTATCACGCCGGTTGCGGAATTTAATCCAGTGTTTATATCTGGTACTACTGTTGTTCGTGCAACTCTTCACAATGAGGATTATATTAAAATAAGAGATATAAGAATTGGAGATTTTGTTAAAGTAAGAAAAAGTGGAGAAATCATTCCTGAAGTTTTTGAGGTTGATTTATCAAAAAGAGAAGAAGGGTTAAAACCTTTTGAAATGATTAAAGAATGTCCTATCTGTAAAACAGCGCTTGAAAGAAACGCTGGACAAGCAGATTATTTCTGCCCTAATGAATATTGTAAAGCACGTAAGCTTAATTCGATAGTACATTTCGCATCAAAACCTGCGATGAATATTGAATCTTTAGGGCCATCAATAATAGAAAAATTTTATGATTTAGGATATATTAAAGATATTGATGATATTTATAGACTTCATAATCATTATGATGAATTGATTTTACTTGATAAACTAGGTAAAAAGAGTATAGATAACATACTTGCATCTATTGATATATCTAAATCAAATAATTTAGATAAACTATTATTTGGCCTTGGAATAAAGAATGTTGGTGCTAAAGCCGCAACTTCTATCTGCAAAAAATTCATGTTGATGGATAACATAATAAATGCTAAATACGAGGATTTAATAACGATAGATGATGTTGGTGATATTATTGCCAATTCTATCGTGGATTATTTTGTGCGTGAAGATAAAAGAAATTTAATCAACAATCTTAAATCTCTTGGCTTAAATATGGAATATAAAGAAAAGAATATTATCGATGGTGCGTTTGCACATAAAGTAGTGGTATTAACAGGGACACTAGAAGAATTTTCACGTGATGAAGCTAAGAATATAATTGAAACTTTAGGAGGAACTGTGACATCATCAGTTTCTAAAAAAACTGATATCTTAGTATGTGGAAGAGATGCAGGTTCTAAACTTACAAAAGCTGAATCACTAGGTATTAAAATAATTAACGAAGAAGAATTTAAAGAATTGATTAAGTAATAAAATAACCATACAATTTGAGGAAGTAAACTCATTTTGTATGGTTTTGTTTTTTAATACACTATTCTATTTTTGTTTTAAAACATCATATTCTTCATATGTTGTTTTCGCAATTGAAATTGAAAATATAATGATACAACCTGAAATAGTTAGAAATGATATTTTATAACCACTTTCAATAATTTCTAGTAGTTTAAAATAACTGAAGGGATTAAAATATCTCAAAATACTTATATTATATAATCTTTCAGGAATCGCAAGTACTAAAAGAAGAAGGATCATTAAAATGTTTTTAAAATATATGTGAGATGGTTTTATAAAAGAGCCAACTAAAACGCCTATTGATAAGAAAGTGATATTAGATAAAAATAAGGCTGTGTTGATCTCAAACATTTTAAAAGATGACATTTTGAAATTAAATATTTCGTTAAATGAAAATGATAATATATTAAATATAATATTAAACGCTAAAGATTCTATCACAATCGCTAAAAGTTTATTATAAAATATTTGATTTCTGTTTAAAGGTAGTGAGAATAAATATTCATCGTACCCACTTTTTTTGTCGTTTACGATAGTTTTTGTTGAAAGTACAGCCGACATTATTGATACAGCGATTATAATATATTCCATAATCCATGCATAATACATTGCAGGATTTTTAACATCAGATGGAATAAACAATAATTTTTTTAATGTTTCGTTTTTAATATTTATATCGATGGGATAAAATATAAAACTTAATAGTAACATAAGATAAATAATTACAGAAAAAACAATTGATAATATTAAAGCCGCTTTAACTTCATTCTTTAGTAGGTAAAATTTCATTTAGTATTTCTCCTATATATGGTCTTGAAACAGTTATGTATTCTGGCCTTATTGATGTTAGATATCTTAATGTATCACAAAGATTATTCCATACAACAAATGAAATAGTATGCCCTATCTCAATGTTTGTTAATTTGATGTTTTTTAAATAGTTACTATTAAATGATTCTATGTTTGTTAATTCAACTTTGAATGCGGTCTTTATATTGTTATATTCTATAAGATTGTTATTTAACACGTACACTTTATCAACTTCATTTATCGCAAGGTGTGAGGATGTTATTAAAAAAGAAGTACCTTCTCTTTTCATTTCATAAATAATTTCTTCTAAAACTGTAAGAGATTTAGAATCTAGGCTGTCTACAATATTGTTTAGGATAACAAATTTAGGGTTATGAACGATAGATTTAATGATTGAAAGATTCTTTTGTTCAAATTCGGTTAAATCTTTCATCTTTTTATCTTTATCAAGCATAAATTTGCCTAAAAGATATTCTATTCTTTCGTCTAGGTTTAATTTATAGAATTTAGATGTTAATGATAAGTAATTAGAAACAGTACCATTTAGTTTATATTTTAAAGAACTAGTGTAGCCAATAAAATTCAAGGCTTTAGGAAGGGATTCTTTGATGTTATGATCAAATAGTTTGATATTACCTTTTATTTTAATAAGGCCAATTAAAGATTTAGATAAGACATCTAAAGCAGTTTTGTTAGTAGATAAAATGTTTATAACTTCTCCTTCAGAAATTTCTAGAGAAGTGTCTGTAAAAAAGTTCTCTTTTATTAGATTTTTTGCTTGCAAAATCATATGTCATCACCTAAGCAAATTATAGCATAATTTATAAAAAAGTATGATATAATATTTAAAGTTTGAAGGAGTTTGATAATATGGATTATATTTATGTTCATGGAGCACGTGAAAATAATTTAAAAAATGTAGATATAAAATTACCAAAAAATAAACTGATTGTTATGACAGGACTTTCAGGTTCAGGTAAGTCATCACTTGCGTTTGATACAATATTCCAAGAAGGACAAAGAAGATTTGTTGAATCGCTATCGACAGGAGCCCGTCAATTTATAGGCGCTATGGATAAACCAGATGTAGATTCTATAGATGGATTAAGTCCAGCTATTTCTATTGATCAAAAAGGAGCTTCTAAAAATCCTAGATCTACAGTTGGAACTGTTACGGAAATCTATGATTTTTTAAGAGTTTTATTTGCGCGTATTGGAACACCATATTGCCCAACACACCATATGCCAATTGAAGCTACATCAGTGGATAAGATGATTGAAAATATTATGAAATATCCTGAAGGGGAAAAGATTATCATTTTAGCCCCTGTTGTTCGTCACCAAAAAGGTGAACATAAAGCTCTTTTTGATAAATATTTAAAGATGGGGTATATTCGTGCTTTAATTGATAAAGAGATGTGTATGCTTGACTCTGAAATCAATTTAGAAAAGAATAAGATGCATGATATCGATATTGTAATAGATAGAGTTAAGATGAAGGAAGATATAAGAGAGCGTATTGCGGACGCATTAAGAGTTTGTTTAAAACTTAGCTCTGGTTATGTAAGAATAATAACTGATAATGATGATATTACATATAGTGAACATTATTCATGTAGTGAATGTGGATATTCTGTACCAAAACTAGAACCAAGACTTTTCTCTTTTAACTCCCCACTTGGTGCTTGTCCATATTGTAATGGGTTAGGAGTTACTAAGAGTATTCATCCGGATTTACTTTTTGATTACGATAAATCAATAAATAAAGGTGGAATATTACCTTACAAAAATCAAGAAAAAGAAAATTTGAATAATGCAGAATTAAAAATACTTTGTGATGAATATGGTATAGATATGGATTCTCCTATAAAAGATTTAAAACCAGAACAATTAAAAGTAATAATGTATGGGTCAGATAGACCAATACATTTTAAAATTAAATCAACATCTGGTCGTGATCACTCAAAAGAAGAATATTTTGAAGGTATAGTAAATTCTTTTGAAAGAAGATATAGAGAAACTCAGTCTGATTGGATTAGAGATTGGATTGATGGCTTTATGATTGAACGTGAATGTAAACATTGTCACGGAGCTAGATTGAATACTGAAGTTTTAAATATATTTATAAATGATAAAAACATCAATGATTTATGTAAGATGTCTATTGAAGAATTATATAATTGGTTTAAAAATATAAAACTATCTGAAGAAAAAGCTAAGATAGCTAAAATGGCTATTGAAGAAATTTCAAACAGATTAGAATTTATGATGAATGTAGGACTTGAATATTTAACACTTGGAAGATCAGCTGATACACTTTCAGGTGGTGAGGCTCAACGTATTAGACTTGCGACACAAGTAGGATCAAAGCTTACAGGAGTACTATATGTACTTGATGAACCATCAATAGGATTACATCAAAGAGATAATCAAAGACTTATAGACACATTAAAGAGTATGAGAGATTTAGGAAATACTCTTATTGTAGTAGAGCACGATACTGATACGATGATGCAGGCTGATTATCTTGTAGATGTAGGACCAAAGGCAGGAATCCATGGTGGAGAAATTATGGCAGCAGGTACACCAGAAGAGGTTATGAAGGTAGAAGATTCTATTACCGCTAAATATTTAAGAGGAGATTTGAAAATAGAAGTTCCTTCAAAAAGGCGTAGTGGTAATTCTAAATTTATTTCAATAAAAGGTGCTAGTGCCAATAATTTAAAGAATGTTAATGTAGACATTCCCCTAGGAGAATTAGTAATAGTGACTGGTGTATCAGGTTCTGGTAAATCGTCTTTAGTTAATGAAGTATTATATAAAAATTTATATGTAAAACTTTATAAATCAAAAAGAGTTGAACCAGGACGTGTTAAAAGTATTGAGGGTATTGAAAATATTAAAAGAATTATTCAAATATCTCAAACACCAATTGGTAGAACTCCTAGATCAAATCCTGCGACATATACTGGTGTTTTTGATGACATTCGTGAACTGTTTAGTCAAACAGTAGAAGCTAAGAGCCGTGGATTTGATAAAGGAACATTTAGTTTTAATGTTAAAGGTGGAAGATGTGAAGCATGTTACGGAGATGGAGTGAAAAGAATTTCCATGAATTTCTTGCCAGACGTGTTTGTAGCATGTGAAGTATGTGGTGGTACAAGATACCAACAAGATACGTTGAACGTTAAGTTTAAAGGTAAGAATATTGCGGAAGTCTTAGACATGAGAATTGAAGAAGCATATGAATTCTTTAAATTACAACCAAAAATAGAAAGAAAATTAAAAGCTCTTATGAAAGTTGGTCTTGGATATATGAAACTTGGTCAATCATCTACAGATTTATCAGGTGGAGAAGCTCAAAGAGTTAAACTAGCGTCAGAATTATCATCAAGAATTTCCTCAGATACACTATACATTATGGATGAACCTACAACAGGTCTTCATACAGATGATATCAAGAGATTGATGGAAGTAATTCAAGAAATAGTAGATGCAGGAGCGTCTGTTGTTTTAATTGAACATAATCTAGATGTTATAAAACTTGCGGATCATATAATAGACATTGGACCTGAAGGTGGAGATAAGGGAGGTACTATTTTGTTCTCTGGTACTCCTGAAGAGATGATAAAGTGTAAGAAATCCTATACTGCCGAATATTTGAAGCCATATCTTGAAAAGTAAAACTATGATATACGTTTTCACCATAAATATTACTAAAATACATTATTGCGTGTTGCAAAAACATTAAATAAGTGATACTCTAAAGTTGAATATTACTAAGGAGAGGTAAAAAACATGAAAATTGTAAAAAAAGTATTGTTTTTAATAGCATTAATCTTAATAGACTTTTCTGTTTTGCTTATAATTAAAGAAAGAGATACACTAAGAGTATCACTTCCATATTATTCTTTAGATTTTATTAATTTCTTTAAGGATAAGGATAATAGATTAGCGATAGGAGTATTTGCTGGAATCAATTTATTGATTGCTATCTTTATTGCTCTTAGAAGAAGAAAAGGAAAAAGTATTTTTGATTTAATAAGTTTAAGTATTGTAACATTTATCTTGTTTATAGGACATATTTATAGTGAAAGACTAGAAAAATATGTTGATAAATTCCAAGATTTTAAAGAACCAGCCAAAATTATTATAATTGCAGCTTTAGTAGTTGTGTTTACATTACTATTACTTGAAATTTTACCTTCAAAAGAGAAAAAAGAAAAAGAGAAATTTGCATATCGTAAGTTAAATATTATGTGGTATTTTGTAGGAGTTTTAGGACTAGTAGTATGCATATTATATGCATTCCTTGCGAATAATGGTTTTGCTCAAATAGGAACTACCCTAAAAGACTCATGGAATTATTTATTTGATTTTAATTCTTCTTGGGATTCTACAAGAGTTAAGACTGCAATTTTTGGATTTGCGTCAATAGTTGTAGTATTATATACAATTCTTGTTCTATTAAAGAGAAAGAGAAATGTGTTACCAACATTATTTATACTAGCATCAATTTATGTTGTTATAGTTTATTTCATGAAGAAAGATGTATTAAATGATTTTATTATTGGTTCAACATCAAGACAATCATTTAAAAACAACTTTGTTATCTATTTAGTACTTTTAGCGCTTTATATGTTACTTACTGCATCAATTTATGCAGTTGTAGAAACATTAGTTCAATTATTTGATAATAATTTGGTAAAAACGCCTATAGCTAAGAATGAAGAAACAGCTAAAGTTAAAGCTTTAGTTGAAGATATCAATTCATCTGAAGAGGAAGAAGTAAAAGAAGAGGCTTCAGTTGAAGAAGATGAAGAAGATGCTGAAGAGGAAGAAAAAGTCACTGAAAATGTCGCATCTGATGATCCAGTAGATGATATTGATGATGAGGATGACGACGATGAGGAGTCTGATACTGAAGAGTCTTCTGACGAAGATGAGGATGAAGACGGTGAAGAAGAGGAAGAAGCCTCTGATGAAGATGAAGTTGATGATACTCGTGAAGCGTTAATTAAACGTCGTGAGGTAATTCGTAGACGTATTCTTGCGGCTCGTGCTGAGTCTGGTGAAGAAGACGAAGATGCGTCTGATGATGAAGTTGTAGGATACGACGATGAAATCAAAGAGGAAGATGCATCAGATGACGATGATGAAGTTTCATTCGAATCTAATATCGTTGATACTGAAGACGAAGATGATGAAGAAGATGAAATCTCTGATGTTTACGAAGAGTCTATTGCATATGATGATGAAGTAGAAGAACCTGAAGAGGATGACGATGACGAGGAAGAAGACGATGACGAAGAAGAGGAAGATGAAGAAATATCATTCGAATCTGAAGAAATCGTTGATGATACTCCAAACCCAGTCGTTAACAAACTTTCAAGAATCAAATCTAAACCATTAAATGAAAAATTCGTTACAGTATTAGATGATGAAAAGAAAGAAAGATATAATACAATAAGAAATGAATTACAATCTTACAAGAAAGTTTCTGAAAGATTATCATCAAAAGCTGATTCTTATAGATTCCATAGAAATCTAATTGCTAAAATAACTATTGCAGGTAAGACATTAAGACTTCACCTTGCATTAAATCCAGATGATTTTGAAGGATCTAAATATAGTTATAAAGATTTATCAGCAAAGAAGAAATATATTTATACGCCAATGACAATTAGATTAAGATCTAAGAAGTCAGTTAAACAAGCAATTGAACTTATCGGAATGCTTGCTGAAACATTTGGATTAGAAAAGAATTCTAGATACAAAGAAAAAGATTATATGGCTGATATTGAAGCTCAATATAATCTAGATAAAATTTCAAATGATGAAAATTAGAGATTAAACTAAGAAGAGGGGGAAATCCTCCTCTTTATAGTTTTAAGAGGGGAGGGATTTAAATGTCAAAAAAGAAAAAAGAAATTGAAGAGGATAAGCAAGAGGAACAAATAAAAGATTTGATGAATAAATTATCCGAATCTGGTATGGATGATAACACTTTAAAATTATTTGAATCAAAATTAAAAGAACGTCTTAAAGAGCACAAAAATAAACATATATTTAGAAGCATTTTAATATATTTATTTTTTGCGGTGTTATTATTTTGTGTAAACCTAGCGGCATTTGGATTCCTATCATCATTTTTATATGTAGAGTCTTGGAGTAGAGGGTTAATATACATCTTATCTGTTACTATAATTAGCCTTATTTTAACACTTGTTGAAAAAGGATTTAAATTAATTCCAGGTTTTTTATCTAAAGTAAATGTATATGTTGTAGAACTCATCAAACCACTAACTTTGTTTATATTAATGCTTATCGCAAACTATACCCTAAATTATGTTGTTTTTAACCATTGGTATGGAATTTTGTGTTTCTTAGCTATAAGTTATACTTTCCAATTTGCGATAACATACTATAGAATAAAACATCAAATTACAAAATTATTTTAAGAGGCGTCTTCAAGCCTCTTTTATTCTTTTTAAATAATGTTATAATTAAAATGTATTTCTTTCCTAGAAAGGGTGATTAAATTGACTAATAAATATAAATTAAAAAAGATGGTTAAAGATTTAAATCTTGAAATATTAGCTGGTGAAAAAGGACTAGATGCTTGGATAGAGGATGAAAATGTAACACGTCCTGCGACAGAATTTGCAGGGTTCTTTGATTTCTATGAATCTAAAAGAGTTTTATTAATAGGATCTAAAGAAGCTACATTCTTAAAACAACTTCAACCTGAAATTGCTAAAGCTCGTGTCAAGTATTTATTTCAAAAACAACCACCTTGTATAATAATATCTAAAAATGTTGAATTACCTGATTACTTTAAAGATTTTGCTAATGAATATGGAATTTGTCTTTGTAAATCAGATTTAAGAACAACACCATTAAACTCAAAGGTATATTCATATCTTCAATCAAGACTTGCACAAAGACAAACTGTGCATGGTGTATTAATGGATATTAATGGTATGGGTACCTTAATTATTGGTAAGAGTGGAATTGGTAAATCAGAAACTGCCTTAGAACTTATCAAAAGAGGACATCAATTAATATCAGATGATAGAGTTGATGTATACGAACGTGAACAAGGATATATTATTGGTAATGCACCTGAAATACTTGAAAGATATCTTGAAATAAGAGGTATTGGTATTGTTGACGTTGTTAAAATGTTTGGAGCAGGAGCTTTCCGTAAATCTAAACGTATTCAACTTGTTGTAGAACTTGAAAAATGGGAAGCTGATAAATATTATGATAGACTTGGATTATCTAATGATACTATAAAATATTTTAATAGTGATATAGTACATGTTGTAATTCCGGTGCTACCTGGACGTAACGTTTCACTTCTGGTTGAAAGTGCCGCAATGAATGAAAAATTAAAATTATTTGGTTATAATTCAGCATTAGAATTTACACAAAATATAAATAATCTTGCAAAGAGAGGACCAGAAGAAGATGATTAATGAAATTGATCCTATAGCTTTTCTTGGAATTAGATGGTATGCAATATTCATTCTAATTGGTATAATTCTTGCGGTGTGGCATGGAATTAGAGAAGGAAAAAAATTAGGAATTTATTCTGATTTTATATATTGGGGAGTAATAGTTTGTGTGCCTCTTGCGATTGCTGGAGCTAGAATTTGGTACGTCTTATTTAATTTAAGTGATTTCGATTCGCTTTCTGATGTATTAGGAATATCAAGTGGTGGACTATCAGGACTTGCGATTCAAGGTGGAGTAATAGCTTCATTATGTTATATTAGTTGGTGGTGCCATCATAAAAGAGTACCATTATACAAAGTTTTTGATATCGTAGCACCAGGATTTTTAATTGGTCAAATATTAGGACGTTGGGGAAACTTCTTTAATCAAGAATTATATGGTGGAGTTGTTGAAAACACTAAACTATTTAAAACACTATTACCATCATTTATAACAGAAAATATGTATATTGATGGTGAATATCGTCACCCAGTATTTTTATATGAATCATTGTTAAATCTTGTAGGTCTTATAATAATGTTTGTTGTAAGAAGAAAAGATAAGAAATTATTATCTGGAGATTTAATGGGATTTTATTTGATATGGTATGGATGTGTAAGAACTTTTACTGAAACACTTCGTACACATGGCGATGTAAATGATCCATTAAAAATAGGACCTATTTATGTGTCTATTTTAGTATCTGTCCTATTTATTATAGGAGGGCTTGCGTTCCTTATTGTTAAGCGTTTTATAGGACCTAAAGACAAATATTTAGATATTGTTGATAATGTTAAGAAAAACAAAGTGAATTGTATCTTATTTGATCTTGATGGAACACTTATTGATACAAAAAGACTTATATTCATGACTTTTGAATATACGTTTGAAAAATATTTCCCAGAACATAAACTTTCAGATGAAGAATTAGAATCGTTCTTTGGGCCAACCCTAAAACAAACGTTTGCTAGATATACTTCAGACGAGAAATTGATTGATGAAATGATTGCGTATTATAGAGCATACAATGATGCGCATCACGATGAATTCGCAAAACCATTTGAAGATGTTAGGGATGTTGTAAGAACACTACACAAAAAAGGATATAAGCTAGGTGTTGTTTCATCAAAGAAAAAAGAAATGGTTGAAAAAGGACTTGCGCTTTGTAAAATAGAAGAATTTATGGATGTAGTAATAGGCGAAGAAGACGCAACTCCTAAACCATCACCAGATGGAATAAATAAAGCATTAGATAAAATATATCCTGAAGGTCATGATGGTATTAATACAATTTATATAGGAGATCATCCTAACGATATTAAAGCCGCAAAAGCCGCAAATGTTAAATCTGTAGGCGTTATGTATTCATCTAAAAAAGATGAAATAGATGATGAAGAGCCTGATTATGAAATATATAGATTAACTGACTTATATACTATATTAGTCGAGTAAAGAGGTTAATATGTCTTATTCAAGTGATGTTAAAGATGAACTTTCAGTTCAACCACTTAAAAATTTAATAGAACAAATGTATGAACTTGAAAGTATGTTAAGAATAGCATCTGAGGTTATTATAGAGAATAATACGATAAAAATATCTTTTCAAACAGCCAACGCTAATGTCGCAAGAAGGTTTTTAGCATTACTTAAAAATTATATTAAATGTGATGTAACAATCGCTCAAAAAAAGGTTAGTAGATTAAATCAAAATAACATGTATTATGTTAAAATTAATTCGATGAGTGATGCTATATTAGATGAATTTGGACTTTTAACAGGTTCTAAGAATCATGATGAAATTATGCAGACAGATGAAACAATTAAAGCATATTTAAGAGGGGCTTTTCTTGTAAAAGGTAGTGTTAATTCACCAGCCTCATCAAATTATCATTTAGAGATAGCTACAACTTCAGGAGATGAAGCTGTATTTATTCAAGCTCTTATGAATCATTTTGATTTAAATGCTAAGATTACCAAAAGAAGAGATAATTATGTGATTTATATGAAATCACTAGAACAAATAAAAGATTTCTTACGCTTAATTGGCGTTGTAAAAGAAGTATTTAAAATAGAAGAAGCGCAAATCGAGCGTGAATTACATCAAAACATTCAACGAAAAGTAAATATTGAGGTTGCGAATGATAGTAAAATATTAAAAAGTGCTCAAGAACAATTAAAATATATACGTTATGTTGAATATAATTATCCACTAGAGACCCTTGATGGAAGACTTCTTTTAATTATGAAAGTAAGGAAGATGCATCCAGAAGCCTCACTAAATGAACTTATTGAAATCCTTGAAAAAGATTATGATGAACATATCACAAAATCCGGACTAAATCATAGATTAGCACGTATCAAGGAAATTGCACTCCAACTAATGGAGGAAAAAGACGAGGCTTGAATTTAAAACTATAATACTATATAATAAAATAGTGATTTTTAAGGAGTGAAATAAATGCCTAGAGTAGTAAAAAAAATAAAGAAACAAAAATCTAGTGTAAAACATACAAAGAAGTTTTTTATAATATTATCTCTTATTATTGTTTTTGCACTAGCCGCTATAGGAACAGCTATAGGAGTTACAGTATATTTTGTAACTAAGGATGATTCATATAGTTATTTTGCAAATATTCCATCAAGCAATAAAATAACATATGATCAAGCTAAGAAAAATATTGAAGAATATGATCATGTATTCATTTTCTATTATAATAAAACTGATTTTGATCCAGAAAATAGTACAAGTGATGCTAAAACTGAAACTGCAGTTGAAAACTTATACGCAAGAATTGAAGATTATAACAAATTAGATTCATCAAAATATGGTGATCAATATGAAGATATTAAATTCTATTTAGTATATACAGGAAATTCAAAGGGTTCAGGAGCTTTAGGAACAACTTCATCTGATGATGATGGAAATACTACAACTACTGCGAACTCAATTTCAGGTATTACAACATCAAATGTACTAGCATATTACTATGCAGGAAAATATAGTCAATATCCATTTGGAAATTCAAAAGAAACAGAAGATTATAAATATGATCTTACTGTACCAACAGAAGCTTTAACATTCGTTCAAAGAATTAAGAATGAATTAGAAGGATTAAATTAAAAAATAAAGGATTGGTTATCAATCCTTTATTCTTTATAAGAGGTATGTAAAATGAATTTAGAAGTAATTAATAATATAGCATCAGAATTAAAATTAAACAAAAAAGATTGTGAAACAGTAATAACACTATTAGAAGATAAAGCAACTGTTCCTTTTATCGCAAGATATCGTAAAGAAATGACACATGGTATGGATGAAAATCAAATAAGAATGATTTCAGATCTATACGAATATGAAGTAGAACTATTAAAAAGAAAAGAAAGCATTAAAAAGTTAATCGATGAAAAGGGATTACTTACAGAAGAATTAAGCAAGAAAATAGATTCTGCAAAAAAGATGGTTGAAGTAGAAGATATTTATAGGCCATATAAAGAAGGAAGACAAACTAAAGCATCAAAAGCAATCGCAAATGGACTTAAACCATTAGCTGAATATATTATGACATTCCCTATAGTAAAATCTAAGGAGAATTTGTTAAAAGAATATATAAATGATAGTTTTAAAACAACAAATGAAGTGCTTGAAAATGCACTATATATTATTGCTCAAGATGTATCAGATAATTCAGATTATAGAAAATATATAAGAGAAGATATGATGAAGTGCGCAACTATTTCATCAAAAATTAAATCGTCTGCACAAGATGAGACAGAGACATATAAAAATTATTATGATTATGCTGAAAGTATTAAGACAATAAAAAACCATCGTATTCTAGCCCTTACTAGAGGTGAAAAAGAAGGAATATTAACCGTTAGTGTAATATTCGATGATAAAAAATATATTGATTATTTAAATAAAAAAGTCATCTTAAATACTAATACTTCATTTTTAACTGATATTAAAAATGCAATAGAAGATTCATTTACAAGACTTATAAAACCATCTATTGAACGTGAAATAAGACAAATATTATTCAAAACTGCATCCGAAGGAGCAATCGAGGTGTTTAGTTTAAACCTTAAAAACTTATTGATGCAAGCCCCTATCAAAGGCAAAACTGTCCTTGGAATAGACCCAGCCTTTAGAACTGGTTGTAAGATGGCTGTTGTTGATAAATATGGTAAAGTATTAGATAAGAGTGTTATTTATCCAAATGAGAGAAAAAAAGGACAAGCGGTTGATGATAAAGCATTAATTGCCAGTAAAAAAATATTAAAAGATATGATAACAAAATATAATGTTGATATTATATCTATTGGTAATGGAACAGCATCTAGAGAAACTGAAGAATTTGTTTTAAATACAATTAAAGAATATAATTTGGACGTTAAATACGCAATAGTAAGCGAAGCAGGAGCTTCAGTATATAGTGCATCAAAACTTGCCCAAGAAGAATTCCCTGAATATCATGTTGAAGAACGTAGTGCAGTATCAATCGCAAGAAGACTTCAAGACCCATTGGCTGAACTTGTAAAAATAGAACCGAAAGCAATCGGTGTAGGACAATATCAACATGATGTATCCGAGACTATGCTTATAAAATCATTAGACGCGGTAGTTGAAGATGCAGTAAACAGTGTTGGAGTTGATGTAAATACGGCATCAGAAGTATTATTATCGCATGTCGCAGGTATTTCTAAGACTATAGCTTCAAATATTGTAGAATATAGAAACGAAAACGATGGTATAAAATCTAGAAAAGAACTTTTAAATGTAAGTAAATTAGGCCCTAAAACATATGAACAAGCAGTAGGTTTTATAAGAGTACCAGATTCAAAGAATATTTTAGATAATACTAAAATTCACCCTGAATCATATGATATTGCCAAAAAGATAATGGAATATTTAAATATTAAAAGTATAGGAACCGCCGATGCCATAGAAAAGGTATTGGGTGCTGATAAAAATGAAATACTTAAAAATATCAATGTTGATAAGTATACATTAGAAGATATATTAAATGCGATTAAAGCCCCTACAAGAGATCCACGTGATGATTTTGAAGGACCAAAATTAAGAGATGATATTAAACATTTTGAAGATTTAAAAATTGGTGAGAAATTATCAGGGGTTGTCAGAAACGTTGTAGATTTTGGTGCGTTTGTTGATTGCGGTGTAAAATATGATGGATTGGTTCATAAATCAAAAATGTCTAAAAAATTTGTTTCGCATCCAAAAGATATAGTTAAAGTTGGAGATATAATAGATGTATATGTTCTAGATATCGACTTAAATAATCATAAATTACAACTTTCAATGATAAAAGAGTGATTTTTTAAAAACGTAATAGCTTTTTTTATTGACTAATTAGGAATTAGTTGCTATAATGAAAAAGCTTGAACGTGGAGTAATACTCAAGAGGCTCAAGAGGCTTCCCTGCTAAGGAAGTAGACTGGGTAACTGGTGCGAGGGTTCGAATCCCTCTTACTCCGCCACTTTTGGCCCGTTGGTGAAATGGTTAACACACATGCCTTTCACGCATGCATTTATGGGTTCGAACCCCGTACGGGTCACCATTTGACTTAATACGAACTTGGTTTACAGGTTCGTTTTTTGTT
>CAVCDW010000064.1:0-13684 GCA_963601055.1 Elusimicrobiaceae bacterium
AACTAATTGTGGATATTTTTTATTTAATTTTTTTTGAATTGTGGAAAAGTATATAATTTATTATTTTAGCCTTGTTAAGCCATATTTTTAATGTTTATTATCCACTTTTTATAAACAATTTATCAACAAAACAAAAAGTTATCCACATTAATTTGTGGAAAACTAATTATTGTTTTAATTTTAAATTTTGATAAGATATTTATGCTTTTTAAAAAGGGATGATCAAAATGGAAAACAGTCAAGAAATTTGGTCTAATATTATATTTGAATTAGAAAAAAATTATGACCATGATTTAATAGATGATGTATTTAGCGAATGTAGTGTTTTAAAAGATAATGGAATGGGTTTAATATATATATTAGTTAATTCAAAATTTGTTCAATCTAGAATAAATAGTATTTTTTATTTACCTATTAATAATCTATTAAAAAAATTATATGACAAACCTATAAGGTTTAAATTTGTAACTAAAGAAGAATTTATTGAAGAAGAAAATAAATATGAAGAAAAACCTGTTATAAAAACACAAAGTTTTGAATCAAATTTAAATGGAGCCTACACTTTTAATTCATTTATTGTAGGAGAATCTAATAGATTTGCACAACGTTCTGCATTCTTAACTGCTCAACAACCTGGTACTACATATAATCCTCTATATATATTTGGAGGAGTAGGACTTGGTAAAACCCATTTGATGCAAGCTATTGGTAACTATTATTTAGATGATCATGTAGATAGTAAGGTATTATATATTACTACACAAAATTTTATTAAAGAATATTCATTATCAGCTAAAAATAAAGAATTAGATAAATTTGATGAAAAATTCAATAATCTTGATATGTTATTAATAGATGATATTCAAATGATTTCATCTGCATCTAAAACTCAAGAAGCTTTCTTTAATATTTTTGTTAACTTAACTAATAAAAATAAACAAATAGTTATAACATCAGATAAACCAGCTAATCAATTAGATAATATAATGGACCGTCTTACTACAAGATTTACTAATGGATTATCAGTTGATATTCATACACCAAATCTTGAATTAAAATGTAATATCTTAAAATATAAACTATCACAACAATCCCCAGCTTCAGTAGGTGATGATGTAATAGAATATATTGCGACATTATTTGATAATATAAGAGAACTTGAAGGATGTCTTAGAAGAGTTTTAGCATATGCGGACATAAACGATGTAGATGTTACACTTTCTCTTGCAAAAGAAGCCTTATCTAGTATTGTAAATAGTAAAAAAACATCGGATTCTGAAGAAAAATATGAAAATTGTAAATCCATAATTTGTGATTTTTATAATATATCTATATCAGACCTTGTTGGTAAAAAAAGAACATCAAATATTGTCATACCACGCCAACTTTGTATGTATATATTAAGAAATAAATACGGTGTAGTATTAGATGATATTGGTAAAATGCTTGGTGGTAAGGATCACACTACAGTAATGAGTGGTGTTGCTAAAATAGAAAATGAATTAAAAACTAATAGTGAACTTAAATTAAGTTATCAAACAATACTAAAAAAATTAAATTTAGAATAAACCACAACTTATATACATAAAATACACAATTTATGATATAATAAAAATGCCGTAGGAAAGCCTTAAAAATGAGTTTTCCACAAATTCACAATGAACAATATAATCATAATATTATATTAATAAAAAAATAAAAGGAGAATAAAAAAATGAAATTTGAAATCGATAGAGATGTTCTTCTAGATAATCTAAATATTATTTCAAGAGGAATACCTTCTAAAACATCTATGCCAAGCCTATATTGTATTAAAATGGATATTACATCAACTGATATTTATTTAACAGCATCTAATCTTGATATATCAATTGAAGTAATGATAAGTGATAAATCACTTGAAATTGAAGAAAGTGGTAAATGTCTAGTAAATGGTAAATATTTTATTGATATTGTAAGAAAAGTAAATTCAAAGAAAATATTACTTCAATTACTAGATGATAATCAATTATATATAAAAGTAGACAGAGGAGAATATAAACTTCGTGTTATGTCTTATGATGATTATCCTGCAATAGATTTTGTTACATTAGATAATCCATTAAAAATGGAATCTCAACTTATTAAATCTATTATTAGAGAAACAGGATTTGCGACATCAAAATCAGAAAAAAGACCAGTATTTACAGGAGTTAATTTTAAGTTAATCAATAATGAACTTACATGTGTTGGAACTGATTCATATAGATTAGCATTAAAGAAGATTACACTTAATGATTCTTATAATGATTTCAATATTGTAATACCTGCTAAATCACTTGATGAATTATTAAAAATCATTGATGATAAATGTGACTATGTTGAAATTTATTTTGAAAAGAATAAAGTATTATTTAAATATAATAATGTAATGTTCCAATCACGTTTAATTGATGGTATATTCCCAGATACACAACGTGTTATTCCTACAACTTCAAATGCTGAAATTAAATTTAATAAAGATGATTTAATTCAAGCTATTGAACGTGTATCAATTGTATCTCCACACGATACTGAAAAGAATAAAGAATTATCATATTCTATAGTTGAATTATCAATTAGTAAAAATCAAAACATTGAAATTTCTACAACAAACTCTCAAATAGGAGATGCAAGAGAAGAAGTTATTGCGAATGAAATAAATACAGTAGAAGAATTTAGTATTCAATTTAATTCAGAATATATACTTGATGCGCTTAGAGCTTTCTCTGATTTTGAAGTAATAATTGAATTCTCAAGTGATAGTAAACCATTTGTTATTAAAGGAACTAACACAACTAACTTAATTCAAATTATTTTACCTATTGGTAAGTAGTATAACTTATTTAAAGCCTTAAATTATGTTTTTAAGGCTTTTTTTATATCCTTAAGTATTATTATTAAAAAATAATAAAAATGTCAAATTTAGGCGTTTATTTTAATAATTTGTGGTATAATGTATAAGTAGGTTTAGGTGATTTTAATGGAAAACATAAAAATTAAAGGTGAATATATAACATTACAACAATTACTTAAGGTTTTAAATATTATTTCATCGGGTGGAGAAGTAAAATACTTTCTAGAAGAAAATGTTGTTTTAGTTAATAATGAAAGAGAAACAAGAAGAGGAAGAAAACTATATCCATCTGATAAGGTTAATGTATTAGATATGGAAATTAATCTTGATTAATAATATTAAATTAAAAAATGTAAGATTATATAAAGACATTAACCTAAAAATAAATAATAATTTAGTAATTTTAGTAGGACCTAATGCTTGCGGAAAAACTACAATCTTAGAGGCTATATATTTAATTAGTAAGACTAAAAGTCATAGAACTAATGATATTGTAAATATTATTAAAGAAAATGAAGATTTTTCTATTATAGAATTAAGTGATGAAAAAAATTATAAAATGATTTTTTCAAATGAAGGTAAAAAACTTTTAATAAATAATGTTTTATATAAAAAACAAAGTGATTTTATAGGTAATATAAAAGCAATCATGTTTTCACCACAAGATTTAAATTTGATATATGGTTCAAAAAATGTAAGAAGACAATTTTTTAATACTGAATTATCTATCATTAGTAAAAATTATATTTATGAGATAAATAAATATAATAAAATACTAAAAGAAAGAAATGAAATATTAAAAGATTACGATAGAAATAAAAATATAATATTAAATGTTGTAACAGAAGAGTTAATAGAATCTAGTAAGATTATCTATAAATATAGAGAAGATTTTATTAATAATCTAAATATGTATATTAAAGAAATTCATAAGTCTTTATATAATGAAGATTTGTATTTAAAATACATACCCTCAATAAAGTATGATGAATTTGAAAAAGTTTTTAATGAAAAATTAGATTATGATATTTTAAAGAAAACTACAAATAGAGGAATTCATAGGGATGATTTTTCATTAATTTTAAATAATAGTAATGCCATAGATTATGCGTCACAAGGACAAGCAAGATCTATTGTGTTATCTTTAAAGATTTCTTTATTTTACTATATGAGAAAACTATTTAAAAATGATATTGTTTTGTTGTTAGATGATGTTTTTTCTGAATTAGATAATGAAAGAATAAAATCATTAGTTAAATTTTTAATAAATGAAAATCAAACATTTATTACTACTACATCTATTGATTTAATACCTTTTGAATTAAAACAAAAGGCTCAAATTATATATATTAAGAAGGAGTAAATTATATGAGTGATGAAATTAAAGAAGAAGTTGTGCATGAAGAAAAGGATGTATCTTCAAATATATTAAAAGAAATGGATTTTAATACAAAAGAAAAAGCTTCAGAAGCTTATGATGAAACTCAAATACAAGTCCTTGAAGGTCTAGATCCAGTAAGAAAAAGACCAGGAATGTATATAGGTTCTACATCAGAAAGAGGACTACATCACTTAGTATGGGAAATAGTTGATAACTCTATTGATGAAGCCCTTGCAGGATTTTGTAATCATATAGAGGTAGAAATGTTACCTGGTGAAGTTATAAGAGTTGTAGATAACGGACGTGGAATGCCAACTCAAATTCACCCTAAAACTGGAAAATCTACAGTTGAAACAATATTTACAGTCCTTCATGCGGGAGGTAAATTTGGTGGAGGTTCTTATAAAGTATCCGGAGGATTACATGGTGTAGGAGCTTCTGTTGTTAATGCCTTATCTACATGGCTTGAAGTTAAAGTAAGACGTAATCATGAATTATATGAAATAAAGTTTGAAAAAGGTGTAACAACTAAGGCTTTAGAATCTTTAGGACATACTGATTTAGAAAATGGTAGTGAAGTAACATTTAAAGCTGACCCTGAAATATTTACTGAAACAACAACATATAACTATGAAACTTTAAGAACTCGTATTCAACAACTTGCGTTCTTAAATAAAGGTTTAAGAATTACAATTAGAGATAAGAGATCAGAAAACGCTGAAAATCATAAGGAAGCTTCATATTACTATGAAGGTGGAATTATTGAATATGTTAAATTCTTAAATGAATCTAGAGTACCAGTTCATAAAGATGTAATATATGCGTCTAAAGAAGTTGATGGTATAACTGTTGAAATTGCGATGCAATATACAACAGATTATATTGCGAATATTTATTCATTCGCAAATAATATCAATACTCATGAGGGAGGATATCATGAGGATGGATTTAAGATGGCTATTGCCCGTGTTATTAAAAAATACGGAACAGATCAAAATATGCTTAAAAAAGATAATTTGAAACAAGATGATTCACTAGAAGGTTTAACATCAATAATATCTATTAAGCACCCAAATCCTCAATTTGAAGGACAAACTAAGACAAAACTTGGAAATAGTGAAGTAAGAGCTATTACATCACAAATAGTTGGTGAGGTATTTGAACAATATCTATTAGAACATCCAACAGAAGCTAAAGCAATCGTTGATAAAGTAATACTTGCGTCACGTGCTAGAGAAGCTGCTCAAAAAGCAAGAGAAACTACACGTAAATCACCACTTTCAGGAATAATGATGGCATCAAAACTTGCGGATTGTCATTCAAAAGATGCTGAAAAATGTGAAATGTATTTAGTCGAGGGAGATTCTGCCGGAGGTTCTGCAAAATCAGGTAGAGATTCAGAATATCAAGCAATCTTACCTTTAAGAGGAAAAGTTTTAAATGTTGAAAAAGTAAGACAAGATAGAGCTCTTCAAAATAATGAAATTGTATCTATGATTCAAGCAATAGGTACAGGATTTGGTGATGAATTTGATTTATCAAAAGCAAGATATCATAAGATAGTAATAATGACAGACGCCGACGTTGACGGTGCTCATATTGCGACTCTTCTTTTAACATTCTTCTTTAGATATATGCCACAACTTATAGAAGCAGGTTATATATATCTTGCAAAACCACCACTATATAGAATAAGTGTTGGTAAAAAGATGAATTATGCATATTCAGATGATGAACTTGAAAGTTTCAAGAAAGTAATGGGTGGACGTCCTGAAGTACAAAGATATAAAGGTCTTGGAGAAATGGATCCATCACAATTATGGGAAACTACAATGGACCCTAAAACAAGAATTTTGATGCAAGTCCAAATGGATGACGCAATGCTTGCGGATCAAACATTTAGTATGTTAATGGGTGAAGATGTAGGACCTCGTAAAGAATTTATTCAAGAAAATGCGATTTACGCAAATATTGATATGTGATGTAGGAGAATCTTATGGATAATAAAGATAATAATTTAAATGATGAAAATTTATCAGAAGAAGAAATAATTAAAGAAGAACATGATAAAGTAGAACCTGTACTTATTACCCAAAAGGTTCGTAGTTCATTCCTTGACTATGCGATGTCAGTAATAGTTGCGCGTGCACTACCTGATGCTCGTGATGGTTTAAAACCAGTTCAACGTCGTATTTTATATGGAATGAATCAACTTGGTGTTTATTCAAATACTGCTCATAAAAAATCCGCAAGAATTGTCGGAGAAGTTATGGGTAAATATCATCCACATGGTGATTCATCTATCTATGATGCGATGGTTCGTATGGCTCAACCATTTAACTTTAGATATATGTTAGTTGACGGTCATGGAAACTTTGGATCTGTTGATGGTGACGGGGCTGCCGCAATGCGTTATACTGAAGCACGTATGTCTAAGATTAGTATGGAAATGTTACGTGATATAAATAAAAATACAGTTGATTTCATTGATAACTATGATGCGACTGAAATAGAACCTACAATACTTCCTGCAAGATTTCCAAATCTACTTGTAAATGGATCAATGGGAATTGCGGTAGGTATGGCCACAAATATTCCACCACATAATCTTGGTGAAGTTATTGATGGTGTAATAGCCTTAATGGATAATAGTGAAATTGATACTGATACTTTGATGCAATATATTAAAGGACCAGATTTCCCTACAGGTGGTTTAATTTTAGGAGCTGCTGGATTAAAGAATGCTTATGATACAGGAATTGGAACTATTATAATTCGTTCTAAGGTTGATATTTATGAAGCAGAACAAGCTCAAAAACATCACATTATAACTGTTCGTGAAATTCCATATACTGTAAATAAAGCACGTCTTATTGAACGTATTGGTGAAGTTACAAAATTAAAACTTGTTGATGGTATTGTAGATTTACGTGATGAATCAAATGATAGAAATGGAACAAAGATTGTCATTGAAGTACGTCATGATGTAAATCCTCAAGTATTATTAAATAAATTATATAAATTAACTCAACTTCAAATTTCATATGGTATTAATATGATTTGTCTTGTTGATGGTAAACCTTGTTGTATAACTTTAAAGAAAGCATTAGAAGTTTATTTAAAACATCAAATGGAAGTAATCACAAGACGTACTAAATTTGATTTAGATAAAGCAGAACAACGTCTACATATTCTAGAAGGATTAAAGATAGCTCTAGATAATATTGATGAAATAATAAGAATTATTAGAAACACTACAGATGGTAGTGAAAAAGAACAATTAATGAATCGTTTTGGACTTGATGATATTCAAGCTCAAGCAATTTTGGATATGCAACTTCGTAGATTATCTGGATTAAATAGAGAAAAGACATATCAAGAATATGAAGATTTATTAAAAGAAGTTGAAGATTTAAACGCAATTCTTCAAAGTGAAGATAGAAGATTAAATATCATTAGAGAAGAACTTCTTGAAATAAAAGAAAAATATAATGATAAGAGAAGAAGTGAACTTTCATTATCAACTGCTTTAAATATTGAAGATGAAGATTTAATACCAGTTGAAGATGTAGTTATTACTGTAACTAAGAGTGGTTATATTAAGAGAATGAGACAAGATGTATATCATGCTCAACAACGTGGTGGAGTTGGTGTTAGTGGTATTAAAACTAACTCAAATGATGTAGTAGATCATATACTTCCTATGTCATCTCATGATCACTTAATTGTATTTACAAATTTAGGAAGAATATTTGATCTTAAGGGATATCAAATTCCTGAAGGAACAAGACAAGCAAAAGGTCTTCCTGTTGTAAACCTACTTAAGTTTGGTGAAGGTGAAAAACTTCAAACAATCACAACACTAAAAGATTTAACAGATGTTAATAAGAATTTCTTCTTTGCGACTAAAAAAGGTGTTGTTAAGAGAACTTCTTTAAAAGAATTCCAAAACATTAGATCAAATGGTATTATAGCTATTGATTTAAGAGATGGTGATGAATTATTATCTGTAATTGTAACAGATGGTAATGATGAAATCATTTTAGGAGCTTCTAATGGAAAAGCTATAAGATTTAATGAATCACAAATTCGTCAAATTGGACGTAGCGCAGCTGGTGTAAGAGGTATGACTTTAGGTGATGGTGATACACTAGTTGGACTTACAAAAATTTATAAAGAAGATGATCAAATTCTTGTAGTAACATCTAATGGATATGGTAAGAGAACAGACGCATCTATGTATAGATCACAAACTCGTGGTGGTATGGGTGTAAAGACATTCAATGAAACAGAAAAGAATGGTAAACTTGTCTCTCTTACAGCAATTTCAAATGAAATGGATTTAATTATTACAACTAATAAAGGTGTAATAATTAGAATGGCCGCAAAAGATATATCACTTACATCACGTGCTACACAAGGTGTTAAAGTAATAAATCTAAGAGCAGGTCAAGAAGTATCTACAATTGCGGTAGTACCACATGATGAGAATACAGAAGAAATAGAACAAACTGAAGAATAATATATTAGGTTTATCAAAAATCTTAGGATTTAGATAAACCTTTTTAAATTTAAAATAATTTCTTGGTTGTTTTCTGGTTGTTTTTGGGCTGTTATCTGGTTGTTTTTTGGTTGTTTTTCACTTTTTCTGGCTGTTATCTGGTTGTTTTTGGGCTGTTATCTGGTTGTTTTTTGGTTGTATAAACTATATAATGTTATTGTAGGAGATGATATAATGTTTATAAATGAAGACAATAAAATCGAATTTAAAGAAATTGTAAGTAATTCACTACCAAAAGAAATAGTAGCATTTTTAAATACTGATGGTGGAAAAATATATATAGGGGTAAATGATAAAAGTGATGTAATAGGAATTGAAAATGTTGATGAAACAATGAGAAAAATATCTGATATTATTACTGATCAAATTTCACCACGTTGTATTGAATTTGTTAAACAAAAACATGAGGTTATTAATGGAAAAGATGTAGTAGTAATACACGTTAATAAAGGTAATAAATTATTTTATATAAAAAAATATGGATTATCAGAAAATGGTTGTTTTGTTAGAATTGGATCATCATGTAAAAGCTTAATGCCAGAAGAAATTCAAGACCGTTATATAAAACTTTTATGTATTAAAGAAGTCAATATTATTGATATTCCATCAAGTAGGAAGAATTTAACATTTAAGATATTAAAAAATTATTTAATATCAAATAATAATCACATATCAGATGATATGTTTTTAGAAAATTATCATTTATTAACAAAGGATGGTGAATATAATTACTTGGCTGAAATTTTAGCTGATAGTAATGATATTGTTATAAATGTTGCGACTTTCTCTTCATCTGATAAAACAAAATATTTAAAACGGGAAGAGTTTGGTGGTAAATGTTTGTTACTAGCAATGGAACAAGCTAAAAATTATATTAATTCTATCAATCAAACATTTGTAAATCTTGATACAATACCTAGAAAAGAAATTAAGATGTTTGATACAGAAGCGTTTGAACAAGCTTGGATAAATGCATGTGTTCATAATAAATGGAGTGAAAGTAATCATCCAGGAATTTATGTTTATAATAATAGAATGGAAATTGAATCATTTGGAGGAATTCCTAAAATACTTACAAAAGAACAATTTATTAAGGGAAAAAGTGAACCTGTAAATAAACAATTATTTGACATTTTTAGAGCATGTAATTTTGCTGAAGAAAGTGGACATGGTGTTCCATCAGTAGTATCTGCATACGGAGAAGATGCGTATGTATTTTCTGAATATTTTATTGATGTAATAATTCCTTTTAATAAAAATGGATTTGATAATAAAATTAGAGAAAATAATAAAGAAAAAATAAAATATGAAAAAAATATTAAAGATGAAATTGTGAGTCATTTAAAGAATAATGGAAAACTTTCACGAAAAGATTTAGCATTACTATTAAATGTTTCTGAATCAAGTATTAGATATCACTTAACTAAATTACAAGAGGATAAAGTTATAATGCGTGTTGGATCAAATAAAGGTGGTTATTGGGAAGTTGTAAAGTAATTAAAATATATATATCATATGAATGAGGTATCAATATTTTGATATCTCATTTTTTTAATACTTTTGAAACTTTCAAATTGATTGTTTTTAATTTTAAATACAATAATTAAATGATATAATAATATCAAAATCAGGAGGATTCTATGAAAGTAAAACCTTTATATACAAGCGGTAAAGAATCAATATTTATAGCATTATCTGTAGTATTTTTATTTTTTATAATATATTCATTCTACATGAGCAAAAAAAATCATCATATCATAAATTTAACATTAGGAATTATTATTTCAATAATAGAAGTATTAACCATAATATTAATAATAGTTTTAGAAATAAAATATGCTAAAACAAGAAAAGTAAAAAAATATGGTACTAAAGTAATGGGTAGGATAATAAGACTTAATGATCTATCAGGAAAAAGAAGATTAAGTGCTTATATTACTTATGAATTTATGTATAATGATTTATCATATATTGTAGAAAACGAACCTATATCATATTCATATTTTAATACTTTTAAAGAACAAATGGATAAAGGAATAAATGATATAGAATTAATAGTTTATAAAAAAATGGCATTAATAAAAATAAAGGAATATTAAAATGAAATTAAAACATATATTATTAACAATACTTTTAAATTTAATAATCATAGGACTAATAATATTATCAATCTTTGTATATAGGGATACCCATAAAGTAATTAGAACAATTCTTATATTATCAGTAGCTCTTTTATTAGTATTTTTTGAACTCTACGCATTTGTGATGATGAAAGCTATGAGTATTGCGAATAAGGAGAAGAAGTAATGGATATTTATTTAAAAAGTTTTAAACCATATAAAGATGGTATACATAATGATTCTAAAATAATTGAAGGCGCAATAAAAGAATGTGCTTCAAATGGTGATAGATTAATAATAGAAGAAGGAATATATAAATGTGGTTCTATAAAACTATGTGATAATGCGTCTGTGTATTTAGAAAAAGGTGCTAGATTAAAACTATCAGATAATAAAGAAGATTTTTATAATATTAAATCAACAAATAAAACATTATATGAAAACACATGGGATGATTGTTCATATAATGGTAATCCTAACACATATTTCATATATGGAGTAGGCATAAATAACGTTAAAATTGATGGTTTAGGCGTAATTGATGGTAGTGAGGAATATTTTATAGGGCATGTTACAAAATACCATATAGAAGGCATTTATTACCCAAGAACACCACTTATTTATCTAGAAAATTCAAAAAATATTGAAATAACTAATATAAATATATGCAAGTCCGCTTTTTGGACAATACATCTTGTAGGATGTGATACAATACTTATTGATAGTATTAACATTAAGAATAGTCCAATATTCACAAATTGTGATGGAATAGATCCAGATCATTGTAAGAATGTTATAATAAGAAATTCAAGTATTTATAGTGCAGATGATTGTATAGTACTAAAATGTACAAAGTACAATGAAAAATATGGACCTACAGAAAATGTGTTGGTTCATGATTGTATTCTAAAATCCACATCATCAGCTATAAAAATAGGAACTGAGACTGTAGGTGATTTTAAAAATATATATTTTCACGATATTAAAATATATGACTCGAATAGAGGAATATCGTTGATGCAAAGAGATGGTGGAAATATATATAACGCAAAGTTTGAAAGAATAGAGATAGAAACTCATTGTTTTTCACCAATCCATTGGTGGGGTAAAGGGGAGGCTATATCTATTACTAACGTAAAAAGAGATGAGGATTCTATATTAGGTAATATTTCTAATATATGTTTTAACGATATTAAAGCTACTTCTGAAAATGGTGTAATTATATATGGTGATAACATTGATAATATAGAATTAAATAATGTTTCATTAAACATTGTAAATAAAACATCATGGCCTAAAAAAGGTCTTGATTTAAGACCTAGCACAAAAGGTATTTTAGATAAAGAATTTTATGATTTATACGTATCAAAAGGTATAAATTATAAAATGGTAAATTGTAATTTTAAAAATGTAGTAGAGGAATAATATGAAAATTGTTGTAGGAGTAAGAGAAATTGCATATTTCTTATATGCATCTGGTGATTTATCACAAGACTTTTTTTCTAATACTTCTGCCACAGAAGGTACTAAATGTCATCAGTACTTACAAAAACAATATAATGAAAAAAGCCAAAAAGAATTTTTTATAAAAAATAATGTAAAAGTAAATGATGATGAAATAGAATTGTCAGGACGTATTGATGGTGTTTTAAAAGAAGATATAGGTATAGTTTTAGAAGAAATAAAATCAACAAGATTAAAACTTGATTTTATTGATATAGATTATCATAATGAACATCTAGCACAGTTAAAACTATATGGATATATGTATATGGATCTTTATGAACTTAATGAGATAAGATTACGTCTTACATATATTAATATCTCATCTTATAAAACAAAATCATTTGATATTTTGTTTTCATATGATGAATTAAAAGATTTCTTTTATGAAAGTATAAATAGATACATCGAATGGATAAATATAGTAGAAGAGAAGAAAAAAGATAGAATAGATACTATAAAACAAATAAAATTTCCGTATGACAAAATTCGTAATGGACAGCGTGATATGATGAAAGCATCTTACTACACCTTAAGTCATAATGAGATTTTATATACTATAGCGCCTACTGGTATAGGAAAAACTATGGCATCTATTTTTTCAGGGCTAAAAGCTTTAAAAAATGATCGAGAAAAACTATTTTATCTTACAGGTAAATCAACAGGTAAAAAAGTTGCGGAAGAATCTTTAAAACTTTTAATAGATAAAGGATTAAAAATAAAAGGTATATCAATTACTGCTAAAGCTAAAAGCTGCCTTAATGATACCCAAGTTTGTGATCCTACGAAATGTATGTATGCGAAAGGTTATTTCAACAGACTTCGTGAAGCACTAGAATATGCATATAATTCATATGATTTATATACACCACAAGTTATTTTTGAAATAGCTAAGAATTATAAAATATGTCCATTTGAATTCTCGCTAGACCTATCAGAACTATGTGATGTTATAATATGTGATTATAATTATATTTTTGATCCTAAAGCCCATTTAATACGTTATTTTGACGATAGTATGTATAAGGTAAAAGTATTAATTGATGAAGCACATAACCTAGTATCACGCGCAAGAGATATGTATTCTAAAGTATTTAGTTTTAAAAGATTAAATGAACTTTTAGAAATAATGCCATCTCTTACAAATTTAATATATAATGATATTATAGATTTAGATGAAATATTAAATAAGTATCATAATATAATGGTTGAATCAATATATTATAATAAATTATTAGATAATA
>CAVCDW010000064.1:13758-24814 GCA_963601055.1 Elusimicrobiaceae bacterium
TAATAATATTTATGATATATTATTAAACATAAAACAAAAACTTGAAATAGTATTATCTGATGATAATAATAAAGAAAAAAGAGATGAGATATCATTAATATATTATGAAATATTAGATTTCATAAATATTGCGGATATCTATAGCGATGCGCATAGATTCATAATTGAAGAAAAGAATAATGATGTGCTACTTAGTATTGTATGCTTAGACGCAAGAGAATACACGTACGATATTATTAAACATAAAGTGGGTGGATGTCATTTGTTTAGCGCAACAATGACACCAATTAATTATTATATGGAACTTCTAACAAAAAATGAAGGGAAGTATATGAACCTTAAATCACCATTTGATCCTTTAAATCTTGATGTTATAATAGATGATAAGATATCTACAAAATATAAGGATAGAGAAAAGACTATAAAATCTATTGTAGATTTAACAAAAACTCTTTTAAATACAAAAAAAGGAAATTATATTATTTTCTTTCCATCATATCAATATATGGATTTATTTTTAAATAATTTTGATATTGATGATTATTCAATAATAATTCAAAATAAGGATTTAAAAGAAGAAAATAGAATTCAAATATTTGAACAATTTAAGGATACTAAAACACCTCATTTAGGACTTTTTGTTCTAGGTGGAGCATTCAGTGAAGGGCTTGATTTTATAGGTGATTTACTTAAAGGTGTAATAATCGTAGGAGTAGGAGTTCCTAAGATTAATATCGTAAATAATTTAGAAAAAGAATATTTTGATGAACTATTTGGTAAAGGATATGATTTCTCATATACATACCCTGGGTTTACGAAGGTAATACAAGCAGCAGGAAGAGTTATAAGAAGTGAAAGTGATAGAGGTATAGTACTTCTTATTGATGAAAGATATTCGTATAATATATATAAAGGCTTAATGCCTGAACATTGGATTAGGAAAACAAAAATTTCTAACGAAGAAGAGTTAGAAAAAGAAATAATAGATTTTTATAAGGAGGGGTAGAATGAGTATTAAACAGGAAGCATTTAATAAAGCATTTTATCTATATATGGATGAACGTAATATGTTAAAACAATTAGCTATAGATACTAAAGTAGATGAAAATAAACTACTTTATGGTTATGAGATAATAGTGCAATTAGCACTATGCCAAATGATTTTATTAGATAATAAAATAACTGATATTGAAATAGAATTCTTAAAGAATATTGTAGTAGAAAATGATATATTAAAAATTTTAAGTAAAAAAGTTGGAAGTAAAATAGGTTGGTCAATGTTAAAAGGCGTAGAGGATAAAAATAAATTTTTACATAAAGTGATTGCGTCATTTACAACTGAAATATTAGATTTTATTACTATATTTATATCATCGGACGCAATAACTAAAGAAGATTATTTAAATAGTCTTAAAGGTAATGTTTATCAAATATGTCAAAACATACTTGAATCAGATGGTTTAGATGATTTAGAAGTTGATGCATATAAGGTTTTAAATAATACGTTGTTTAAGAAGATGGATGATTTAAAAAGTATTGCGATTAAAGCACAAGAAATGAAATTTGGACAAAATGTTTCATAAAAAATAAAAAGGTCCCCACAACAGGACCGTTGAAAGTAACGCAAAATGCTTATTTGCACTCGTTATGTTATTTCAAGTATGTAGCGAACAACTACTAAATTAAGCAATAGTCTAAAAATATAAAAAGTTATGTGAAATGTCTTTTTATAAGAAAGCATTACACATAACTTTTTTAATTTTATCTAATCTTTTAATTCTATAGGAGTATGTCCTAGGTTATCAGGAATTCTTAAATTATTTATAAAATTTTGATATAATTTTAAAAATTCAAAAATTTGGTTTTGATTGTCAAACTTATAATTTAGTACACTAATGATAGATTGCATATCACCTATATTAGTGCGATTATAAAATAGAACTTTATTAAACCATTTGTTAATTTCAGCCAAATCTAAATGAATACTATTTTGTAAGTATGAATATAACATCATATATTCTTTTGTAGCTTCACAATATGTAGAATCAGAATATTTTAAGAAATCATCAACATTATCATAAACATAATATTGCTTAATATATGTTTGAGATAAAACAGAGCCTATTCTTTCAAAATCAAAATATTGATTAGTTATTACATATTTATTATTTTTTTCTGTCTTAAAAATCATATAACCTAAGGTTTTAATCCTGTTTTTTTCTTTTAAACTTTGGGTTAATTCACTCTTTTTTAAATCAGGATAATATTTTTTAAGAATAAAGTATGCATCATCAGAAAGTATGGCACCATAAAGATTTGCGAATGCTTTATATATTGTAGTAATTCTTTTAGGCAACATTATTTTTTAATTTCATCTAGAATAGAATCTAGATCATATTTCCCTTCGTTGTTTGCTTCTAGTCCTTCAACTTTAGTTTTATCATTAACAAATAATAATTTAGAATTATCATCATTATATCTTGGAATAATATGAACGTGGAAATGAGGAACAGTTTGTCCTGCAACCTCATTACAGTTATTTACAATATTAAATCCATCACAAGAAAGACTTTCTTTAAGACTCTTACATAACATATGAACTACAGTCATAACCTTATTTAATGTTTCTACATCAATCTCTAGCATATTTTTAACACATTTTTTAGGGATTACAAGAGTATGTCCTTTAGTTTGTTGTGATAAGTCAAGAATTGCTAGTACGTCATCATCTTCATATACTTTTTTTGATGAGAATTCACCACTTATAATTTTATCGAAAACATCCATAATAATACCTCACTTTTTATTGATTATAAATCATAATTATTATATTTTCAATTAATCTTTATTACATAATGTATTTAATAATTTATCATATTCTAAAATAAAATTATCTATATCATTCTCTAATGATATTTCTTTATTCGAAAAAGAAGATAAATACATTGCGTTTAGCATATATAAACTATATATACCTTCCATTCCAGGTATTGTAATACCTTTAGTAAAGTTTATAAATAATTCTTTATATACATTTAGATTTTTATCTAAATTGATATCTGTTGTTTCATATTTTGGTTTAACAAACATATTGTCATCTAATAAATAATCGTTGTATGGTTTATCTAGGATAGATAAAGATAATTTATCATTATCTTTTACTAGTAGTGCGTTTTCAAATAATATTTCTAAATGAAATCTATTGAAAGCGTCAGCAGTAGAAGATTCATAAGATATATTAAAATCATCATATTCCATAATCGCATCACAACTATCTTCAACTTCAATATTATGTACTTTAGTGCTTATTTTAGAATATATAGATTTAGGCATATTAAATAAGTAATAAATAATATCAAGACTGTGTGATGCTTGATTTATAAGAAGACCTCCACCTTCCCCTTCCCATGTAGCGCGCCAGGAAGAAGAAGTGTAATAACTATTAGGTCTAAAGTAAGAATTATTTATAATATTTACTTTTAAAATTTTACCGTATTTATTACTTACAATAACATCTTTAATATATTTATAATCGTTTAATAATCTTTGTTGGTATATAATACCATATAATAAATTATTATATTTTTCTTTATATTTTAAATATGCTACATTCATCTCTTTTGCGTCTTTTACGCTAATTCCTAAAGGTTTTTCACAAAGTACGTTTATACCCCTTTTAAAAGCCTCAAGCGCAATATCTTTATGTGATTTATGAGGCGTTGTTATAATAAATGAATCTATATGTATTTTATTATTATCAATCTTGTTTAATAAATCATTTAAATCTTTTGTGACATAAATATCATCACAATTAAATTCTTTAAGTCTAACATCGTTTATTCTAACGAAGGCTTTTATATTCATTCCGTCAACTTCATTTTTAATAAGTTTTGCGTATTTAAATCCTTGAGAACCTACTCCAATTATTGCGATATCCATGTTATATCCTCACATTCTATTATTTTATTTTCTTTAATAGCATCATTAATTTTTATTGAAACATAAGAATCATCTAATGCATATTCATTCTTATATGTTTCAATACCTTTAGTAATATATTTTTTCATTAAAATAAGTATTTTAGTAATTGCATATAAATCTTGATCGATATTATGATTATATTTGATTTTTTTGGTTTTAAACATATTATCATTATCTAAATAATAAATAGTATCATTTATAATCTCTCCTCTATCACCACGAATATTTACATATCTATTTCTTATTGGTGAACGATATTCTTCACTTGTGAAGTTATAAAATAAAACTTTATTATTATAATATTCTATGGTTAAATGTTTCTCTTTTGAATCCACAATAACACCATCATGGTAGATGTTATACCTATCAGCATATCTTGTAGTTTTAAAATTGAACTCATTACCATATATTCTGCGAACTTTTGATTTTAATATTTCACGAGCTATTGATATAGCGTGATAGTCGTGAGCATAAGACAAGGTTAAAGATTCTATATTACCTATTATATTTGAATTAATTTCGTTAATTAATTTAGATATATAAGGAGTCTTTATATATTGTTCCGCCACCTGAATTTTAAGACCTAAATTAATTGCGTTTCTATACTCTTTTAAATCATCAAGAGTTAGTGCACAAGGAGTTTCCATAAGAATGGGAAATCCTTTTTTTGCATAATATATTGCGGTTTGTAAAATATGTTGTTTATCAACACATACTACAATAAAATCAGGCTTCATGCTTAACATTTCATCTTCAAAAAGTGTTGTGTGAATATTATATTTATCATGAAGAGTATTTAATTTAAATTCATTCCTACAAAGCCAACAAACAAGATCTAAATCTTTGTTTTCTAATGAAGCTTTTGCATAAAACTCTGAGCGGTAGCCTGTACCTACAAGAGAAAAACGTACCATAATATCACCTTAACTATATTATAATTAATAATTATAAACTATTAAATATCTAATTTAAAATGATGTATAATAATTATATATTGGTGAATATTTGAAACATGAATACAAGATAACAGTATTTGATACTAGATTATTTGAGGATTTACAAGAGAATATTTACCTAATAAAAAATTGTTAAATGTTAATTAATGTGAAATTTAAATATGAGATTGACGTGGTATGGATTTATAAATATTGACTAAAACTAGTTTTAATGATATAAATACCATCGGTATTTAATTTATATTCGTAAGGAGTGATATGTGCAACTAGAACAATTTATTGAATATAATTTTGCGCCAATTTTTGGGCTTGTATTCCAAATAGTTATATTATTCTATAGTAAGAATTTTTATAAAAACGATAGAAAAGCTTTTTACCTAGCGATTGTTTTAGAAATGTTTGGACTTATTACTTATAATCTTGAATTTATGTTCTCGGAGTTTAAACATTATTCATATTGGCGTACATTCTTATCTGTATGTGGATATTTAGTAAGACCTATGCTTGTATATCCTTTCATAATGCTAATTAGAGAGTATGGTCCTTCAAAAAACGACAAGAAACGATATTTTGATTTAATTCCATATGCAATATTGTTTGTAATCGAAATGATTGCTCTTGAGCCAAGTAAGCATTTAGTATTCTATTTTGATGAAGCTAACATTTTCCATAGAGGACTTTTAGGTTATGCGTCTTAAGTTGTGACTATATTCTATTTGGTTGAAGTAGTTTTACAAATAATACTTGCGACAAAGATTCTAGAAAGATTAACACATTACTTGTGACTACAATCTTTATCTATTGTACTTTTTCAATGATTTTTGAAAGTATATTTAATATTAGAAACCTTGGTGTATGTGCTTGTATATTCTCTGTAGATTTCTTTATGTTTGCACTACAATCTAATCATTTAAGTAGTGTTACTATGCAACTTAAAATATTATCTGAAGTAGATTCCTTATCAGGATTGTCTAATAGATATTATGGAGAAAAAACTATAAGGGAAGCTGTTTTAAATGGATCATGCGGCCTATTTATTATCATGGATATTAATAAATTTAAATTAATTAATGATAAATGGGGACATTTTATTGGAGATGAGGCTATTATTAAAACAGCAGAGGCTCTAAAAAAATGTGCTAGAAAAGATGATGTAGTAATGCGTCTTGGTGGAGATGAATTCGCGATATTTTATCGTACAGAAGAAAAAGATCCTATGTTTTTTGCGAATAAGATATTTGAAGAAGTAGATAAAAATAGATTAACAAGTGATGAAAATTATCGTGTTAGTGTATCTGTTGGATATTGTTATGTTGAAAAGGATTCAACAATAACATTCGATGAAGCATATAAGATTGCGGATAGTAAACTTTATAAATCTAAAACGCATGGTGGAAATTATATGGAGCTTTAATTATTATTAGGAGCTGTGAAAAAACTCAATTTTTGAAAAAATGAGTTTCACAGCCCCTTTTTTTCCTAAGCAATAACAATAATACTCGATGATGTTTACATTAATTACATGGAACTTCTAATGACATAAAAAAAAGAATCCTTGATTGTTATTAATTTAATAAATTATAATAAAATATTATAAAATATAGCCATTTTAAGTTTATCGCAAAATAATCATACAAATGCAAACAATTGATGACAACCGCTTGATATTTTAAATTATATGCATATAATATAATCATAAGGAGATGAATTGATATGGCTAACAATTTGGTACAATTTAGATTAGACGAAACTTCAAAAATACAAGCTTCGATTATATGCAACAAATTAGGGATTGATCTACAAACATATTTACGTATGTGTATTGCAAGATTGATTTCTAACAATGGTATTCCATTTAATATGGTTTTAGACAATGAACAATCTGAAGGGATGAAAGCTCTCTTGGAAGCTGGAAGAATCTCTAGAGAAAATGGTAACTCAGAAATGACTCTTGATGAAATTAATGAAGAAATTAGATTAGCAAGAGTTGAAAGAGAAGCTAAAAACAAATGAAGTTCTATGTAGTTATTGACACAAACGTTATAGTTAGTTCGGCACTTAAGCCTGACTCAAATCCAGGTTTTATTTATAATTTGATTCAGCAAGGAACAATTATTCCTTTAATAAATGAAAAAATTGTATCGGAATATACAGAAGTGCTATCTCGTTCCAAATTTCATTTATCTATTAGTATAGTTAACAAAATTGTCAAAGGCATTGTAAAATATGCTATTTCAGTTGATGAAGAACATATTGATATTGAACTTCCAGATGAAAAAGATAGAGTGTTCTATGAAGTTACAATGAAATCAAATGAAGAAAGAGATTCTATGCTTGTTACTGGAAATATAAAACATTTTCCTAAAGAATCTTTCATAGTAACTCCTAAAGAACTTCTTGATATAATTTATGAAAATATAGATAAAACTTAATCATTATATGATAGTTAGTAAGAAGGCAGATGCCTTCTTTTAATTTTAAAAATTGAAAATGTAAACATAGTGAACCCCTAAAGTTAGACCAAGTTATTGGAAAGACTTTAAGGATTTTATTATGAAAGGAAGTTCGATTATGAAATTGAATCGGGGTACTAGAAGAACTTAGGGTTTACTATAAGTTTATTTAGATATATTAACATTGCTGTAATGATTTTTATATTTTAATCGTTATACTCCTTACAACCTTATGATTGATATTGACTTTAACAATGGTAAATTTTGAATTGCGATTTGACACTTAAGTGGGTGATTTTATTTTACTATATGCAGGGTGAATTTTTCTGACAGCAGCACCATTGTCTAAGTCTACAATATGCGGGACGGCTATGTGGTAGAACTCTTAGCGGCTTTCAACGCCAGTCCAAATAAGTCCGGCAAGAGTGATTCGCTCTGACGGTTTGATTTTGAAAATGATACGGATGGCTCTCCGCTATGACCAATCTAGAGTGCTTTGCTATTACCACACGGATTTCCATGTGTATGAGAGCTGCCCTGGGCGGTTCAGTATGGATCTGAATCAACTGGACAAACGGCGCTACCGGACGGAGGTACAGTTTTATAAATCTCTGCTGGACCTGAAACGTAGCATTGACCGGGATCTAATCATCACTGCCCAGCTGTAGGCACAGCAAACTTTCCACTCATTCTATTCAATATCGAGTATCACTTATACAAGGGTTACGCATATGGAGATTGAGGGCAAACGCACAGTCTTCGCAGAATGTCTGTACCTTCTGATACCAAGCGACTGTGAGCCAAACGTATGCCTGATGTTGACTGAATCTGCTTGTTGAGTGCGTAAGAATGAGAATGTCACGAAAAATATATAAAACTCTTGACACGATACATTCATAGCCAGCCCATGCTATGTCTTGCTCTCCAAATAGACTTTAAGATTTGGAAATAATAAAGTAAAAATCATGAGGTGTGTATTGAAACTATGTCACGTATAGTATATAATATTCGTGACATCATTAAAGGAGGCGCGGCTATGGACAATGGATATATGCAGGAAATACGGGCACGGATTCTTGCCGCTCATGATGGTACAGTTTTTGTTGCTTCTGATTTTGCAGATATTGCGGACACCGCAACAATTCGTCAAGGATTGAAGCGTCTTTACCAATCAGGCATTATACGCAGAATTATCAGAGGCGTCTACGAAAAGCCGAAGTACAGCAAGCTACTTGATGAATATGTAGCGGCTGACCCGGATGCTGTTGCAAAGGCATTGGCGCGAAGTTACCACTGGACTATTGCTCCATGCGGAAATACAGCACTGAACCTGCTGGGTCTCTCTACACAGGTAACAGCGGTCTGGTCATACATCAGCGACGGCCCATATAAGACCTATGAATGGAATTCCACTAAACTAGAATTTAAGCATAGGACTAACAAGGAAATTACCGGACTGTCTTACATGACGAGCATGGTGATCCAGGCGTTGAAAACTTTTGGGAAAACCAATGTAACGCCAGAAATCATACAGATGCTTTGTGAAAAACTGTCCGAAGATGAAAAACAAGCCTGTCTGAAAGAGGCAACCGAATCCACGGACTGGGTTTATGATACGATACGAAAAATGTGTGGAGGTGACACAAAATGAGAAATGTAGCACGATTGCCGGAAAGTGACCAACGCGAATTGTTCAGAAATACAGCAGATAAGATGGGCTTAAATGATGCCATCGTAGAAAAAGATTTTTGGGTATGCTATACGCTTGATTATCTGTTCCACCGCTCACCATGGAAAAACGCTATCACCTTCAAAGGAGGCACCAGCCTTTCCAAGGCTTTCAAACTGATTAGTCGTTTTTCTGAAGACATTGATCTAATCTTGGACTGGCGGGTGCTTGGATATGGTAGGGACGAACCATGGGAAAAGCGCTCCAACACCAAGCAAGATGCGTTCAACAAAGAAGCCAATGCACGAGCTGAAGTTTTCCTTGTAGAGAGGTTTTGCCCCACCATTCAGGCCGAGCTCTCTCAGGAGCTTGGTTGTGAGACGAACATTTACATAGATGAAAAGGATAAGCAGACAGTTATCTTTGCGTATCCGCACTTGTTTACGAATTCTGCTACCTTGCAGATTATTCGTTTGGAGATCGGTGCTCTGGCCGCTTGGACGCCAGCAAAAATGGCTCAGATTGAGCCTTATGCAGCAACCTATTACCCTAAAGTATTTGCACAAAAAGATACAGCTATTCTGACAGTTGCACCGGAGCGGACTTTATGGGAAAAGGCAACGATTCTACACCACGAGGCGAACAGACCTGAGCACTCAGAAATGCCACAGCGTTATTCCCGGCATTACTATGACCTGTACCGCATGTCCATGACGCCTGTGAAGGAAACTGCCTTTGCTCATATGGAACTACTGAAAACGGTAGTGGACTTCAAAATGAAGTTCTATCCGAGGTCTTGGGCAAAGTACCAGGAAGCTGTTCCAGGCACTTTGAAGCTGGTTCCACCAGAGTATCGCTTTGCAGCATTGGCTGCAGATTACGAAGCAATGATGGATATGCTCTATGGTGATGTTCCGACCTTTGAGACTGTTATGAACGCAGTTAGCGAATTGGAAAAAGAAATCAACGCACTGTAACAACCATATTTTATAAAGACACCGACTATTCTAATGGATTTTAGAGTAGCCGGTTTTTCATGTCATAGGATATACTGAACACCTTAAAGTTGCATCAAGTTATTGGAAAGACTTTAAGGATTTTATTATGAAAGGTAGTTCGATTATGAAATTGAATCAGGTTATTAGAAAAGCTAATGTGTTCACTATAATTTACGTATAATTTATATAGTGATAACACCGTATCAATTGTCAAGTATCTTGACTATCTTGATGAGCAAACAACTGTTGTAATACCATCTTATATTGCTAATAATAAAGTAACCACAATAGGTGATTCCGCATTCTATGATTGTACAAGCTTAACAAGTGTAACAATTCCTGATAACCTAACCTCTATAGGTGTTTCTGCATTCTCTGGATGTTCATCATTAAAAGAAATAACATTACCATTTGTAGGTGGTGGAAGTATAGGTTTTACATATTTAGGATATATATTTGGTGCAAGAAACTTTAATGAAAATAGTACGTACGTACCAAGTTCATTAATTAAAGTAACAATAACAAGCGCTGCTAAAATACATAATTATGCATTTTATGACTGTAAAAACTTAATAACAGTAACGCTAGGTGATAGTGTAACCTCAATAGGTAATTATGCCTTCTATAATTGTGGTAGTCTTACAAGTATTACAATACCAAATAGTGTAACAAGTATAGTAGGGAATAGTGCTTTCGAATGTTGTAATGATTTAAATACTATATATTTTAAAGGTACAAGAGAAGAATGGTATGATATAAATCTTGGTGGTAATATAAAACTGTTTGGAGATAATAAATATTTCTATTCTGAAACTGAACCAACTGATACTACATATAACTATTGGTACTATGTAGATGGAGAACCTGCTGCTTGGTAATATAATATATAATCATTAAGGGGCTGTGAAAAAACTCAATTTTTGAAAAATGAGTTTCACAGCTCCTTTTCTTCATTTTCAACGAAAAAAGCTCGGGGAATCGAACCCGGAGCCTCTTTTA